>DASXIA010000052.1:0-3769 GCA_036488155.1 Streptosporangiaceae bacterium | reverse complement strand
GACAGCCTCGGCCGCATAGAGCAGGGATTCTCTTACGTCCTCGCGCGTCAGGCCTGGATGCTCGCTCAGAATCTCGTCCACAGTCATCCCGTCTGCCACCATTGCAATGACCGTGGCCACAGGAAACCGGCTGCCCTTGATGCACGGGAGGCCGCCCATGACATCAGGGTTCGTGGTTATCCGATCGAACGTCACACAGCGATGCTACGCGCAAGGATCGGTACCCGCTGGTGACGCCGCGGGCACGAACGAAGACATGCTAGAGGAGTTCAGGCCTGTCGCTTGGGAGGGACCTGGGAATTCCCTGACGCACCCGAGCAGGACTCGAACCTGCCGGCTACGGCCCAGTAGACAGTTAACCGGCGTTGCGGGCGGCAGGGCGGCGCATCACCGTCGTGGCGAAGATGGCCAGGCCGACGGCGACGGCACCGGCGCCGATGCCGAGTGCAGCCGGGTAACCCCACTTCGCCGCCGCGAAGCCGCCGATTACTGATCCGGCCAGCCCGGCCAGTCCGCTCCCGGCGTTGAGCGCACCCTGAGCATCTCCCTCGTCGCCGGAAGCTAGTTGCCCGGTCAGCCCGGGTGCGGCGACGCTGAGAAATGACCAGGCGAACATGATGCCGGCGAATGCCGCGAGCGGCAGGACGGCAGGCACGTGCCCGGCTGCGGCCAGCAGCGCGAGGACGGTGAGCAGGATGATGCGCGCGCCCAGCGCTACGGCCATCGTGAGCGCGGGGCCGCGTCGCTGGCTGACCCGTCCGGCGACGATGAAAAGCGGCAGGCTGGCGAAGACGATGACGGCGAAGGCGAGTGCCGAGACATGCGGCGCTATCTGGAATGCATTGCGAAAGAGCACGGGGTACAGCGCGAACACCACGGCGGTGCCAGCGTAGGCGGGCACCCACGCCGCGAGCAGCCAGCCGAAATCGCCGTGGAGGATGGCAAGCAGTCCGCTGAGTGACCGGCGTCGGTGCAGGTGGTGGACCCGAGAAGGGCTGGCCGGGCCCCATTCACCCACATGGCCGACGGACCGCAACCGGTGAGTTACGGCAGGTGCCGCGCTGTCAGCAGGAGGCGTGCCAGCGGCAACGGTAGCGCTGACGGCTACGGGCGCGGGGGCGGCTACGGGCGCGCCGGTTCGGACGGGGCCAGTAGCGGCAGCCGGTTGCCGCGGAACCAGCAGGGCGAGCGGGACGGCTGCTGCCGGAACGATGGCTGCCCCGATCAGGGCCGGCCTGGCGTGGAGCCCGGACAGCCAGGCGGCCAGGATCAACATGCTGCCCTGACCGATGCTCAGCGCGGTCTCCAGCCAGCCGAGCCGCTGGTTCCACTCAGCCTTGGGTTGGCGCTCGACGATCAGCAGGTTGGCGATGGTGACAGCAGCGGCGAACCCGGCGCCGTTGACCAGCGCCAGCAGCAGTTGCTGCCACGGGTTGGCGAGCGCGAACAGCCATAGTGACAGGGCACTGGCCGCTGCGCAGACGATGGTCAGCAGACGGTAAGCGCGGTAGCGGTCGGCGATGCTGCCGGCCAGCGGAGCGGCGAAGGCACCGAGGTTGAACGCGCCCATCACCAGGCCTACGTGACCGACGCCGTACCGGCTCGCTACGACAGGCAGCAGGATCGGCACCAGACCCACGGCTGAGCCGTTCACCAGTGCGAACGGCGCGAACCACGGCTCGAGCAAGTGTGCTGGCCCGGACTGCGCGGACATCCCGGATCGCTTCAGCCGGCCCGGTCAAAGCGCCGGGTCCATCGGCTGCCAGTCGAGCGTCGGCGGGAGCGAGCCTTCGAGAATGAGGAGCCACCGCTTCACCTCCGTTCCTGCGCCGCCGCTGTACCCGCCTAGTCCGTCACTGGCCACGACGCGGTGGCACGGGATGATGACGGGGATCGGGTTGGAGCCCATGATCTGGCCGACGGTCCTTGCCGGGAGAGTGCTGTCGTCGGCAGCCAGTCCGGCCCGACTGGCTAGCGCGCCGTAGGTGACGGTCTGCCCGTACCGGACCGAACTGTCCAGGACCTTCAGCACGTCACGCTGTGGCCCGGCCGTACCGGACCAGTCGACGGCCAGGTCAAAGGCTGTGCGCTCACCGCGGAAGTACTCCGTCAGTTGCTGCCGTGCCGCCTCGGCCAGCTGCCTGCTCACCGCCTCGTCGGAGGTATGGCCAGCCGGAGGGCCGTACCGTACCTGCGCGACGCCGACACTGCTGCAGCCCACCGAAACCTCGCCGACCGGAGTGCTGAGCCATGCCCAGGAAAGCGCTGTCATCACAACATTCTCTCGGCGCCGCGCACCGGCCGCCAGCGGGCGGCCGAAATGTCGGAGGCCCGCGATAGAACCGTTGCGAAGCCCACCCACGGCTACCGGCCCAGGGCCGGCACGCTCCTAGAGACACGGGAGTAGCGATGACTGACAGCCTTGCCGACACCGTCGAAGCTGAGCTCGTGACGTTGTCGGACGTGTTAACCGAGCCGGCCGAGCGGGAGTGCCTGCGCTGCTTCCTGCTCCGGATGCTCAACGAATTCGGCTGCGACGGCACGCACCGCTGGACGATCCGGTGGCGGGACGTTCGTGCGCCGAAGGCGTCGCGGCTGTCAAGGCGGCTGACGGAGCTCGGCGGCTGTTGTGACTGCGAGGTAGTGCTGAACGTCTTCCCGTACTACCCGGAGGGAGGCGGGCTGCTGCCGTGTGCCGGTCAGCAGCAGCCGGGCTCGGCCGCGCCATGTGACCTGCGCGTGCTGCGCCGGACAGCCTGAGCCCGCGAGTCGCGGCGCTGAGATGCGTTGCATTCCGGGGGTTGCCGGCACGCGGCACCCCCGGATTCGCTTCAGGTGAAAGGCGGGGCGGCCGCGTGCGTGCCCCGCACCCCGCCACGCTGTTCTCGAGCAGCGTGGCTTCCCGCTGGCGTTTTGGGTCCGCGTTTCGGCAACTACCCCGACGACTACTACGTTGGCTGATATATTGACCGACGTAGTAGGGAGGCGGGTGATCGTGAGCAGACGCGACGGCAGCGCAGGGCAGGACGTGCTGCGGAGAGCTGGTGAGGCGTCGGTGCTGATCCTGATCAGCCTCGCCGACGGGCCCAAGCACGGTTACGCGCTGATCAAGGACATCAGGGATCTCGCTGGTGTCGAGCTCGGACCTGGCACGCTCTACGGTGCGCTGGACCGGCTCGAGCGGCTCGGCTTGATCGAGTCGCTGCCCACTGACGACCGGCGTCATCCGTATCGCATTAGCGCGCCGGGGGCGGCGGCGCTTCGCGTGCACCTCGATTCGCTTGAGCGGGTCAGCGCGGCCGGGCGGCTGCGGCTGCAGCTTGGCGGAATCTGATGGATGACTCCCGAGCCGCCAGGCTGGTCGAGGTCGTGCTGCGGTGCTACCCGGATCGCTGGCGACGGCGGCACGGGGAGGAGGCCGCGGAGCTGGCCGTGCTGCTCATCAGGGACGGGACCGCTGCGGGCTCGGTTGCCTGGAGTTACCTGGCTGGTGCGGGGCGGGAGTGGCTCACACCCCGCCCCTGCGGGCGCCCGACTGCCGTGGCCTGCGCCCTGCTGGCCGCGATCTGTTCGCTGGGCGTCTCGGCGGGGTTGCTGGCCTCGGCCGGGCCAGCTAGCGCGGCCAGCACGAACCATGCGCACGGTACCGCGCACTGCCGGCCTGGCTCGCTCAAGTCCGCTCCGGGCGTCATCCCTGCCATGAGCCATACGCGGCTGGTCATCCGGGAAGGCTGGCATGGCCGGACGTGCTGACGCCGGTCCTGGCGAG
>DASXIA010000031.1:0-4572 GCA_036488155.1 Streptosporangiaceae bacterium | reverse complement strand
CGCCGAGCGCGCCATCGGCATCGACCGCAGCCGGTCAATGACGCCCTTCTTCAGTTCCTGCGCCAGCGCGATCGCCGTAGCGAAGGAGGCGAATGCCGCGGTCTGCCCGATGATGCCGGGCATCAGGAAATTGACGTAGTTAATATTTCCCGGCACGTTGATCGCGCCGCCGAATACATATCGGAACATCAGCACGAACATCACCGGCTGGATCACGGTGAAGACCAGGTAGGCAGGCACCCGTGTCCAGACCAGCAGGTTGCGTCGGGCCAGAACGAGCGTGTCGCTCACCGCCCAGCGGAATCGGGCGAGCAGGCTCGGCTCGTCTGGCAGCGAGATCGTGGGTGCGGTTGCGGTAGTCATGACGTCGCTTTCGTCTCGTCGCGCTTCGAACGCCGGCCCCGGCGCCGCTTGCCGTTCAGTTCTTCCTCTTCGGCCGCGTGCCCGGTCAGCGCCAGGAACACGTCATCGAGCGACGGCCGCCGCAGCGCGAGGCCGTGCGTCTGCACGCCCGCGCTGTCCAGGGCACGTACTCCCTCAATGAGGGCGTCGGAGCCGCGGCCGCCAACCCCGACGTTCACCACGCCGGTCTCCTTGTCGGCGTGCGGTTCGCTCTCGCCTACCGTCGCGACTGCGCTGACCGCGTCGCTGAGCCGGTTGCGGTCCGGAACGGTGAATTCGAGCACGTCCCCGCCAACGCGGCTCTTGAGCTCCTCGGCCGTCCCGGCCGCGATGACCAGGCCGTGGTCGATGACGACGATCTCGTCCGCCAGCTCGTCGGCCTCATCGAGGTACTGGGTCGTCAGAAGCAGCGTCGTCCCGCCCTCGACCAGCGACCTGATGATGTCCCACATGCCCAGCCGCGACCGCGGATCCAGCCCTGTCGTCGGCTCGTCCAGGAACAGCACCTGCGGCCGGCCGACCAGGCTTGCCGCTAGATCGAGACGACGCTGCATGCCGCCTGAGTAGGTCTTCGCCGGACGGCCCGCGGCATCGACCAAGTCGAATTGCTCGAGCAGCTGAGCGGCCCGGGTGCGGGACTCAGGCCGGCTCAGGTGGTAAAGCCGCCCGATGAGTTCGAGGTTCTCCCGGCCGGTCAGCTCCTCCTGGATCGCGGCCGACTGCCCGGAGAGCCCGATCGAACGGCGCACCGCAGCCGCCTGGCGCACCACGTCCCTGCCGTCCACTAGCGCGCGGCCCTTGTCCGGCAGCAGCAGCGTGGTCAGGATCCGGACGGCGGTCGTCTTGCCCGCGCCATTCGGGCCGAGCACGCCGAGGACGGTGCCACGTGGGACCGCAAGGTCGATCCCGCGCAGCGCCTGCACGTCGCCGAATGACTTCGTCAGGCCCTCGACGAGAATCGCTGGCCCTGAACTGTCCTGTGACACTGGCACTCCTAGCCCTGGCATTCCTAGCCCAGCCGATCAATGGCCGGTTACCGAACCTACCTGCCGGATAGTGGTCCGGGGCAACTCAATAAGACCGCCCCGGACCAGAATCGCACCGCGCTCAGATCGGTCACGCTGCGCCCCAGCTCGGTCACGCCGCACCTGCCGACGGCAGAGCCCGGACGCCAAGGACCGGTTGTCCGCCGCGCACGCCACGGTAGCCCACATCCCACGGCCAGTGACCGCGATCATCGGCGTGAACCAGTTGCTGCGCGCGTATCCCCTTCCCGTACAGCTCGACTGCGACAAAAAGATGGGCCGTGGGCTCGGTAAGCTCGACGACCTCGATGAGCGGGCCGCCCTCGAGCGCACGCTGGTCACCCGGTGCCAGAGCGCCGGCATGCAGAACGTGTGCAGCGGCGTCGTCGAGCAGGTGCCACGCGCGATGCTCGGACATGCCGGTTACCACGAGCTCAGGGCGGCCCGCCGCAGTCAGTCCTACCGTGTAAGCCCAGGGCGGGTGGATGCGGTCACGCGCCACCGACTGCACCGCCCAGCCGTAGGTGTCGATCAGGTCACGCATGTAGCGCAGATAGTCGGGCCATTTGGCGTCCGGGTGATCGCATAACCAGCACATGGCGTGCCTCCTTCGCCTGGATGGATCCGTGTCGCCAGTGTGCCGGGACCTACCGACAAAACGTTCGAACGTTCGAACGAAGTGGACTTAGTCGAGCCGTTCTGCGCTCACCGACGAGGTGTGCGGGCAACTGGCAGAATGACGCTGTGGCCGACCCCATGAGCAGTGGCAGATCTCACGAGGGCGTGCCGGATGGTGACCCGATTGTCGAGGTGACGGTCCGCTTGTATCCGAGACCCGGTGCGGGCGATCCGTCAGGGCCGCCGCGCGGCGGGCCGTTCAGCGGGGCGACCATCGACTGGAGTTATCCCGATGATCTGCACAGCCGCGCGCTGACTCGCAGCGCTGTCGTTCGTCATGCCATCTCCGTTCTACTTGATGATCTCGAAGGCAGCACCACGGTCGACGCCTCGTGATCGGCCCAGCCATACCGCCTGACGTGTCCGGCCACCTGGACAGGTTCAGGGACGGCTTGCTGGCGGCGGTGGAGTTCCGCGGCCTTTACCTGTACGGGTCGCTGACGACTGGAGACTTCAGCCAGGCGAGCAGTGACATCGATGTACTGGCCGTCACCGAACGCCGACCTGAGGGTGCGGCGCTTGACCGCCTCACCGCCTTGCACCTGGATCTGGCAGACCGCGGCGGGGCGTATGCCCGGCTTAACTGCCTGTACGTTCCGGACGGGACGCTAGCCGACCCAGCGCGGCTGCACGCGTACTGGTACGGGGACCAGTTCACCGAGTGGAACCTCAAGGTGATGACCGTGGCCGAACTCCGCCATGCGGGCCGCGCTCTGCACGGGCCCTGGCCACCGCCAGGCCTGCCCGCGGTCAGCCCCGGCGAGCTCCGTGCGACCGCACGCGACGAGCTAGCCGGCTACTGGCAACGGCTGACGTACCGGCCCGGTATCTGGCTGCAGGATCGGTGGGTCGACTTCGCGCTAGTGACGCTGGCACGCGCCGCTGCGGTATTGCGCGACGGCAGCCTCATCACCAAGTCGCAGGCCATCGCCGTGCTGGCTGACTACGGCGTCCCTGGCTGGCTGCAAGACGAGATCAGGCGCCGCCGGGCCGGCGAACCCGTTCGCGTCACTCCCAGACGGCGCCTCATCAGGGCCGCGCGGTCCCGGCACATCATGGCCTCCGGGATCCGCGACCTCACAGCGCACTAGCGCCGTTTCACGATGTGCGACCGTTCGCTAGCCCTTGCAGAAAGCAGCGAGGTCACGAGCGGTGTCCCGGCTGATCTCCGGGCACGCGATCGTGAAGATCTCGGTGCCGTGCGAGGTGCCCATCACTTGCCGGCACCGGGCCGGAACGCCGGCCGAGAGCAGCAGCCGGTAGAAGTTGATGCCCTCGTCGCGCAGCGGGTCGCACTCGTTCACGCTGATCACAGTCGGCGGGAACCCCTCGACGTCCTGAGCTGTCGCGAACGACGGCCACGCCAGCGGGTTGCGCTCCTTGAATGCCTCGATCCCGTAGCCGACAGCGCCGCGGTTGTTGTGCAGCTCGAGCAGGATGCCGTTGTTCTCGGTCGAGGACGGGCACTCCGGAGTCGGCCATTCGCCGCGGATGTACGGGCACAGCGCGTACAGGCCCTGGATGAGACCCAGGTCGCCGTCCTGCCTGAGCTTGAGGCCGGTGGCCAGCGTCAGGTTGCCGCCGCCGCTCTCACCCGCGACGATGATGCGCGCCGGATCGATGTTGAGCTGCCCGGCATTGGCCGCGACCCACTTAAGACCCGACACGCAATCATTAAGACCAGCCGGGAACGGGGCTACTTCGGGCACTGACGAGGCCACCAAACAGTTGCGGAAGTCCACCATCACGACGGCGACTCCGTTGGCGGCGATGATCTTGCCCCAGCCGCGGTACATGCCGTCGTAGCACGACAGCGATGCCATCCCCCCGCCATGGATGTAGTAGACGCAGGCAAGTGTCTCGTCGTTGTCCGGGCGGATGACCTGAAGGTTGATGGAGTTGCCATCCGGCTGCGAGATGACCTTCTCGGTGTGCACGCGCAGCCCGGCCGAGGGAGCAGCTTCCTCGGTGTCACACAAATCCATGAACGAGCGGAAAAGCTCGGCCTGCTTGCGGGCCTCATCGGAGTTCTCCTCGGCCAGCAGCGCCTCGCGGCTGTCTACGTCGCCGGCGCTCTCGGCGGCAATGCCGGCCAGCATGGTCTTCAGCCTCGGGTCAAGCCTGATGTCAGCCGCGATGTCATACGCCATGGTGAGGTTCTCCCTGCTCGTTCCGGTAAACCGCCGGGTAGCGCCTGCAGGTCAAGGCCAAGACGTCAGCCCGGTCTTCCTGTTACGGACATTAACCGCAGCGTGGTGAGAAGTCACCGGTCCGCCGAACTCGGCACCGGTCATGCCGGGCAGCCGGAAACCGGCTCCGGGGGGGAAGCAGGCGCGTGAGCGCCGAGTTTGCCGCTATGGACTTGTCGATGTTGGGCGCGCTGAGCGCCAAGGCTGGTGTAGCGACGCAATAGCGAGGGCACATGAACTGGTTTCGGCACACCTGAGGTATCGGGGGAGACATGTCA
>DASXIA010000013.1:0-7415 GCA_036488155.1 Streptosporangiaceae bacterium | reverse complement strand
CCCCGCGGCAGGAACAGGATCACGACCAGGAACAACGCACCGAACAGGATTTCTGACGCGTAGCCGTTAGTCTCCACCAGGGTCAGGTACTGCTGGGTGGGCTCCAGAATCAGTGCGCCGAGGACCGGCCCGGCGACTGTGCCGAGACCGCCGAAAAATGCCATCAGCACGATGGCCAGGTCAAATAGCGGGTCGAAGACCGTCGTTGCGAAGGCCTGGCCGATGAAGTACACCCATAGCGCGCCGGCCATGCCGGTGATGAATGCCGACAGCACTAGGGCGGAGAGCTTCACCGGCATCGCGCGAACGCCGAGTCCGGCGGCCCGGTCCTCGTCATCGCGGATTGCCCTCAGCTGGAGCCCGAACCGGGAACGACGGACCAGCACTGATAGCGCCACGGCGGCCACAGCAAGAAGCATCGCCACGTAATAGAACGGGTTGTTGAAAGTCGTCGAGTCCCAGTTGGGCACCGGAAGGAGGAGGCCGCTGGACCCGCCGGTGACGCTCAGGTTGGACGCGGACAGCTGGGCGATGAAGAAGTAGGCGATCGTGATCACTACGAACGTGTGCCGCCGAACCCGCAGCGCGACCAGGCCCAGCGGCACCGCGATTAGCGCGGCAACTGCCCCGGCCAGCGGCAGCAGCCAGAACACGTCGGCACCATTCAGGTTCCAGTCCTTGGCCGCCACGGCAAGGAAATACGCCCCGGTGCCGTAGAAGACCGCGTGCCCGAGCGACAAGTAACCAGAGAACCCGGAGAACATGTTCCAGGCCGAGGCGACGGCGGCGAAGATCAGCGTGATGACGCCGAAGCTCGTCACCGTCGGATTGGTGAAGACCAGCGGGAACAGCCCGATGACCGCGATCAGTACGGCGACGCCCACGGCCGGGAGGGTGCGGGAACCGATCTGCCACGCATGCCTCGTTCCCGCCGTGACAGCTGGCGTCGCCGGAGCGGCCGTGGCGGGATCAACGGCCACCTGGCCGCCGGCCTGCTCGCTGGCTGCCGCTGCGTCCGCGGCCCGGTCGGAAGTCATTGCGCGCGCACCGCGCGGCGGCCGAACAGCCCGGCCGGCCTGAAGGTCAGAATGATCACGATCGCCAGGTAGAACACGGCAACCGCCCAGGTTGGCTGCCAGATGTCGACGAGCGCCTCGGCCGTGGTCATAAACACGGCCGCCACGAGCGCGCCGCCGATGCTGCCCATGCCCGCCAGGATGACGATCGCGAGGAGCCGGGAGATCAAGTCGTAGCCGCTGTTCGGCGTGAAGCCGCCGCTGATCGCGCCGTACACCATGCCCCCGATCGCGGTCACGGCAGTGCCGATGCCGAAGGTGACGGCCGCCACCCGGTTGACGTCGATGCCGATCAGGCGAGCGGCCGTCTGGTTCTGCATCGTCGCCCGGACCGCGCGGCCGAACTTGGTCCGGTACAAGATCAGGTAGAGCGCCCCGATCGCGACCAGTGCCAGCCCGAATCCGATCAGGTAGATGTCGGGCAGGTAGAAATTGAACAGGTGCACGCTGGAGGTGGTGTACCAGGCGTTCAGCGACACGTAGTTGGAGCCGAATTCCCGGTACAGCACCCCTTCGATGATCAGCGCCACCGCGAAGCAGGCCAGCAGCGTCATCGAGGTGCGCTCAGCGCCGCGCAGCGGCCTGATGAACAGCCAGTAGATGACTATTCCGATGACGAACATCGCGGGCACCGTGATGAGAAGGCCGAGCAGCAAGTCCAGGTGCAAGTGGACAGACAGCACGTAGCTGAGATAGGCGCCGAGCACCACGAGGATGCCCTGCGCGACATTGATGATGTCGAGCACGCCGAAGACCAGCGTGAGTCCCGCCGCCATCAGCGCGTAGACACCACCTCCGAGTATTCCGGCGGCGATCGCCAGTGATATCTCCGACGCCATCTCAGCTCCGTGCCATCTGCATGATCGGCCAGATTTAGAAGTTCGGCTTCGGGTACAGGATCGGCACCGAGCCGGCTGCCCCGAGCGGGAGTACCTGCACGAACTTGCCGTTCTGCCACTGGAAGACGAATGCGATCGCCTTCACGTTCTCGCCGAGGCTGTTGAACTTGACCGGGCCCTCGACGCTCGCGAATGTGTGGTCGCCGTGCAGGTAGGCGTCAATGGTCGAGCCCTTCGTGCTGCCGGTTGCCTTGACGGCGTCGGCCGTGATCTGGCCGACCGAGTAGGCCTCGGCAACATCGGCATTGACGCCGGACGCGCCGCCGCCGTACTTGGCGACGTACTCCTTCACCATTGCCTGACTTGTCGGATCGGCATAGCCCGGGTACCAGAGGTTCGGAACCATGATCCCGTTAGCGGCGGTCGCACCGCCGACTGCGGACAGGAATGCCTGTCCCTGGTCAGGACCGGCCGTCGCGATCATCAGCTTCGGGTTGAAGCGCTGCTGCTCGAAGGCGTGCACGAAGGAGGCCACTGTCGGCACGTCCACCGAGCCGAGCACCACCATCTGCGGCTTCTTCCCGGCCACCAGGTTCGCTGTGGGGAGGTAGTCGGGAACCTCCATCGGGAAGATCTTCGAATACGACGTGCTGATGCCCGCTTGCTGCAAGAAGCCTTGCGCTCGCTGCTCCTGCAGGATCGTGAACGGGTCGTTGACGATGGGATAGGCGGCGCTGGTCGGACGCTGCGCGGCAGGTAGCGACTTCAGCCAGTTCACCAGCGGATCCAGCGCATTGGCAACGGGCAGAGCGACGTCGAAGACGTTGGGCAGCTTCTCGCTGAACACCAGCGGCGAGCCGCCGGCGCCTTCGACGAACGCAAAGCCATACCGGTGCGCGACCTCGGCGGCTGGCGCGGTCAGCAGCGACGAGAACGGCCCGAAGGTCAGGTCCACGTGCTTCACCGTGATGAGGTCGGTGTAGTTCGTGTCGACCTGGTTGGTGCTGCTGTTGTCGTTCAGAATGATCAGCTTGACCTTGCGGCCGTCGATGCCGCCGTGCGCGTTCACGTCGTGTTGCCATAGTTCGTAGCCGCGCTCGAATGCGATGCCGTCGGCAGAGAAGTCGCCGGTCAGCGAGAGCGAGGCGCCGATCAGGATGGTCTTGGACGAGGATCCGGAGGACGAACTGCCGCAGGCAGCCACCAGCGCGGTGGCCAAAACTGCGGTAGCGCCGATAGCCAGATACCGGGTGCGACGAGTTAAAGACCTCATTCCCGGTGCTCCTTCCAGTCGGGAAAGGCCCGAACGTTGTGGTTAGCTCGCCGGGCGGGCCCGGCTGCTGGGTGGTGAGAATTGTGGCTCACCGCGTGGTGTAGTGCTAGCCGGCGGGTTCGAGCCCGTCGGACACTTCTGCGTGCTCGCTGCTCAGCTCAAGGCCGGACGCCCTGGCCTGCACTTCGATCAGGGTTGCGAAGTCCTGGTCACCGTACCCGTAGCCGACGAGGCTCTGGACGATCTGGTGGACCAGTGATGCCACTGGCATCGGGACCTCATGCTCGCGCGCCGCGGCGAGCCCGAGGTCGAAATCCTTGCGCAGGAGCTTCGAGGTGAAGGTGGCGTGGAAGTCGAGGTTGACCAGCGCCGGGGACTTGTACCTGGTGAAGGTCGAGCCCATCACGCTGTCGTTGATGCAGGCAAGGAACGCTTCCCGGCTTACGCCGGCCTTCTCCGCGAGTATCGTCACCTCGGCCAGCGACTGGATCACGGTCCCGAGGTGGAGGTTGTGGCACAGCTTGACGATCCTGGCGATGTCACCGGGCCCCACATAGCTCGCGCCCGCCCCGAGAATGTCCAGGTACGGCCTTGCCTCGGCGGCTGCGTCCGGATCGCCGGACACGGCGAACGTGAGCCGGCCAGCAGCCGCCACGCGCGGATTGCCCATCACGGGAGCGGCCAGGAACATTGTGCCGCGGGCTGCCAGTTCCTCGCGTGCCTGCCTGGAGGCCTCGACCGACACGGTGGACAAGTCGATCACGACTGCCGGCGCCTGCGTGCCGCTCATTAGGCCCGCCGGGCCTAGTAGGGCGGCAAGCAGATCCTCCGAGGTGCCGACCATAACGAACACCACCCGGGCGCCAGCCAGGTCGCGAGCGCTATCGACGACCTTTGCCCCCTCGGCCGCCAGTGGCTCGGCCTTCGCCCTGGTCCGGTTGTAAACGCAGACGCTCTCGCCGGCGGCGAGCAGGCGGCGGACTAGCATCGAGCCCATTCGGCCAGCACCCAGCCAGCCCAGCGGGCTGCGCGGTTGCTCGGCCATTTGATGGGTCGTTCGATCGGTCATTCGCGCCCCAGAGGTGCTCGATGACGGTAGTTACAATCGTTTGCCACAATCGTTTGCAAGTGATGCGCGGGATCAGAGTGGCGCAACTGCCTATAAGTTGTCAATGGCAAAAATGGCGTCATCTTGACGGGCTGGCGGTCGAGCCTCTAATGATCAGCTCAGGTGCCAGGCGGAGGACCCGGACGAGTTCGGCGCCGCCGTTCAGCCGCTCCAGCAGCAGCTGCGCGGCCTCGGTGCCGACCTGATAGTGCGGGAACGCGATCGTGGTGAGCGGCGGGCGGAGCATGTCGATGAACGGCATGTCGTTGAAGCCGACCACGGACATGTCCGCGGGGCAGCGCAGCCCAGCCTCGTCCAGGGCGAGATAACAGCCGACTGCGAGCATGTCGTTTCCGGCTGCCACTGCCGTGCAGGTGGCGCCCGCTGCCAGGATCTCTTGGGCGCAGCGGTACCCCTCTTCGATGGAGAACGCCCTCGCGAACGCGACGCGCCCTGGCGGTACCTCAAGGCGCGCCCCGGCCATCGCAGCCTGGAACGCCGCGTACCGGCTCAGCCCGGTGGAGACATCCTGGGGCCCGGCAATGCAGGCGATGGCCCGATGGCCGAGTGAGACAAGGTGGCTGACGGCCATCTTCACGCCCCGCTCGTTGTCGACCGTGACCGAGGGGAAGCTGTAATCCTCGGCGATCCGGTTCATTAGAACGACGGGCACGCCTGCCCGGACCGCGTCAGCGAGCAGTGGATTGCGAAGGTGCGCGGTGGCCAGCACGTAACCGTCCACGTGCCGCGCGCGCATCTGCTCGAACACGCGCCGCTCGCGGGCGTCGTCGCCGTCGGTATTGCCGATCAGCGCGACGTAGCCGTCAGCCTCAAGCCGGTCCTCAAGCCCGCGGACGATCGGCGGGAAGAGCGGGTTGTTCAGGTCCGGGATCAGTACGCCGACCGTGTGCGAGCGCCGCGTGCGCAGGCTCCGGGCCACGGCGTTCGGCTGGTAGCCAAGCTCGGCGGCTGCGGCCAGTACCCGGCCCGCCGTGTTCTCGCTCACCAGCAAGCGGGTCTCAGGATTCAGCGCCCTGGAAGCCGTCGCCGGGTGCACGCCAGCCTTGCGCGCCACGTCCTTCAGCGTCACGGCTGGCTCTGGCATCAGCGCTCCAAGGGCACGCCCGGAATGGCCAGCTTTTCCTGGCTTGGCGGCATGGTATCGCCAAGCCGGGTCGCGGCTCAGCTGCCGCTTCTCAGCGGGCGAGGCTCTGCGGCTTACTCGACGAGCTGGGCGGCCAGCGCCGCTGACACTTCGGCCACCAGCTCGTCGCTGACGACAGGCCGGTCGGCCGGGCCAAGAAGCTGGAAGATCCGCGGGCCGCGTAGCTCCCTGGCGAGGTCGGCTTGCCGGGGCACGATGTGGAAATGCACATGTGAGAAGCCCTCGGCTTCCGCGAACTGGGCGACATAGGTCTTCTGGCAGCCCAGCACTGTCTGCTGGGCACGGGACATGCGGACTTGCCAGCTCCCAAGCGCCGCGGCTTCGGCCTCGGTCAGCTCGGCCAGCGACGTGACATGCCGCCGTGGGATGAGAACCAGCCACCCTGGGATCGCCGAGTTGAAGGCATGTGCAACTCGCCACAGTTCATCGGCCGCGATGCGCTCTCGCAGTGGCGCGCGGCCGGCCCGAAGTTCGGCATCCTGCGCGCACGTGTAGCAATCGGTGGGTGTCGTCATTCGCCTGAGGATAGCTGTGGGCCAGCCGCGCAGGGTGGCAACCGAGTGGGCAGCGGCGGCATGGCCAGACCCATGAAAAAAGGTGTCGATGACGAATGCCCGGCGTGGCCAGACGACAGCCACAGTTAGCGACCTTGGCCCCTGTGGGCATCACAGTGCACTGGGTGGGGGCCGATTTATTCGCTCGAGGAACGCAGTAAGTCGACCTATAATAGAACGTGTGATCGGTTGATTTAAGGCGGTCTCGCGGGCGGATGGAGGCGGCGATGACGGAGCCTTTCTGGGACATTCCTGGTGTTCCGCGTGACGCTTCCGCTGGTGCTGACGCGCCTTCCGCATCTGATGGTTCTGGCTCCCGCGCGTCTGCCTCGCATGCATCGGTGTCGTCTGCCGCAGGCCCGCAGGGGCGCCGCGGCAAGTCCGGTCGTAAGGCTCGGGATGGCAGCGTGTCGGCGAGTTCGGGGTTGTCGGCGGGCGCGTTCGCGCCGTTAGGTCATGGCAGCGCTAGCGCAGCGGGCTCGCCTGGCAGCCCGAGTGAGAGCGGCAGCGCTGCCACCGCATCTGCTGACGCCGCTGGGCGTAACGGATCTGCAGGTTTCGGTAAGAGCGAGCGCGGCAGCCGCGGCGCAGCCCGCCCTGGCTCGGACGGCCCCGCCGCGGGCGAAACCGCTTCGCCCGGCGCGGCGGCACCGGATTGGTCTGCCAGATCGCCCGGCAGCAGCAACCTCAGCTCGGCCGGCTGCGGCCCGGGCAGCGACGCTTTGCGCAGTACTGGCTGCGCTAGCACTGCCCGCGCTAACACGGCGTCCGTTGACGCTGACGGGTGCGGCACCAGCACCGGTTCGGGCGGTACCTTCGCGGCGGGCACCGATGCTCGCGTTGGCTCGCCGGACGTGCAGGTGACTGACCCGGTGCAGGCGCTGGCGTACCTGAGTGAGGCGCTGGATTTCCTGGCGCACGCCAACCCGGCCGAGTGGGCGGAAGGGGTGCAGGCCGATTGCCTGCGCGGCCTGGCGGTGGCCGAATCACGGCAGACCGCGGCGCACGCCCGGATCCTTTCGGCGTTCGCCGTGCCGGGCGGGGGGCTGGCCGGGGACGGGCACCGGTCGCCGCGGGTGTGGCTCACCTGGCAGACCAGCGCCACCCGGCGGGCCGCCGGCACGAAGGTGTCGTGGATGCACCGGCTGACCGGCCACCCGGTGATCGCTGCCGCGCTGGCCGGCGGGAGCCTGTCGCCGTCGTGGGCGGCGCAGATCATGGACTGGACCCGGACCCTGCCCGGCGATGTCCGCGACGACGCCGACGCCGAGCTGCTGGCCGCCGCCGCGAACGGCGCCAGCCTCAGTGACCTGGCCGGGATTGCCGAGGAGTTGCAGCGCGAGCACGCCCAGCCGGATGACGACGGCGGGGATGACGGTGACGGGTTTGAGGACCGGGGG
>DASXIA010000542.1:0-11927 GCA_036488155.1 Streptosporangiaceae bacterium | reverse complement strand
GCCTCACCCTCGGCCCGAGCCAGGTACGCGGCCTCGATCCTGGCCAGCATGCTGTCCAGCGCGCCAGCCAGCCGCCCGACCTCGGTGTTGGCCGGCGGATGGTCGATCCTTCGGGATAGATCACCCGCGGCGATCGCGGCGGCCGTTTCCTGAATCCGCGCGAGCGGTGCCAGGCTGGCGCGGACCAGTGGCAAGCCGATGCCGGCCAGTAGCACGACCGCCACGGCTCCGGCGAGCGCATCAGCTACCTCGAGGCGGCTGACTGTAGTGTCCAGGTCGTGGAGGCTGTAGGCAACGACCTCGCGGCTTCCGCCGGGGATCTGCTGGACCAGGACCCGCCAGGACTGTTCCTGCTGGCCGGCGGCCGGAACCGTGAAGGGCGTACCCAGCTCCTTAAGCTCCGCAGCATCCAGCCGCGGGCCAGTCGCTGCGTGTAGCGGACCGGCCACTACCCGCGCGTTCCCGGTGTGGTTGATCACTTCGACGAGGAATTGCGTGGGCAGTTGCTGCTGCCCGTTGCGAGGCGGCCGGAGGTCCGGCCGGGCTGCGATGTGGCGGGATACCTTGGCGAAGTTACGCAGCTGGGCGTCAGACCTGCCGATCAGGTAATCGCGTAGCAGCGCGGTGCCGAGAATGCCCGTCACCAGGCACGTCACCGCCACCAGGAACGCGGCTGCGGCCATCACGCGGACGCGTAGCGATGCATCCCGCGCGGCTGCACGCAGCCGAGCCAGTCTCACGAGCCTGGCCTCATGGGGGCGGGATCCGCAGGACATAGCCGAATCCGCGGATGGTGTGGATCAGCCGCGGGTCCTGCTGATCAATCTTGCGACGCAGGTAGCTGATGCAAGGCTCGACAACATTGCCCTCGCCGGCCGGGTTGTACTCCCAGACGTGATCAAGGATCTGGGCCTTGCTGACGACTCGGCCGGCATTCACCATGAGAAACCGCAGCAGTTTGTACTCGGTGGGCGTCAGCTCGATGAGGGTGCCGCCCCGCCTGACCTCGTGGGCGGCATCGTCCACCTCGAGGTCAGCGATGCGCAGCCGGGCGGCCGGTACACACTCCCGGGTGCGCCTTAGCACCGCCCTGACACGCGCCAGCACCTCGTCGAGGCTGAACGGCTTGGTCACGTAGTCATCGGCGCCAATGTCCAAGCCGGTGACCCGGTCCCCGACGCCGTCGCGGGCCGTGAGGAAGATCACTGGGACCTCCGGGCCCGCTGACCGGATCTGGCGCGCCGCCTCGAAGCCGTCGCAGTCCGGCATCATCACGTCCAGCAAGATCAGATCCGGCCGCGAGCAGGCTGCTGCCCGCACCGCTTCGCGTCCGCTTGCCGCCGTGACTACGTCATAACCTGCGAATCGCAGTGAACCCGACAGCAACTCCAGGATTGTCTGCTCGTCGTCGACGACAAGGAGCCGTGCCGGTTCGGATTGCCCTGTGGCCGTGATCGTCATGGCCTGATGATCGCCACCAAACCTGACCGGCCGCTGGGAGAACGCTCCAGCCTCCCCAGGCTTGGCTGAACGGCAGCTTTGTTTCTTTGCGGTAGCTCTGAGCTTGCGGTCAGTGACCACTGAGAACCGTCACGCACAGTGATGCCTGTGCGGCCGGAGCCAGACAAGGCAAGTGGAGGGCGGCCTGGTGAGCGTAAGCATAAAGGTCAGTGGCCCAAGCGAGGTCAGGGGCCAAACCGAGGTCAGGGGCCGACGCGACGTCAGGGCCCGAAGCCAGCCCGATGACCCGGGCGAGGGCAAGGCTGAAAGCGGCGATCGCTCGCGGCGGGTACCGGCGCTGCTACTCGCCCTGGTCATCACCGCGGTAGCTGCCGCGATGTATGTCAGCGGACCCGCGCTCATCCCGGCGGCATGGCTAGCGGCCGGGCCACTGCTGGCCTCGCTCGTCCTGTCGCCGCGCAGCACCGCGCTACTGGCGGGGTGGGCAGTGCTGCTGGCCACCGGGCTCGCTGCGGCCCAGCCGCCTCCGCCCGGAGTGCTTGCCTCGCACCTGGGCGCATGCCTGCTACTGACCGGGTTTGCGGTGGCGAACTCGGCCCTCCGGACCGCGGCACAGCGTCGGTTCAGCCAGGTCCGCGCTGTCGCCAGGGTGGCGCAGAGCGCGATTCTGGCGGAAGTCCCCGCCACCGTCACCGCCGGGCGACTGGCATCACGATACGTTTCGGCCTCGCCTGAGGCGCGGGTCGGCGGGGACCTGCTCGAGGTGGTTCCCGGCCCGGGTCATCCCCGCTGGCTCATCGGAGACACTCGCGGAAAAGGCCTTCCCGCGGTCCGTCTGGCGAGTGTGGCGATGACCAGCTTCCGCGACGCCTGCGCCCAGCCAGGACTGTCCCTGACCGAAGTCGTCCGGGCAGTCGACGGGTCCGTCACGCGGGCGGCGGGCGACGAGGATTTCGTCACCGCGGTGTTCGCCGAATTCGACCCGAACGGCTGGCTTCAGCTCGTGGTCTGCGGACACCCGACGCCTCTGCGGCTCAGCGCAGACGGAGACCTGCGAGCGCTGACACCTGCTACGTACGCCACGCCGCTCGGGCTGCACCCCGACATCCAGTCATCAACGTTCACCGTGAACGTGGGCGACCGGCTTGTCTTCTACACCGACGGACTGCTCGAGGCACGCGACCGGGCAGGGCAGTTCTTCCGGCTCGAGGACTGCCTCGACGCGCTCCGCCAGCCGGACCTGGAGGCCAGCGCAGACGAACTACTCAGCAGGCTCCTGGCACACGCCAGGCGCAAGCTCAACGACGACGTCGCTCTGCTCCTGGTCGAGGCCACACCTTCGCACGTCTGGCCGGACGGCGATGCAGCTGCGGGCGCAGCGCCCGGACTGTCCGGCGTGCCTGATGGCAGCCCGGTCACAGTGGCCAGGGCAACCCTCGCGCCTGCAACGCCGGTGGGGTGAGCCGGCGCCCCCTAATCCCGCGGCTGCAGCTTGGCCGCCGGGCTGTCGGCAGGGTGGAAGACGCCGAGCACGCGCAGCAGCGCTGGCCCGGTGTTTTCCAGGCAATGCTGCAGGCCCGGCGGCAGGTGCAGGCACGTTCCCGGCGTGAGGGCGTGCTGTGACCCGCCGATGTGTGCCACGCCATCACCCGCCAGGATGAGCACTACCTCGTCATACGGATGACTGTGATCGGGTGCCCGGCCCGGCGGGATCTCGCCGACGAACTGGGTCGCCACCGAGCAGCCGTGACCCGGCCCGAACAGGACGCGGAACTCGCGGTCTCCCGTCCGCTCAACTTCGCAGGCAGCCAGGTCCTGAACGCGCGGCGTCAGCGAGTCAGTATCGGCGTTTCGTGCCTGGCGCGCGGCCGGCTCGGCCGCTGGCAGCGTAACGATGTCCAGCCTGAGCTCTCCTGAACTGGCGGCTGCCAGGTCGTAGGCCGCACCCGGCGGGATCCACAGGCCCATGTCCTGGCTTAGCTCCGGCCCGGCGGTGCCGTCAAGTTCGAGCCTGGCCGCCCCCTCCAGCACGAACCACAGTTCTCCCGCCGCACCCGCCGTGCCAGCGAACCCACCGCCAGGCGGCACCGTGACCAGGCGACGCACCAGGCCAGGTCCATCGGTCCCGGTGTCGAGCAGCAACTTCAGGCTGACTCCCGTCTCGGTCAGCTCGGCGGGGACGCTGTCCGCGCGAACGACAACACCGGTAGTCATGGCTGCACCGCAGCCGCTGCCGAAGCAGGCGCGTGTTCCGCTACCAGGCTTGCCAGCGCCTCGTTGAAGCGGTCAATCTCCTCCGGCGAGTTGTAGTGCGCGAGACCGACTCGCAGCGCCTCCCCCCAGCCAATCCGGTCATGCAGGCCAAGGGCGTAGTAGCTGCCATGGCTCCACACCCCGAAGCCGAGCTTCGCCAGCTCCTCGCTCAGCAACCCGGACGGGACATCAGCGAAGTTGATCAGGAACACCGGCACCCTGCCCGCCATGGTGGGCAGGCCATAGAGGCGAGCACCCGGCGGCAGCCCGGCGAGCAGCCTCTCGCCGAGCTCGTGCTCCCAGGCGGCAAGCCGCGCCATGCCGCCAAGGCTGTCCAGGTAGTTGAAGGTGGCGAGCAGTCCGCCGAGCAGCTCGTACGGGAGCGTGCCCGTCTCGAACCGGTGGCCGACCGGCTCCATCGGCACGGGCCTGGCCTTGTAGGGTCGCCAGGACTCCAGCAGCTCGCGGCGGCCGTAAGCGATGCCCAGATGCGGACCGCAGAACTTGTAGGCCGAGCACGCCACGACGTCCGCGCCGATCGCGCGCACATCCATCGGTTCGTGTGCCGCGTACTGGACCGCATCCACCCAGGCCAGCGCACCTGCCTGGTGCGCGAGGTCGCACACCGCGCGCGCATCCACGATGGTCCCGGTGGAGTTCGCGCACCACGGGAAGGCCACCACCTTCGTCCGCGGGCCGAGCTGGCGCTCCAGGTCGGCGAGGTCCAGCGTGGTGTCCGGATGCACGTCCACGTGCCGGACGCTAAGTCCGAGGTCGCTGGCCAGGTCCAGCCACGGGGCGACGTTGCCGTCATGATCCAGCCGGGTGACCACGATCTCGTCGCCTGCTCGTAGCTCGCGCCCGAGCGTCCGGGACAAAGTGAAGTTCAGGGAGGTCATGTTCGCGCCGAAGATGATCTCTTCCGGGGCACAGCCAAAGAAGCGGGCGGAAGCGGCCCTGGCGTCGTCCACGAGCGCCTCCAGCCGCCTGCTGGTGGCGTACGGCGCGCCGGTGTTGCCGCTTGCTTCCAGGTAGACCTGCGCCGCTGCGGCCCCGACCTCATCGGGAGTCTGCGTCCCGCCGGGGGCATCGAGGTAAACGAAGTCACTGTTGAGCGAGCTGAAGCGGGCGCGGAGGGCGGCGAGGTCCGGTGCCGGCATGACACTCTCGCCAGGAGCGGGCATGACACTCTCGCCAGGATAAGGAACGCGGGGAGCCGACACATCGGCGGGCAAGTTGCTCACCAGAGGGACGCTAGGTGCAGAAGCACGGCAGGTCAATGCCCTGGCGGGGGTCAGCGACCTAGGTAGGCGCGCTTAAGGTCCTCGCTGCGGAGCAACTCGGCGGCGGTGCCCTCGAGGACGATCTCCCCGGTCGACAGCACGTATCCGCGATCGGCGATGGACAGCGCCATGGACGCGTTCTGCTCGACCATGAGCACCGCGACGCCCGATTCGTGGATGTCCTTGATGATCCGGAAGTTCTGCTGCACCAGCGCGGGCGACAGCCCCATCGACGGCTCATCCATCAGCAATAGTCGCGGCCGGGACATCAGCGCCCGGCCGACCGCGACCATCTGCTGCTCGCCGCCCGACAGCGTCCCGGCCAGCTGGCTTCGGCGCTCCAGCAGCCGCGGGAACAGCGCGTGAATATGGTCGAAGTCCGTGTCGAGCTTGTCTCTGCCTCGCAGCACGGCACCAAGCTCGAGGTTCTCCCGTACCGTCATGTCCCCGAAAAGGCGGCGGTTCTCCGGCACTATCGCGATCCCGCGCGTGATCCGGTCCGGCACCGGACAGCTCGTGACGTCCTCGCCGCCGAGCAGAACGCGACCTGACTTTGGCCGCACGATTCCCAGGATCGTCTTGAGTGTCGTCGACTTGCCGGACGCGTTTCCGCCCAGCAGGCACACCAGCTCGCCTTCCCCGACGTGCAGGGAAATGCCCTCGAGAATCCGCATCTGGCCGTAGTAGGTGGTGACGTTCTCCAGGCTCAGCAGGGGCTCGCTCATCCTTGCTCCGCCAGCGCCTCAGGGTCGCGGCCAAGATAGGCCTCGATCACGGCCGCATGATTCGCGACTTCGTCGAAGCCGCCCTCGGCGATCTTGACGCCGTGATCCAGCGCGACGACCCGGTCGGAACAGCCAGCAACCACGTGCATGTCGTGCTCGATCACCAGGATGGCGACGTCCCGCTCGTCGCGCAGCCGGGCAATCAGCTCAGTGATCTCGTGCGTCTCGGCCGGATTCATGCCGGCGGCCGGCTCGTCCAGCAGTAGCAGCCGGGGCCGGGTGGCCAGCGCTCGGGCGATCTCCAGTCGGCGCCGGTTGGCGTAGGACAGCGAGTAGGCCGGCTGCTCCCATCGGTATCCGGCGAGCCGCTGGCCAAAGAACGACAGGACCTCTTCCGCCAGTTCCCGGACCTCGCGCTCCTCGCGCCTGGCCCTTGGCAGCCGGAGGATCGACTCCCCCGGCGTGGCTTTCGTTGCACCGTAGGTCGCTGCCATCACGTTCTCGAGCACCGACATGTTCGCGAACAGCCGCAGGCTCTGGAACGTGCGGGAGATGCCGCGCCTGGCGATGACATGCGGTGCCAGCCCTGCAATCGACTCGCCCGCGAACTTGACGTCGCCCGAACCCGGCGAGTAGATGCCGGTGATCACGTTGAACACCGTCGACTTGCCAGCTCCGTTCGGCCCGATCAGGCTCACGATCTCGCTGTTGGCGACCTCAAGGTCGAGCTTGGCCAGTGCCTGCAGACCACCGAACGAGAGGGAGAGGTCGTGCAAGCCAAGCACCGGTGGCGCGGTCACGTCGGCACCTCGACTCGACGCGCGCCGAGCAGTCCTTGGGGCCTCGCGTTCATCATCACGATCAGGATCGCGCCGATCATGAGCTGCCTGGTGATCGAAGCATTCGCGCTCAAGATCGTTTCCCACACGAACGCGGCGAGGTAGATCGTCGGCACCAGCAGGATTATGCGGGCGCTCCCCTTAATTTGCACCAGCGCGATGAGCAGGCAGACCAGCAGTACGAAACCAACCTTCCCCGCGTTCTGCGAGTTGGCGGGGATCACCAGCCAGTCCCGCAGCGCGTCGGCGATCAGGCCAGTGGACTGCGGCGCGCCGCCGACCCAGCTCGCCGAGATCGCTCTGGCCAGGGCATGAACGGCGAACCCCAGCGCCACCAGCGCGGCCAGGGCCAGGACCAGGCGGCGCCACGGGCGCAGTTTCGCAATCAGGGCGATCAGGATCAGGCCGTAGAACAGGTAGCCGGAGTCGCTCGGGCTGCGCAGCAGACCGTCGTAGATGATCATCACGACCAGGCCGCCGGTGACTGCGCCGGCAATGCTGCCCGCGCCGCCGAAGATCAGGCTCGCGTAGATCAGGATCAGGATCGGCGTGTCGAAGTCGGTCGGGAACACACTGATCTGCTGCGCCGCATACACCGTCCCCACCAGCGCGGCAACGATCGCGCCGAAGGAGAACGCCATCAGCTTCACCCGGTCCACCGGGATCGTCATCGACCCGGCGGCCAGCTGATCGTCGCGTATCGCTCGCCAGGCCCGGCCAGTTCGCGAGGTTTCCAGCAGCCGCATCGCGGCCATCACCGCGACCAGCACCACTACGAGCAGGTAGTAGTAGCTCGCGTTGCTGAGGAACTGGTAGCCCGGCACATGAATCGGGTCGAGATTCGCTATGCCGTTCGCGCCGCCGAATTTTGTGGGTGCGACGTTGTTGGTGAACTCGACGAAAGCCTCGCCGAAGAACAACGTAACGATCGCCAGGTAATCGCCGCCGAGCCGACGCGAGGGCAGGCCGACAAGCAAGCCGAGGATCGCAGCACCGATCAGCACCAGAGGTATCGAAACGAGCGACGGCAGGTGGATCCCGTTCGCGCCGATCTGGCCGGACGAGAGCAGCGCATAACCGTAGGCCCCGAAACCGAAGAACGCCACATAGCCGAGGTCCAGCATGCCCGCCGAGCCCACGACGATGTTGAGCCCGACCGCCAGTGCCGCGAATACCAGCGCGTCGATCCCGACCTGAAGCTGGAATCCGCTCACACCGAGTACGGGCAACAGCGCGCCGGCTACGGCCGCGACGCCGAGCCGGGGCCACCAGCCGACGCGCTCAACGGACCGTTGCGCGGTGCCGAGCCAGGACGGCAGGTACTCGCGCCGCTCCGCCCGCCTGGCGACCCACTCATCGACCCCGACCTGCGGGCCGGTGACCTGGGTGCCAGTCTGCGGGCCGGCGAACTCAGGGCCGGTGGCCGGTGGCAGCGCTTCGCCGCTCATGCCTCTCACACCTTCTGCAGTTGCGGGCGGCCGAGTAGGCCGGTTGGCCGAATCAGCATCACGACAATCAGCAGGCAGAACACGAGCAGGTCGCTGTAGAGCGAGGAGATGTAGCCGGTGATGAACGACTCGGCGAGGCCGATCAGCAGCCCGCCTAGCATGGCGCCGGGGATCGAGCCGATACCGCCGACCACGGCCGCAGTGAATGCCTTCAGCCCGGCGTTGAACCCGATCGTGTTACTGACCTGGTTGAACAGCAGTCCAGCCATCACTCCGGAGACGCCGGCCAGTGCGGAGCCGAGGAAGAACGTCGCCGCAATGGTGAAGTTCACATTGATGCCCATCATCTCGGCTGCTTCGCGGTCGGACGCCACGGCCCGCATCTGCCTGCCAAGCGTGGTCCGGTTGATTATGAGCCGCAGCCCGACCATAAGGGCGACCGCCATCGCCAGCACCATGATCTGGACCGTGTCGATGCTGACCGAGCCGATCCGGATCCCGGACGAGTAGGACATGAAATTAGGCGTGTTGTAAACCCGGTACTGCGCGCCGAACAGGAGCAGCGCGGCGTTCTCCAGGAAGAATGAGATGCCGATCGCGGTGATCAGCGGCGCGATCCGCGGCGCGTTGCGCAGCGGACGGTAGGCGAACCGCTCGATCGCTACCCCGAGGAACCCGACGACGCCAGCCGCCAGCACGAACATGATCACGAGCAGCAGCGGCACCGGAATGTGCAGCGAGGACGCCCCGCCGAACCACTGGATGACAAAGAAACCGATATAGGCGCCGACCATGTAAAGGTCACCGTGCGCGAAGTTGAGTAGCTTCAGCACTCCGTAGACCATCGAGAAGCCCAGCGCGATCAGCGCGTAGAGCGCTCCCGTGGTAAGGCCGTTCACCAGTTCCTGGAAAAAGAAGCCCATCCGGTGCGAGTCCGCCCATCACCCGTGCCGCCCGGCGCGCGCCGGCCACCGGGCACAAGTGCCCGAGGCCGGCCCGCGCCGGTCAGCTATCTCAGTTCATCTGTTTGGCCGGTCAGGAACTTGGAATCAGCGTGTACGCGCCCTTCGAACTGATCTTGAAGAGGAAGAACTTGCCGTTCACCAGATCACCGTGCGAGGTGAAGCTGATCGGCTGGCCGAGGATGGAGGTCGGTTCGTTCGTCTTCTTCACGGCAGCGAGCACGAGGGCCCTGGTCGGGGTGTGGCCGGACTTGCAGACCGATGCGATCGCCTCGTCAATGACGTGGGTCGCTGCGAATACCGGCGGGCCGAACGTGCCGAACGTGCCGTACTTCTTATGCGCGGCCGCCGCGATCGCGGCGTCCGCCGAGATGTAGGTGATGTCGGGGCCGAACGACGACACGTAGGATCCGGAGATCGAGAAGGTGCCGGGCGAGAACAGCCCGTCGGTGCCGAAGATCGCCGCGTTCTTGTGTTCCTGCTGTATGTCCCGGCCGAATTGCTGGGCGTTCGCCGCGATCTGCCAGGGCAGGACGACCACGGTCTCGGCGGGCGTGATCTTGGCGACGAGCGAGGAGAAGTCGGTGACCTTCTGCGAGACTGACTCGTGATCGACCTTGATCCCGGCCGCCGTGAAGACCGGCAGCATGGCTGCCACCAGGCCAGTCGAGTAGGCCTCTTCGTCGTCGACGATCATCAGTGCCTTCGGGTGCAGGTTCTGGATGATGTAGTTGGCGTCCTGCGGACCCTGCACGCTGTCCTTGGACACGACCCGGAAGAAGGTCGGGTACTTGCCAGTGGTGAGCGCCACAGCGGTAGCTGAGCCGGAGATGAAGGGCAGCTGGGCACGTGCCATCAGCGGCCCGACCGCCTCTACCTCCTGGCTGCCCGCCGGGCCGACAACCCCGACGATGGCGTTGTTGGAGATGAACTGCTGAGTAACGGTGGTCGCCTGCGATGGCACGAGCTGGGTGTCGCCCTGTGCCAGCGTGATATGGGTCTTGTTGGCCGTGTTGTCCATCGCGACTGCCAGCTCGGCGAAATGCAGCTGCTCCTGGCCAAGTGGGGCTACCGACCCGGTCAGCGGGCCTTCCATTCCGATCGTTGCCGCGCACTTTTTCGCGGCCGCGTTGGTGCCGCCAGAGCTGCTACTGCCGCAGGCTGCCAGCGTCAATGCGCCGAGCGCCGCAACCGCAGTTGCGGCGGCAATCCGCCGTCGTTTCATGGAGACGCCCTCCCTTCAGGGATTGATGTAGTAACGAAGATCAGCCGCCGAGATAACGGCAGCTGCCGGCTGGCGCCAATGACGGCCAGCGCGAACCGGGCAACTGGCGGCGCCGTTTCCTGCCAGCTCGTCGATCGGAGCGACCAGCCAACAGGCCCTCCCAGGTGGAATGAGTAGGGCGATCAAAGCACCGACCTGTAGTGAAATGCAAGAGGTGATTTGAGGCTCGGTTGCCGGAATGCGAAATCTAAGCGCCGCCGGGTGGCCGCGCGCTGCGGCCGTCAGGCGTCGGTCTCGAGCAGGATCTGTGCCAGCTTGCCCAGGTTGATGTTGCCGCCGGAGACGATGCACACGACCTTTCCCGGCCCGGCGCGGCCGGAGAGCGCGGCCGCAGGTGCCAGCGCGCCGGCGCCCTCGGCAATGACCCGGACGCGCTGAGCGAGAACCCGGACCGCTGCCGCCACCTCACCGACACCGATCGCCAGCGACCGGTCGACGAGCGGAGATACCAGTGGCCACATGCTGTCGAGGACACGGCGGCTGCCCGCCCCGTCGACGAACGACGGGCGGAACTCAACGTCGGCCGGACGACCCGCGCCCATAGCCGCGGCCATCGCTGCTCCTCCGTCCGGCTCGACAGTGATGATCTGTGTGGCTGGCCGAAGCGCCTTGACAGCGCTGGCTACGCCGCAAGTGAGGCCACCCCCGCCGTACGGGATGACGACCGCATCGGGATCTGGCATGTCTTCCAGGATCTCCAGCCCGATGGTCCCGTTACCCGCGATGACTGCCGGGTCCTGCGCCGGGTGCACGAACAGGCCGTCGATGCCGTCAGCGCGACCGGCAACGATCGTCCGCCACCACTCGTCATACGGCAGCTTGCGGATCGTGCCACCAAGGCGGGTGATAGCTGCCAGCTTCGCCTCGGGCGCGGTGTCCGGCACAAGGATGGTGGCAGGCAGTCCCAGCTCGCGCGCCGCCCACGCCACCCCTTGCGCCATGTTGCCTGCGCTTGCCGTGACGATTCCGTGCGCCCGGTCCGCCACGGACGCGAGCAGCACCGCGTTGGTCGCGCCGCGGATCTTGAACGAGTTGACCGGCTGCAGCGTCTCCAGCTTCAGGTAGATCTCGGCAGGCGCATCCTCTACCTGAAGCCGGACGAGCGGCGTGCGAATCGCGGCGCCCGCGATCCGGTCCCGTGCCGCTTCGATCGCGGCCAGCGTCGTCATAGCTGAGCCTTTCTCCGGTCCTGTCGCCTAGTCGTCCAGCAGGGCGAGCGCCCTGTCGACCGCGGCCCGCTCGTCGGTAGTGAGCGGATGCGCGAGCGCTTCGGCCACCGGCGCCAGTTGCATGCGGCTGCCTGGACCGACCACGACCTGTGTGACCCGGTCGTCGCTAAGCAACCAGGCAAGCGCCAGTCCGGCCATGGAGCTCCCGCGATCGTGCGCGATCCCGGCCAGCCGGTCGAGCAGGTCGAAAATCTGGCTGCGCTCCAGGTCGGCGTAGGGCTCAGGTCGCTGCGTCATTCGGGACCCGGCCGGGTACGGCTCACCGCGCCGGTACTTGCCAGTGAGCCAGCCGCCAGCGAGGGGGCTGAACGCGAGGTAAGCGACATTGTGCTGCTGGCACATTTCCAGCAGATCGGACGCGTCCTGGCGGGCAAGCAGCGAGAAGCTGTTCTGTATCGCAGCAGGAGTTCCTGCGGTCAGCGCAGACAAGAGCTGTCCGGAG
>DASXIA010000514.1:0-6697 GCA_036488155.1 Streptosporangiaceae bacterium | reverse complement strand
ATGGATTTCCTCCTCATCGCCGGTCTGTGGCTTGACGGGTCCGCATGGGACGCGGTTGTTCCGCATCTGCAGGCGCTGGGGCATCAGGCTGTGCCTATCTGGATGCCCGGTCAGGGAGCGTTGCCGGCCGTGGCGACGCTTGCTGACCAGCATGCGGCCGTGATCGCGGCAGTCGATGCCGCCGCTGGCAGCGTGGTGGTCGTCGGTCATTCGGCAGCCTGCACGCTGGCCTGGATGGCTGCGGATGCCCGGCGGGACAAGGTGGCGCGGGTCGTGATGATCGGGGGTTTTTCATCCAGCGATGGCGAGGAGTACGCCAGCTTCTTCGAGATAGTAGATGGAGTCATGCCGTTCCCCGGGTGGGAGCCATTCGACGGTCCGGACTCCGCTGACCTTGACGAGCAGCAGCGTGACCGCATCGCGGGCGCCGCGATCGGCGTCCCTGAAGCTGTGGCCAAGGGGGTTGTGCAGCTCCGAGATGAGCGCCGGTTCGACGTGCCTGTCACGCTGATCTGCCCCGAATTCTCCCCGGCCCAAGCCCGCGAGTGGATCGACGGGGGCCAGCTACCAGAGCTTTCCAAAGCCCGGCACATCGATTACGTCGACATCGAGTCGGGCCACTGGCCGATGTTCACCCGTCCGGCTGAGCTGGCCGGCCTGCTGGCGAAGGCCGCCCATGCCTGACGGCCGCCTATCACCGGCACCGGAGTCAGCGAGCTCGCTCAACGGGGTGCCCTACACGATCCGGCCGCTGGACGCATCCAGCTGGGACGCGTTCGCGGAGCTGGTCGAACGCAACAACGGGATCTTCGGAGGCTGCTGGTGCGTCGGATTTCACACGGAGTACAAGCGCGGGACCGGTGATCACCGCACCCTGAAGGAGCAGCTCGTCCGTGCGGGCCGCGCGCATGCGGCGCTGGTTTTCGATGAGCAGGGCCTCGCGCAGGGCTGGTGCCAGTACGGAAGCGTGGACGAGCTTGGGCTCAAGCACGCCCGCGAGTACCGCAAGGACCCGCCGCCTCCAGCGCGCTGGCGGATCACCTGCATCTTCACCGACAAGCGGCATCGCAGTCAGGGGATCGCACGGGCCGGGCTCGAGGGGGCGCTCACGCAGATCGCCGCCGCTGGCGGCGGTCTGGTGGAAGCGATCTCTGAGACCACCACCGGCCGCGAAGCTCAGGGCCGTTTCCTGTTCAGCGCGACGGTCGAACTGTTCGAGCAGTTCGGGTTCGCGAGGGGACGGCAGGTGGGCAAGCACGCGTGGATCGTCAGCCGGGATATTGACCCGGCATAGCCGGCTGAGGGTAGTCCCGGCCGGCACTGTTTCACTGGCAGCTGGTCCGGGCACTTCGCCGTTGACCCCGCCTGCCAGTTAGTTCGAGGCGGCCGTCAGGCCCGCTGATAAATTCGTTCGGTGAGTGAGCAACTGCCCGGCGGCGGAATTGAGCTGTCACCCGCCGAGATCGACGCCCTCGACGCCAGGTGGTCCGCCTGCTGGATCCCGAGCGGCGTCGCGCGTCACCTGGCCGGTGTCGCTACGCCCTGGTATGTGGCTGCCGGCTGGGCGCTGGATCTGTTCCGCGGCGGACAGACGCGTAAGCACGGGGACATCGAGATCGCGATCTCCGCCGCGAGCTTTCCCACGGTGCGCAATTGCTTCCCTGGATACGTCTTTGACGCGGTAGACAGCGGCCGGATCTGGGAGGACGCCAAACCCGACGTGCTGGCTGCCACGTACCAGACATGGCTGCGCGATCCGGCCACCGGCAACTACCTGCTCGACGTGTTCCGCGAACCACACGACGGCGACACCTGGATCTGCCGGAGGGACGAGACGATCCGGCTTCGCTACAGCGACATCATCCACCACACCCGCGACGGCATCCCGTATCTGGCCCCTGAGCTGGTCCTGCTGTTCAAGGCCAAGCACGCCCGCCAGAAGGACCGGGCAGACTTCGACGCAACCGTCCCGCACATGACCCCGGCTCAGCGCGAGACGCTGTCTGAGCTGCTCGCCCGTGCACACCCGGCGCATCCCTGGCTCGCGGCGCTGTAACGGCGGCGGCCCTCGGCGAGCTAGTTGATTTCCGAGGTGTCGATGCGCGACATGATGCGGTCTGCAGCCATGCCGAGGCGCCGGAGCTGCTCGGGTGACAGGACGTCGATGACAAGCGACCGCACATGAGCCACGTGTCCTGGCGCAGCGTCGGCGAGCGTCGTGAAACCCAGGTCTGTCAGGATCGCGTTGGTGAACCGTCCGTCGGAGGGATCGGGCTCGCGGCGGACCAGCCCCCGCGCCTCGAGGCGTTTGACCAGGTGCGACAGCCGCGACAGCGACGCGTTAGTGACTTCGGCGAGTGAACTCATCCGCATGGTTCGCTCTGGCCTGCCGGCCAGCATGGCCAGCGCCTGGTACTCCACCATGCTCAGGTTGGAGTCACGTTGCAGCTGCTGGTCAATCGACCAGGGAAGCCACGTCATCATTCGGACGACGGAGAGCCAGGAGTTCACTTCCGCTTCGGTCAGCCACCTGACCGGCGGCTCTGCCCTCCGGCGGGCCCCTTCGGTCACCGGATCAGAATACTGATACGAATGACTTAGGCTGCCGCGGCGCGTGCGTGCACGCACAGGTGCACCGCTGGTAGTGCTCATCGTCAGACCTCAGTCAGATCGCCTGCAGCGCCTGCTGCTTGCTTACCGCCCGGCCGAGGGCGCCAAGTTCGTGCAGGTCGCCGAACACCTCCAGCCGGATTGACTGGTCCAGTGCGCCTACGCGGACCGGCTCATAGCCGCCGACGCGGATCAGGTCAGCGACCAAGTCGCCAGCCGCTTCGTCGTCGGCGGCGTAGAACTGCACTGCCCGCTCGGGTTCGCGCCGTGCGGCCGCGGACAGTGTGTCGGCCGACAGCGTGCCGAACGCCTTCACTAGCCGGGCTCCCGCCGGCAACAGGCTGGCAAGGATCTGGCCTGAGGACTCCTGCTGGCCGATGATCTTCTTGAAGCCGCCGCTGCCATCCGGCGCCACCGGGTTGGTCGGGTCGATGATCACTTTGCCGGCGAGCCGCTCGCCATACTGGGCGATGAGCTGCTTGAAAGTGTCAAACCAGACGGCGAGCACGAGCACGTCGGCCCGGTCGACCGCGTCGTCCACGCTCACCGCTTCGGCGCGGCCGTCGAGATCCGAGGCCAGCTTGCTGGCGGCCTCCTGGTCGCGGCCGGCCAAGAGAACTTGCTGACCTCCGGCCGCGAGGTTCGCCGCCAGCCTGCCGCCAAGGTTGCCCGTACCGATGATTGCAACTGTGTGTTCCGAGATATTCACCTTTGTCCACCTTCTCTGATCAGGTTCCGGTTTGATTTAACTTGAACATTCAACCCGTATCTTGGCGGTACTAAGTTGAACTGTCAAGTCACGGGTGCTGTCGAAGCTACATAACGTCGGCAGTTGTAAATATGTCAGTGGTTGACTCAAGTCACAGCAGCGCGCGATGTGTCACTCCAGTCCCTCGGCTCAGCACTCAGCGTGCAGGCAGGCTTAGGGCGGCGCGCATCTCCCAGGCCAGGACCTCGCTGGGCTCGGCAGCAGGGAGCCGGCGCCCAGTGCTGCCGTGCCGGACAGTTCCACCGCGCTGCCAAGCGGGCGTTCCCCTCGGTCACGACGAACGCCCGGTATCCCAGACCTGGACGCCGGCTCGATCGTCAATGCGGCGCTTGCGTGCCGTCGCTCCGGTGACTTCCCGGCGCTTGGCCGGCTGGCGCGTCGGCCGTTGCGCGAAGGGCGAGCCACACCTCGGCAAGCGACGCGGTCGAAGACAGACTGCGGCCGGCGATCTCCTCAAAACGCTGCACGCGATAGCGCAGCGTGTTCGGATGGATGTGCAGGGCATGCGCGGCACGCTCGGTGTGGCGATCATGCTCGAGCCAGACGCGAACGGATGGCACCAGCTCACCCGCATGGGCCACGTCATAAAGCACGACGGGTCCGAGCACTTCTGCGGCCAGCGCTGCCAAGTCGCCGGAGTCGCCGGTCAGCCATTTCTGAGTCGGGTCACTGCCATACATCATGGCCGGCCGCCCGGCCTCGGCCGCGCGGGCGAGCGCCCATTCTGCCTCGCGCCGTGGCACGGTCAGGCGCGCGCCGGCTGGGAACGCGCGGCTGATTCCGACTGTCGCGTCCTGAATCGCAGTCAGCACCGCCATCGCCGCACCGTCGTGGATCAGTACGAATAGTTCGCCGCCCTGCCGGAGCATCAGATGCGGGGCACCGGATCCGGCAAGTGCATCTGCCAGGCTGTCGTCACCAGGTGCATCACGTCCCGCCACCGGGCCGACGACGGCTAGGCGCAGAGCCCTGTCCATGACGAAGCCGCTTGCCACCAGGCGGCGAGCGACGGCGGCCTGTTCCAGCGCGTCTTGCAGCATCTCCGCCAAGGTCTCGGCGCCCTGCCGGCGTAGTATCTCCCGCTCGTGCGCCAGCATCGATAGCTGCAGCGCGGCGACCGTAGCGATGTGCTGCACTACCGAGACGCCGGCCGGGGCTGCCCCCGGTGACTCCAGCGCCAGGATGTAGCCGGCCGGTCCGCGCGGGCCGGCTACCGGCAGCACATATCCGCCGGGCACGGTCGGCGGGCTCGGGAGCGTACGCGGCATCAGATCCGCGTGCTCGGGCAGCGGGACCGGCACGCCGTCGAGCAGTGGGGCGCCCTGGAGTGTGCACGCGTAGAGCGAGTAGCCCGACAGCCGCTCGAGCCGACCGAAGATCTCCCGCGCGCTGAGTCGTCCCGCCGCCAGCCACTGGACGGCCCCGAACACGCGCAACTGCGCGTTCACCCGAGCGCCCACGTCGCCCTGCGCGGCGGCGGCAACCTCCTGGGAGATCGCTATGAAGGGCACCGGGATCGGCACCTCGACCACCGGAAACCCGCGCTCGGCCACCGCTGTGCGCAACGCACGGGTGAGCGGCGGCACGAACATCCCCTCCGACACGGCCAGGCACGCCACACCAGCGTCATCCAGCCGCTCGACATAGGCGCACTGGCGGTGGGCGCTGCGCGGAATCGCCATGCCAGTGGTCATGATCATTTCCGATCCGCAGAGCCAGGGGGTCGGATCCTCCAGCTCGCTCACGTGCGCCCATGCGACCCGCCGGGAGATTCCCGACTCTCCCGCGATTAGCCGCAGCTGCAGGGCCGGGGACCGCAGTAAATCCTCGACGGTGATGACGCCATTACCTGGCACGCCGATCAGCGTAGGTTGTGTCATTCTCCAACCACAAGGCCCTGATTTGGACTGATGACAGTTGCCTTGGCCAGCCGCGGCCTCGCATACTCCAGCAAAGTCGGGAAGGGACGTGCGATGGCGACTACGGACGAGCCAGCCGGCCAGCCAGTGGCCGTGCAACCGGTTCAGGTCAGCGAGGCGCACCTGGCGCGCGGCGCGCTCAGCCTGTTCGACACCATCTCCTCGACGCTGGCTAACCTGGCGCCGGTCGAGGGCATATTCCTGTCCATCACGCTGGTCGTCGTCGCGATGGGAGCGCAGGCACCATGGGCGTTCCTGATCGCTGGGATCGCCATTCTGGCAACGGGCAACACGATGTCTGAGTTCTCTAAGTCGATACCGAGTGCGGGATCGTTCGTCACGTTCATCGGCCGCGGAATCGGCGCTCGTGCGGGGCGGACCGGCTCGGTGCTCGCGGGCGTTTCCTATTACTTGCTCGTGATCTGTTACCCGGTCACGATCGGGGCTGTCGTCGTCTTCATGGGTTCGTGGGTGTCGTCGCTGTTCGGCTGGGGCAATGCCGGCTGGCTCGCGGTCACGCTCGCCGGCATCGCGCTGGCCGTCCCGCTGCTGTTGCGCGGCGTGGTCATCTCGGCCCGGGCGTCGTTCATCATGTTCTGCAGCGAGGCACTCGGCCTGGTCATCCTCTCGGTTGTGGTGCTAACGCAGGTCCACGGCCACCTCGGCGCGCCGTTTCACGCGAGCGGCGGCTCACCCGGCGGATTCCGCGGGCTGGTCGGCCTGACGTTCGCGCTGGCCGTGTCCGGTTTCATCGGCTGGGAGAACTCCGGCGCACTGGCGGAGGAGTCGCGGAATCCGCGTCGTTACATCCCGATCACTGTCTTCTCGTCGGTCGCGATCATCACTGTGCTCTACGTGCTGTCCACGTGGGCTGCAGTTGCAGGCTTCGCGGACTGGAAGGGAACGGTCGCCGGCGTCAACTTCCTTGGCAGCCCGGCCGAGGCCACGCCGTTCCTCGACTTGTCCCGGCACTTCAGCAGCTGGTTCGACTGGTTCATCGGCATCGTCGGCTTCACCAGTTCGTTCGGATGCTTCATCGCCGCGGCCAACTCTCAGACCCGGATCACCTTCAACGGCGCCAGGGCCGGGCTGCTGCCCCCGTCCATGGCCACGGTGAGCCGGACGAAGGTGCCGTGGGCGTCCGTGGCGATCTACACCGGGCTGACCGTTCTGCTGGTCGTGATCCCGTTCTTCGCGCTGCACGGCAACGCCGTGTCAATCTTCTCCGACGAGGCCGGCATCGGGACCGTGCCGATCCTGATCGTCTATCTGCTGGCCAACATCGCGCTGCCGCTGCATGTGCTGGCGACAGACCGCGCGGCATTCCGGCCGGTCCGGCACGTGATCGTGCCACTCATCGGCACGGCCGTGCTGGTGTACGGCGTCTGGGAATTCGTGC
>DASXIA010000441.1:0-22168 GCA_036488155.1 Streptosporangiaceae bacterium | reverse complement strand
CCGGCCAGCAACGCCCAGCCGACCACTTTGTCGACTGCGTTGTGCCTGCCGACGTCCTCGCGGACGGTGATCAGCTCGCCTTCGGCAGTGAAGAGGCCAGCCGCGTGCAGCCCGCCGGTATTGGCGAACACCCGCTGCGCGGCGCGGAGCCGGTCCGGCAGCGCGGCCAGTACCTCCGGCCCGACGCGGACCGGATCGGCGGCTACCGCTGCCTGCGGCAGGACGCAAATGTCCTGAATGCTCGCCTTACCGCAGACGCCGCAGGCACTGGTGGTGAGGAAGCCGCGGCGCGCGCTGGCGGCGATGGTGACTCCTGGAGCCAGGGTCACGTCCACGATGTTGCCGAGCCCGTTATGCCCGGCGTGGCCACAAGTGGCACCGTCGCAGACCCTCATCCCGGCAATCTCCGACGGCGAGCTGACGACGGCTTCACTGACGAGGAACCCGGCCGCCAGCTCGAGGTCATCGCCGGGGGTGCGCATGGTCATGGAGAGCGCAGTGCCGTCGACCCTGATGCCGAGGGGCTCCTCGGCCGCGAGCACATCTGCGCGGTCCGCGACACCGCCAGGCTTCCCGGTCGCGGGCAGCGTGACTCGCTGGACTCGCCGTCGCACCGTCCGCCCGGCCACCTGCACCGTCCTTCCGGCCCGGTCCTGCCCGCTGGGTATGAGCGTAACCGCGGAAAGCGCGGCAAGATCCTGCCGACTTGGCGGCTTGTACCAGTCGCCTGTTCGCCGCCGTTGCGCCATGGACTCGCGACCATTTACCCCACGCAGGGGATGGCCCCGCCGCTTGTTCAGCCGGGTTTGCGGGCTATTACCAGCTCGGTGTCACCCGGCCAGTCCCAGAAAACGCCCTTGGCAGAACGGCTCGCGAGCAGTTCCCGCACCTCCCTGGCGAAGTCGTCAAGACAATCACCAAACAGGTGCGGTGCCGAGTATGAGAGGGAAAAGTAGCCCGACAGGACGCTCTCGCTATCTCGCACCAGGTCGGGGATGCCCGGGACGAAGAACTGCTGCGGACGACCAAAGCGAGTGCGGGCGAGCACTTCCTCGAAGCGGTGGGTTCGCTGCGGGACGGTACCTTGGCCTGCGCGCCGGGTAGATCCGAGATATTTCGCCACCAGCGCGTTGATCTCATCGTGCGGGATCGGCGGCACCCCAGGGTCTGGTGGCCGGGGCCGCCCGGTCACCGTGTGGACGATGAGTGCCAGCGCACCGCGGGGCTCCAGCATGTCGTAGACGGCCTCGGCCACTGGCTGCTCGTCGGTCCAGTGGAAGGAATGGCCGAAGGTCACCAGCCGGTACGGCCCCGGCGCGACCGCGGGCAGGTCCTCAGCTAGCCCCTGGACCCACCGGATGTTCATGACTCCTTTTTCCTTGGCTGCGCGACGGCCCTCCGCGAGCATGCCGGCGTCAGGGTCCAGACCGACCGTGTGCCCGAACAGATTTGCGAGGCGGATTGTGAGCATGCCAGGGCCGCAGCCGACATCCAGAAGCCGGCCGTTCCCGTCGAGACCCGTCTCCTGCCTCAGGACGGCCTCGAGCTCCGGCGAGTACGCGGGACGGCCGTAGCGATAGTGCGCAGCAGAGCCGAGGTAGATGGTCGGGTCGTACGGCACCGCACCAGCATCCCCGGTCCGCGACCGCTGCGCCACCCTTAACAGCGCCGGGCTGACAGCGTGTCCTGGACAGCGGTCCGTGCCTGTTGCGGGCGCTATGTGTCAGGACCCAGCCCGGAGCCAGTCCGCTGCCGGTGGCTAACGTCGTGGGTATGCCTGACAACAAGGCACAGTTCAATCTTGACAGTGGGGATACGTCCCCCTGCTCGGGCGGAACTGGTCGGCGCGTGGTGGAGCGCATAGATGACGCAGAATCCATGGAGCTCCTCAGAACCGAAAGAATCGGGCATCTGGCCTACGACAGCCGTTACGGGCCGCTCGCGCTCCCGCTTGAGTACGAGGTCTTTGAGGATTCGATCGTCTTCCTCACGTACGGGCCTTTCTTTACCGAAGAGGACTTGCGTACCGGCATCGCCCGTGCCGAGTACCACGTCCACGTGGAGGTCGATCACCTCGATCCAGAAGCACGCGAAGGCTGGATGGTGGTTGCCGCGGGTGCTGCGCACCACGTCGACGATGAGGCTGAGCGTGCAGAGCTCGCCAAGGTCTGTCTTAAGCCGTGGGTTGAGGGCGAGTCCGACCACATGATCCGGGTCAAGCCCGTCCATGTCGAGGGTCAGCGTATCCGCGCGGCGTAAGGCCGACTTCCCGCTGAGGGCCTGACCTGTCCCGCCATAGACCCGCACGATGGCCGCTTACTAAGGTCTACTTGACGTGGGCAACCGGTGGTTGCCAGGCGGCTTGCCCTGCCGAGGAACAGTTGCCGGTAGCCATCCGCTTAGCGACGACGCGGGCCTGATTGCTGGCGGCGTTGATCTGATCAATGTAGGAGTTTGCGCTCGCGATCGCGTGCGCCATGCTGGACCTGGCGGTCGCGATCAGCGCCGGGCCTGACGTCGGACCGGATACCCCGGCCTTGCTCAGTCGTCGCTGGTCGGCGTCCGCTATCCGGATGTCCATCCGGATCGCAGTGATCTGTGCGCTCAGGGCCTGACGATCGCCGAGCGCCGACAAAGCCGCGCCATTCACCCCGCTGGAGATGCCGACTGTCGCCGAGGCCGCGGTGCAGTACCGATTGTCGCCGGAGGCAGCCTGCTTCTCAGTCGCGAGGCGAGATCGCGCAGTCGCGGCGTCCCGGGCGATGTGTTCCACGTCGTTGGTGAGCTTCGCCTGCGGCGCGAGACTGGCAGCTTGGTAGAGCGAGGTGAAGTCCGTCTGCATATTGTGCTGCACGGCCCTGCTATTGGCGGACGGATGGCTGCCCGCTCCCGCGGCCACCAGGTTCTCGTGCTGAGCGCTCCTGCGCAGCGCCGCGACCGCGCGGTTGTAGCTGGAACTGCTGGATCGGGTGAACTTCGTGGGGTGGATTGCTCCGTCGGCATGCGGGACGGCCAGTGTCAGGCTGCTGCCAGACAGCCTTCCGTAGGCCGTGCTATGCAGAAACAGCCGATGAGCGAAGGCCAGGTTGACTGACGTGCCATGGACGCTGCCGGTGAACGGCACGCTGTTCACCGCGAGGGACGCGGCTGGCGCCGCGCCGGCGATGTTATAGGCCGTGAGCGTACCCCGGATGTGGCCGCCTGTCGTGATCCGCCACTGGATGAAGGCGAGCTCTGATTTGCTGTTCGCCAGGTAGGTGGCAGGGCCGTCGGCCGAGTGGGCAGAACTGGCAGACCCAGCGCAGCCCGCGCCGGCAAGAAGCATAACAATCGTCGTGCACGCAACAATGAAGCGTTTCATCGCGTCACCCGGGCTTCGTGACACTGGAGGCACCAGACACTGGTGAGCAGAGTGTTAATCAGCCCACGATGCTATTGAGCGTCTTTACCCCATGCTGTGGCTGGCCAATCCGGCTCGATGGAGCGTCTGGGGCGGCCCAGGTAATCGGCCAGCCAGGGCCCGGTCACGCTGCCCGCGGCCTGGCTGACCTCCTCTGGGGTTCCAGCCGCGAGAATGTGTCCGCCATCTGGGCCGCCGCCCGGCCCCATGTCAACGAGGTGATCGGCGGCCGCCAGCAGGTCCAGGTCATGGTCGATGACGATGATGGTGGCTCCGGCCGCTAGCAGCCGGTCGAACACGGCCACCAGGGTGGCCACGTCGAGTGGGTGCAGGCCTGTGGAGGGTTCGTCGAAGATGTACAGCGTATTGCGCTGACTGCTGCGCAGCCGGGAAGCGATCCGCAGCCGCTGCGACTCGCCGCCGGAGAGGGAGGGCGTGGGCTCGCCGAGCTGCAGGTAATCGAGGCCGACTTCGCTGACGGGGCGCAGCGCCGCGGCTATGGAGGCCTGGTCGGCAAACTGCTTGAGAGCATCCCGCACGCTCAGGCTGAGCACGTCGGCCACCGTCAGGCCGTCGACGCTGACCGCGAGGGTAGCGTCATTGAAGCGGGCGCCGTGACAGGCCGGGCACGAGACGGCGATGTCAGGCAGGTACTGCACGTCGAGGTCAATGTGGCCCAGCCCTCGGCAGGTCGGACATTGGCCCTCACGAGTGTTGAACGAGAAGTGCCCGGCTTTCCAGCGCCGTCGCCGGGCGTACGCAGAGCCGGCATACAGCCCGCGGATATGGTCGAACGCTCCGCAGTAGGTTGCCGGCGTGGACCGTGTGTTCTGCCCGATGGGCGAGGCGTCAATCTGGACGACCTGGCGAATGTCGCGCAGGTCCAGGCGGCGGACGTGGCCAGGCTGCGCAGACCCGCTAATGCGTGCCCGTGCGGCGGGGACCAGGCTGTCCAGCACGAGGGCGGTCTTGCCAGCTCCGGACGGCCCCGCGAGCGCGGTCAGCCGGTTCACCGGGAAGGCTGCGGTGAGGTCGTGCAGGTTGTACAGGTCGGCGATCTCGATCGAGATGTGCTCATTCCCGGCTGAGCGCCGCGGCCTGTCATCGGGAATGGCCGCGGCTCCGGCCAGGAACGGCCCCATCACCGAGCGAGAGTCGGCTTCAAGCTGGGCCGGCGTGCCCTGCGCGATCACCGTGCCGCCGCCGGCTCCCGCTCCGGTGCCGAGTTCGATAACCCAGTCGGCGGACCGGATTAGGTCCCGCTCATGCTCGACCACGACGACGGAATTGCCGTTCCCGGCCAGGGCGGCGATGGTGTTGCGCAGCCCCACGACATTGCTGGGGTGAAGCCCTACTGATGGCTCGTCCAGTACGTACAGCATTCCCGTGGTGCTCGCACGCACCGTCGAGGTGAGTTCGATGCGCTGCCGCTCGCCGGTCGATAGCGAGTCGCCTGGCCGGTCCAGCGTCAGGTAGCTGAGCCCTAGATCAAGCAGCGGCCTAAGCCTGCCGTCTAGCTCAGCGAGCAAGCCGGTCGTCAGCCGGCTGAGCTCGGCGGGCAGCCCGCCCGGCAGACCTGCTGCGAAGTCACGCAGTTCGGCGAGGCTGAGCGCGCTGATGTCGGCCACGTTGCGGCCATGGAGCTGCGATGAAAGTGCCTCCGGTCGCAGCCGGGTGCCGTGGCACACCGAGCAGACACGAGTGATGAGGAAGCGCTGCACCAGGCGGCGGGTTCGCTCGTTGTCGCTGCGCAGCGAGCGTTCTACTGCGGCAACAGCGTTGTCGTAGTTGACCGACAGCTCCACGGACCGCTCGTTCCGGCCCGAGTGCAGCCTGACCTGGCGCCGGACCGGGCCGCCGTGCAGCACGATGTCCCGTTCCCGATCGGTCAGCGACTCGTAGGGCACGTCGAGCCGGACGCCAAGCTCGCGCGCCGCGTACATCGACAGCCGCCGGCCGCCTGAGTTCCATGGCAGCACCGCGCCTTCCTCGATGGTTTTGCCCGGGTCGGCGACCAGCGTGCTCTCATCAACCTCGGACCGGACGCCGAGGCCGTCACAGGCCGGGCACGCGCCGTAGGAATTGAAGGCAAAGGATTCGGCGCTCGGGTGCTCGAAGCGGGCACCGCACACCGGGCAAACCACCTCAGCGGTGTACGTACTGACTGACGGACCGAGGCGGTGACCGTTCGGACACACGTGCGAACCCAGCCTCGACATCATCAGTCTCAGGACATTCAGCACCTCGGACATCGTGCCGACCGTGCTGCGCGGCCCCGGTATCGGCGGCCTCTGCCGCAAGGCCAGCGCGGCCGGAAGGTGCTCGATGCGGTCAACGTCCGGGCGCTTGGCCTGAGTCAGCCGCCGGCGACTGTATGCGCTCAGGCCCTCCAGGAATCGCTGCATTCCCTCCGCATACAGGGGTGCCCATAGCAAGCGACGTCTTGCCTGATCCCGACACGCCCACCACGGCAACTGTCCGCCACAGCGGCACGTCGACGTCAACGTCCTTCAGGTTGTTGTGCCGGGCCCCTCGCACGCCGATGACCGCCGGGATGGTACCGCCCAGCCTCCTCTGCTCGAGCAGGGCAGCCCGGTCCCGCACGCCGCTCTGGCCTCCGGTGCTCGGCCGGGAGCTGACCATCGTGGCGCCTCTCCAACTGCTAGGCCTGCGGCTGGGCCGGCTAGCGCCGGCCCAGCCGCAAAGCGATCAGGGCTGAACCGGTCGGCTGACGCCGAGCCCGCGGTCGAGGCGCAGCGACTGCATGATCTGGAACGTGGTGGTAGAGGTGAACACCTCGATGTCGGCGGCGGCCAGCACGCCGGTGTACTTGGCGACGACGGGCGCGGTGGCGCGTTCGGTGACGGTGTCGAGGTGGGCTTTGACCCCGGCCCAGAAGTTCTCCCCGGCCGCCACGTAGAAGGGGACCGGGTCGACCGCGGCCAGCGCTTCCCTGGCGCTGGCTTCGATGTCGGCGATGTACTGCTGGTGCACCGCGACGTCGTCGCGGGTGGCGAGCCGGCCGAGGTGCCCGCTGATGAGGTGTGTCCACGGGTAGTCCAGCGCGATGGCGGGGGCGGCCATGTAGCCGGGAACGTCCTCGGACAGGTTGACGTTGTAAATGGGCACCCAGCCGGCGTTGACGACGTCGATGAACATCAAGGTGTCGTGGCCGGGGAAGTGGATGTAAATGTTGTCTGGCGTGTGGTTGGGGCCGTGCCAGGCCAGCTCGACGCGCTCGCCGCCGACCTCGAGGGTGTAGCGGTCGGCAAAGGTGATCTCCGGCAGCGGCCTGGCCGGGTCGTTGTCGCGCAGCAGCAGCCGCCGGGTCTCTTCGTGCCCGATTCGGACCACGTCGCCGTCGAACAGCGCGGCCGCGCCGGCGTGGTCGGCGTGGTGATGGGAGTAGACCAGGTGGGTGACCCGGTTGGTCACCCCGTTGGCGGCGGCGATCTCGTCGACCGCCAGGCGCAGGTTCGGGCCGATGCTCGGCGGCGCGTCGAACACTACGACGCCGTCGCGGGTGGTCAGGAACGCCGAGTTGTAGACGCCGTCGGTGACCCAGTACAGGTTCCGCTCCACGCGCCCGACGTAGTATCGCTGGTCGTTGAGCGCCGGGCCGAGCGCTGACCGCGGGATGGGGGCGTAGTCGGGCAGGTCTGCGGCGCCGTCGGCGCCGGAGGCTGGTGATGTCACGGTATCTCCCTGGAATGTTGGCACGTCCCCTTGGCGGCCGTGCACCCTGCGCTAGTAGCCCAAGGCTTGCTCTAGGGAAGGTGATAGCTCCTCACCGGATGATGGTGATTCGAGCGCGTCTGAGGCTGGCATCGAAGTTCCTGCCGCTTTCCATCTACAGCGTCAGGTCAGCCGGGTTAACCGCTGAAGACGGCGGAGAACAGGTAGCTGGTCGCTAGGCTGCGATAGGGTCGCCATTTCTCCGCGATGGCGAGGACCTCCTGCTCGGCCGGAAGGTGGTCTAGCTGGTAGGCGGCTCGTACTGCTTTGCGAAGCGCGAGGTCACCCGGCAGAACGATGTCTTCCCGGCCGAGCGCGATGATGAGCGCGCCTTGCACGGTCCACGGCCCGATGCCAGGAATCGCGGTCAGTTCCGCCATCAGCTCATCGTCTGTCAGGGTGCTCAGAACTTCCGGGTCCAGCCTGCCGTCCGAGAGCCGCGTAGCGAGGTCGCGGAGCGTGCTGGTCTTCCGCCAGGAGAGTCCGGCATCGCGGAGTCTGGCCGGTTCCGTGCTCATCAGCTCAGCCGCGGCTGGCAGGCGCCCGCCGAACAACGCCTCGATGCGGGCAAGCGTGCGGCGGGTGGCCGGAACTGAAAGTTGCTGGCCGGTGACCTGAAACAGCAAAGCGCCAAATAGGTCCATCGGCGGGAGTTGCCTCATCCATGCCTTGGGGTCGAAGGCGGGCCGCTCATCGATGAGCTGCGCCAGCACGGGATCGGCGTCGCGAAGATAGCTCCGTGCCCGGCGCAGCCAAGCGGCGTGGCTACGATCCTCGGCTGCGGAAGCCGCTCCCTTCTTTCGAGGACCCTGCCCGTCACCGTCCGCGTGCTCAAGCCGCGCGTGTGTTCTCGATGCAGGCGTTGACTTGACCATGACGGGTGGTCCTTTCTGGTGATTGCTGGCGGACGCATACCCGTGCTGCGGACCGTCACGGTGAGCGGTTGTCATCTGGTTCTGGTGACTGGCCTTCCGGCGGGAGTTGATGGACGTCGAGGAGGTCGAGACCCAGCGCCTCAATTTCAGCCAGGACGCCGTAGAGCGCGGACTTGTCCAGCCTTCCGGTGAGAATGGTTACCGGGTCTTGGTGCTCTGAGACCATCGCCGGGAACGCGGAAAGCAACGTCGCGCCTAGGTGGCCCCTGATCCTGATGCTGTACACAGCAGATCCCGGGTGCATGCCACGATGGTTAGGCGCGGCCGGGTGAGCCAGCATCGCCAGGATCAGGTGAGAGCGCTAACGGGCGAAGCTCGCCGATAGCAGCCGCAGGTCACGCGCGCGCTCTACTGCAGAGGAACGATCCTGCGCCCCGAGCTTTGCGTAGATGTTTCGGATGTGAGTGTTCACGGTGTTTACCGAAACAGACAGCTGGGCTGCGATCTCAGGCCTGGACAGATTCGTCGGGAGATACCGCAGAACCTTAAGCTCGGTCGGGCTGAGTTGCTCGGCCGGCGGTGACGAGGACGATCCCTGGTACGGCGGGGATGAGCCGCGCAGGACGTCGAGGATGGCACTGAGCAACGCGGCGTGAGCTGTCTGATGCCGGGGTATTGCCTCGAGCAAATCCCGCGAGCCGGTGATCGCGAACGGGAGGATCAGCCTGTCAGCCTCGGCGAGTGCCAGGGCGCACTCAGCAGCCTCGCTCGCCGCATGCCCATCGCCGAGCTCACGGTAGGCGAGGCCGGCCAGCAGGTGAGCCCCCACGACCGTCACGTAACCGACGGCCGGCGCCGTGCCGCCGAGAACATCCTGCAGTTCGCGGAGCGCCCCGGCCGGATCGCCCTCTGCTAGGCAGATCATCGCGCGCGCGTTGCAGATCTCGCCAGACCTGCCTTGCTCGTCATCAAGCGCCGCGAGCGAGGCGCGGGCGTCGCCGAGCATCCCGAGACGGGCTTGCGTGCCAACCGTCCAGCCGGCCAGCTGACTCGCCAGTGCATGCGAGTCGGCGAGTTGCGCTTGCATGCTTCCGGCCGCGACGAACTCCCCTAGCGCCTTATCGAGCCTGCCGCGGGCAGCGTCGAGGAGTCCAGCCGTCAGGTGGAGCAGCAGCCTGATGGCGGGGCCGCTGTCTGTCTGCAGCGCCAGTTCGGTGCGCTGCAGCCATCGCTCGGCTTCGTCGAACTCACCGGTCCAGACCAGCACGCCGGCCAGTGTCACCAGCGCGGGCGCGGCGATGGGCTCAGTGCTCCAGCCGTGTCGCTCGGCGAGCGCTATCGCCTCCTCGCAGTGCCGCCGCGCAGTGGCGAAGGGTTCAATCTTCGACGCCAAAGCGAGCTCTGCGAGGCATGCGACTTCAAGGTAGGGTCGGCCGATCTTGTGTGCCAGGTCAGCGCCTTCCCGAAGGTGGAGCTCACCGTCCCGGTTTCCCAGTGACCACGCCTCGGCTGTTCCCAGGTTCATCAGCGCCACAGCTCGCAGGTCATAGTCGAGCGCGACGTCGTTGCCGGACTGCCCGGTCACCGGCGCGGCGAGGAACTTGACCTGCTCGATGACCCCGGCCAGGTGACCACGCCGTCTCGCCAGCCACAGTTTCAGCGCCGCCGTAGCCACCCGGAGGCGGCGCTGGCGATCAGGCGGGACCGTCCCGACGCAGGACTCCGCAACCGCCAGGTGGGCGGCCGCCTCGTCGAGGCGCCCCTGGATGAGGTTCGTCGTCGCGCGCGCCAGAGCCAGATCGGGACCATCCGTGGCGGCACCGGGAGGGAACGAGCCCAGCAGCACCTGAATGGTCTGCGTTCCCCCGTCGAGCGTCAGGCTGAACGAGTGATCGGCGAGCAGCCTCGCCGCGTCGGACCAGTCGGCCGCCGCCTGCAAGTGGCGGATGGCGTCGACAATCTGGCCATGCCGGGTGAGCCAGCCCGCGGCCAGCCGGTGCAGGGCCGGTACGTCCTCGGGCTGCGTCCGGCGCAACTCCAGCCGGAGCAGGTCCCCGAACAGGTGGTGGTAGCGGAACCAGGTCCGGTCAGAATCAAGCGAAACTACGAAAGCATTGGCATCTTCGAGGTCGAGCAGGATCCGTTCCGAGCCGAGGCGGCCCGTCATTAGATCCGCCAGCTCCCCGTTGACGCGATCGAGCAGGGAAGTACGCAGCAGCAGCTGCCGAACTTCCTCCGGCTGACGGTCCAGCATCTCGGCTATCAGGTACTCGGCGACCGTGCGGCTGGTACCTGAGAACTCGGCGACGAAACGCTCCGGGTCAGGGTGGCCAGCCAGGGAGATCACGGCAAGCCGCAGTCCCGCTGCCCACCCTTCGGTGCGGTGATGCAGCAGCGCAACCCCGGTCTCTGATAGCGCAAGTCCCGAGGCATCGAGCAGTTCACGGGTCTCGCGCAGGCTGAAGCGCAGATCTGCAGCCCGGATTTCCGCTAGTTCGCCCGTCAGGCGCAGCCGGTGCAGGCGCAGCGGGAGATCGTGGCGAGTTGCCAGAATCGCGTGCACATGGGGGGGAAGGTCCGCCAGCAATCCCGCGAGCTGACCGAGCGCATCCGATGAGGTCAGCTCGTGCAGATCGTCAATGACGAGGCACGTGCGGTCGGGGTGCACTGTGAGCTCCGAGAGCACCCGCCGCACCATGGCCGGGCCATTGAAATCAGGCGTCGCTGCCGGAAGCTCTGCGCTGCTCGCCGTGCCGTTCGCCTGCCGTACCGCCTGCAGCAGGGCTAGCCAGAACTGCTGCGCGTCGCGCTGGTCGCGCCGCACTTGCGTGACGCCAAGCCGATAGCACTGACCCGGGCCGTCTGCCCAGGCACGCAACAATGACGTCTTACCGCTGCCGGCCGGAGCCGAGATGATGGTAACTCTCGCCGCCGCAGCACGATCAAGAGAGGCGAGAAGATCATCTCGGTCAATTAGCTGCGGGGCTGTTAGAGCCACCCCTCAGATGCCTTGCCCTGGCAACCACGCCTGAACGCAACCGCAAGCGACAGTATCCAGCGAGCCCTGCCCTCTCACCATCCCGTCAGCGTACGTGCTTCGGATGCGCGCGGGAACTCTGCTTCTTATGCATGTCCGGCCATTGCCGGAATAGAGGGCCTGGCACTTTTTGGATATGTCTAACTATTGCGACAAGCCTTGCAATATGTCGGCTATGCCACGCCTGACCATCCCGTTGATCCTGGCCGGTTGCCCGTTCACCGTGAAGGTAAGACGGGTACCTGCTCAACCAAAGGTACGGGGCCATCTCAATCGACTGCGAGCGGCCATGACGCTGTCAAGACCCGGATGGGCCGCGGACGCGCTGGTGATCTTCGGGATCACCGGGGACCTAGCGCGGAAGATGACCTTCCCGGCGCTCTACCGGCTGGAACGTCGTGGCGCCCTGACCTGCCCGGTGATAGGCATCGCGCCCGACCCGCTGACTACTGGCGAGCTAGCCCGGCGGGCGCGCCGGGCAATCGAGGACTCTGGTGAACCGCCTGACGAGGCGGTGTTCTCCCGGCTGGCCGGGCGGTTGACCTACCTGGTCGGCGACGCGACCGATGCGCAACTGTACAAGGCGCTGGCAGTCCAGCTGTCGGGAGCGCGGCGACCGTTGTACTACCTGGCTGTTCCCCCATCGCTGTTCGCGCCGATCGTGGAACGCCTCGATGCCTTCGGCCTGCTCGGAGATGCCAGGGTGGCGGTGGAGAAGCCGTTCGGGCAGGACCTGGCGTCGGCGCAGGAGCTGAGCGCTCGGCTGCGCCAGGTCCTCGACGAGCGGCAGCTCCTGCTCGTCGATCATTTTCTGGCCAAGGAGCCGGTGATCGAGATCGAGTACCTGAGGTTCGCGAACGTCGCCATGGCCGATCTGTGGCAGCGCGTCAGCGTCGAGGCCATTCAGGTCACGATGGCCGAGGACTTCGGGGTCGGTGATCGCGGGCGGTTCTACGACACAACCGGGGCGCTGCGGGACGTGGTGCAGAACCACGTACTGCAGGTGCTGGCGCTGGTGGCGATGGAGCCGCCCGTCGGGCCGTCGGCAAACGACCTGCGGGACAAGAAGGTCGAGGCGCTCAAGGCGGTGCTGCCAGCGGACCCGCAGCGCTGCGTGCGCGGCCAGTACGACGGCTACCAGCAGGTTCAAGGGGTCGCCCCAGGGTCGGACACGGAGACTTTCGTCGCACTGCGGCTGGACATCGATAGCTGGCGGTGGGCCAAGGTGCCGATCTTCATCCGGGCTGGCAAACAGTTGCCGGTCCGCGACACCGAGGTACGGCTGATGCTCCGTCACACTCCCCGGCTACGGTTCCTGCCTGACGCCGCCCGGGTCGAGGGAAACCAGATCGTTCTGCGCATCGCTCCCGATCCTGGCCTCCGGTTGCAGTTGTCCGGGCTCGACGAGAAACGGGCGTGGCGTCCGGTGCGGCTGGACACAGCCTTCGCGCGAGAACTGGGTGAACCGCCAGCGCCGTACGAACGGTTGCTTTACGACGCGCTGAACGGCGATGACCGGCTGTTCGCTCGCCAGGATGCGGTGGAGGAGAGCTGGCGAATCCTGCAGCCGCTGGTGGCCTATCCGCCGCCGGTGCGCCGGTACGCAGTCGGGACGTGGGGACCGCCGGAGGCTGATGCGCTCGTGTCCGGCTGCCCGGCATGGCAGCAGCCCTGGCTGCGCGAACCGCTCAGCTGAAACGGACCTGGCCGTCGTCTGCAGGTGCAGCCGGAAGTGGCCGCAAGTATGACGCGTCCGGCACTGTCCTGCGACAGCATGGTCAGCGTGGCAGGTAACCAGGGCCGGGGCGCGGTGGCGCGATGAACCTGGCAGCACGTGCGGCGTCGGTTATCCCGGTACTGGCTGAGCTACGGGTCGCCAGACCGAGCCAGCCGCTCAGTAGCCGGTGGTCGCGGGCCCCGGTTGAGGCAGCCGGGAGCACGCTGCTTGGCATCAGCTTCCGGCCGCTGCAGGCGCGCGAGTTCGGGCTCGATCCGCGGCGGGCACTGATGGAGTTGCTGCCGTATCCGTTCCCGCTGATCCGGCTCGCCGCGTACTGGAACCAGATCGAGCGGGAGCCTGGCGGTTTCGATACCGCCGTGCTCGACGAGCAGCTTGACGCAGCTGCCCGGGCGGGCAAGAAGATCATGCTGTGCGTCGGCGCAGTGAAGGCCTTCGGTTACCCCGAGTTCTTCGTTCCCGCCCATCACCTGCCTGTTCCGCTGCCGGAGGGTCAGCTGATCGGCGACGGAGCGCACCGGGCGCTGCTCGACGCGGCGGCCGGCTTCGTTACCGGGGTAGTCGAGCGGTACCGGGCGCACCCGGCGATCGTCGGCTGGCAGATCGAGCACGACGCCGTTGACCCGCTCGGCATGGAGCATTCGTGGCGGCTGGCGGCCGGCTTCGTCGCTGCCGAGGTCGCCGCGGTCCGCGCCGCCGACGAGTCCAGGCCGATCGTCCTGAACGGGTTCCTGCCGACATCCATGCCGGTCAGGCTGCAGCAGCAGTGGCGCACCAGGGACCAGGGCGACTCGCTGGCCGTCGCGGCCAGGCTGGCGGACATCGTCGGCCTGGACTTCTACCCCCGGCACGGGCTGGTCCGGCTCGGGCCGGTGACCGCCTACCTGGCCGGCAGCAACGCCCGGTTGGTCCGCAGCGCGAGTATCCGCTACTGCCGCGGCGTGGTCAGCTCCGGCCGGCAGATCATGGTCACCGAGGGTCAAGGCGAGCCATGGGAGACCGTGACGACGCCGCCGAGCACGCCGGGCCGCGCCATGTTTAGCTGCCTGCCCGAGCACGTTATTGACAACTACAACTCCGCAATCCGGCTTGGCCGCAGCGTTCCGCCCGGCCTGTGGGCCTACTTGTTCTGGGGTGCGGAGTACTGGCTGCTGCGCAAGCAGCAGGGTGATGACAGCTACCTGAGGGCGTTCGAACGAGTGCTGGCGGAGGGCCAGCCGGCTACCTGACGCGCTCGCGGTAACTGAACAACGCGCCGCCCGCGGCAAGCAACGTCACGGTCAATGCGGCGATGACAGCCAGGTCAACGCCGGCGCTAACGGCGACGACGCGGTGATAGCCGGGCAGCCCCGCGTAGAACGCTGCCCTGGCGAGCTCGACGCAGTAGCGCATCGGCATCAGCCAGGCAATGTCTGCCAGCAGCCGCGGCGCGGTGGTCAGCGGCACCAGCACGCCGCCGAGCACGTACTGCGGGATGATCAGGAACTGGAAGATCTGCATCGCGGACCGCTGGTTCGGCAGCGCAGCGATCGTGGCCAACCCGAACGCGGCGCCGAGCAGGCAGCACACCAGGCCGGTACCAGCCAGCCCGAGCAACTGCCAGCCGGTCATCCGGACCCCGAAAACGAACGCGAACGCGACGATGAGCACGCCCTGGCTGAGCGCGACCGCGCTCTCTCCGGCGATCTTGCCGGCCAGCAGCGTCAGCCGCGAGACCGGGGCGATGAACAGCTCGCGGGAGAAATCGTTCTCCCGGTCTTCGACTATCGAGATCATCCCGGCCGCCGAGGACTGGAACAAGCTCGCTGCCAGCACTCCGGTGAACGACAGCGTGATCGTGCTCAGGCCAGTGACCTTGCCAACGGTTGCCTGCAGCAGCCCGCCAAGACCGGCGATCAACAACACCGGGAACGCCAGATTCACCGCGAGCCGCAGCCTGTCCCTGAGCAGCTTGATGACATCTCGCTGGGCTATCGCGAGCAGCGCGCTGACCTCGGCCGCTGCCCGGCTCACGTGGCTATCGCGGCCGGCCGGCCCCGGCCCACCTGTCGCGCGGGCCGGGCCGGCTCCGGGCCGGCGCAGGCCTGGCTGGCCTGGCCTGGCCGTCATTCCCGCTCGCATTCCGCGTCGCCGACCAGGGTGAGGTAGGCGTCTTCAAGGGAGCTGGTGCCGTGGCGCTGCTTGAGTTCCGCCGGACTGCCGCGATCGACGATCCGACCGGCCACGATGACGCAGGCCGCGTCGGCTGCTTCGGCCTCCTCCAGGTAATGCGTGGTCAGCAGGACAGTTGTCCCGAACTGCGACCGGGCCGCGCGCAAGTAAGCCCACAGGCTGCGCCTGCTCTGCGGGTCCAGGCCTGCTGTCGGCTCGTCCAGGAACAGGACGGCGGGCCGGTGCATGAGTGCCCGGACGATCTCCAGCCGCCGTCGCTGGCCGCCGGACAGTGACCTGACTGGCCGGCCGAGCAGGTCAGATATTCCGAGAAGGCCGGCTACTTCGGCTACCTGGGTCCGGTAGCCAGCCGGCATCATCCGGTACAACGGCCGCCACGGGTACAGCCCGTACAGCAGGGCGTGCAGCCGGAGGTTCTCCTCGGCGGTGAGGTTCTGGTCCAGTGCCGGCTGCTGGAAGACCACGCCGATCTGGCGGCGCACGCCCGCCTGATCGGCTGCGATATCGCGGCCGGAGATCCGGACTGCACCCGAGGTCGGCTCCAGCGTGGTCGTGAGGATGGCAATCGTGGTGGTCTTCCCGGCGCCGTTCGGCCCGAGCAGACAGCAGAACTCGCCGCTGGCGACCTGGAAACTGATCCCGTCCACGGCGTTGCGATCCGCGCCCCGGTAACGCTTGACCAGGTGGGTGACCTCAATTGCGGACACGGGCGGTTCCAGGGGCTCGCCTGGCGGGACTGGAGACTTGTCTGGCTGAGCTGGAGGCCTGCCTGGCGGCGGCGGCGCGGCGGCCGGCCCGCGCGATCGCCCGCATGACCAGGCGGACAAGGCTGCGCGGCAGGTACGGGGCCGCTATCTCGCGCTCGAATTCGGTCATGAACAGCGCCAGGTCCAGCGGCCGTGGCAGGGCCCGGCCAGCGGCGTGCTGGTCTTGCGCCAGCGCGGCCGCGATCTCAAGCAGGTCCTCCATGCGCAGGGCTGGCCTCGACTCGACCGCGACCCTCGCAGTGACCGGGCCGGCGTTGGCGAAGTGATGCACCGTGCCGGGCGGGACCAGCACGCGTTGCCCTGGCCGCGCGATGATGCGGCGCCAGCCGACGCGGAAACGCATTGTTCCCTCGAGCACGGTGAAGGTTTCCTGCTGCGCGGGATGAGCGTGGCTGCTCGGCACCCGGCCGCCCGGCGCGAGCCTGAGCTCCCAGTCGAGCACTTGTCCGCCGGTCTGGCTGGCGCTTCGCAGGATCACAATCTGCTCGCCGCTCAGCGGGTTCACGATCAGTTTGGGCTCGGCCATCGGCTCTCCCGGCTAGCTGATGTCTCTGCCGACAGTAGTCCTCGCGGCTACGGTTGCCACGACGACGCAGACTCCTGCGAGCAGCGCTGCGGCAGCGGCGAATGGCAGCGGGCCGGAACTGCTGACAGCGCCGTGCGCGGGGCCGAAGGCGGCACCGCCGAGCGTGCTGCCCGCCAGGGTCGTCGCGGCAGTGTAGGGCAGGTACGGCTGGACGCCGTTGAACAGGTCACCAACGATCGACTCGATCACGATCATCCAGACGAACACGCCCATCACCGCGGCCAGCTGGGACCGGACCAGCGAGCCGAGGCCGACGCCGATGGCGGCTAGCAGTGCGCCCGCCAGGACGTGGCCGGCGGCGTACCTCGCCATGGTCGCGACGCCAATCGGCTCGGCGTAGCCGTGGCCGATCACGAAACCGAGTCCCACGCCCGTCGCGATGAGCCAGCCGGCGAAGCCGAACACCGCTCCGGCGCACGCGGCTGCCACGGACTTCGCGGCGAGCACCCGGTTACGTTGCGGGACGGTTAGATAAGTCGCGGTAGCAGTGCCGTGCCGGAACTCTCCGCTGGAGACCGTGACACCGAGCACTGCGGCCAGCAAGAGGGTCCAGACGCCCCCGGTGATCACTGCGTTCAGGCCCGCTGCAGTGTTCAGCGGCGCCACCGCACTCGTTCCCGCCCTGGCCGCCTCGAGCACGGAAAACGCGATCGTGAGGCCTGCCGCGGTGGCAAACAGGCCATAGGTCAGCCGCGTGGTGCGCAGCTTCAGCAGCTCCATCCGGATGAGCGTGGTCACTTCAATGCCTCCGGTGCCGGTTGGCGGTTGGACTGGCGGTCGCTCTCGGCGGCGGTGAGACCCAGGAAGACGTCTTCAAGCGCGGCGCTCTCCGTGAGCTGGGACATAGGTGCCTGGGTGACCAGGCGCCCGCGGTTGACGATGATGACCGAATCGGCGGTCTGCGCGACCTCGGCAAGAATGTGGCTCGATACCAGCACTGCGATGCCGTCCGCTGCCATGCCGCGAAGCAGGTCCCGCAGCCAGTGCACGCCCTCAGGGTCGAGGCCGTTGGCCGGTTCATCCAGGATCAGCACGTCCGGATTGGCGAGCAGGGCCGTCGCCAGCCCGAGCCGCTGGCGCATGCCCAGCGAGAACGCACCGAGCCGCTTGTCGGCGGCGCCGGTGAGATCGACGAGCGCCAGCACGTCGTCGATGCGAGCCGCGTCGGCATCGGCCGCCAGCGCTTGCACCCGCAGGTGGTTGCGAGCCGTCCGGCCCGGATGGAAGCTCGATGCCTCGAACACCGCGCCTACCTGCGCCGCGGGCGCGGTCAGGTCGGTGTACGCCCGCCCGCAGATAGTCGCGCTGCCGCTGTCTGGCCGGATGAGCCCGACGAGCATTCGCAGGGCCGTTGTCTTGCCCGCTCCGTTGGGCCCGAGGAAGCCGACGACCTCGCCTGCGTCGACGGTAAAGCTCAGCCGGTCGACGGCAGTGACGGGGCCGTACCGCTTGGTGAGGCCGGTTGCCTCGATGATCGCCATCTGCACATGTCCTCTCCTGGTGCACGCGGCGCACCTGCGCCGCTGCCTATGGCCCGCCGCCCGGACCGTTCTCGCTGCGTGGCCGGAGAGCAAGCGCTAGCCATGCTGCCGAGCGAGGCGCCTGGCTGTCGTCGGCCCGCAGTCCTGACTACGGTGGCCCGGTGGCCAGTGCCGCCGGCTCGCAGGTAGACCTGAGGCGCAGGCGGGCGGCCGAAAATCAGCCGCAGGGCGACGCGGCCAGCGGCGGCCCTGACGTAGCGTCGGGACTAGTCATGACACAGTCCGCGCAGGCTGGCCCGCGCCCGCCAGATTCACTACGCCGCTGGGTGATCGACGTCGCGATCGCCGTGGGCGTGACTGCCGTGCAACTGGGCGCGGCCCATCCGACGTGGTCGTGGGCACATCACTCGTCCGCCGCGTCCGGGAGAGCACCGGGCTGGCAGGCCTACCTGCTGCTAACGGTGGCAGGGCTGGTCCTGACCTTCCGGCGGCGGTTCCCCGTCGCGGTACTCGCCGCGTCGCTCGGCGCTACTCTCGCGGCGGGCGCGTTCGGCCACACCGGGATGATCTGGATTGCGCTGATCATCGCTTTTTTCAACGCAGTGGTCGCGGGCAAACGGCTCGCTGCCATCGCCTCCCTCGTCATCGGCTACGCGGCGAGCTGCTGGCCACCCTGGCAGATCGGCCAGGCCGGTCACGCTTCGGTAGCGGTGGCGCTTGGCATCGCCGCCTGGTTGCTCGTCTTGCTCGCGGCGGCCGAGTTCGTCCGCTTCCGCCGCGACCACGCAGCCGAGCTGGCACGTAACCGGGCCGACCAGTTGCGCCGCCAGGCCAGCGAGGAGCGGATGCGGATCGCGAGGGACCTGCACGACGTGGTCGCGCACAATATCTCCGTGATCAACGTCCAGGCCAACACTGCGCTCCACCTGATGGACCGCCAGCCTGAGCGGGCCAGGGAGGCACTGACGGCGATCCACGACGTCAGCAGGCAGGCACTGACCGAGCTGCGCTCTGTGCTCGGTGTGCTGCGCTCGGATGACGACCTCGCGCCGAGGGCACCAAGTCCGGGCCTCGGCCAGCTCGATGATCTCCTGTCGGCCGTCCGCAGGGCCGGCCTTGAGTCCCGGTTGCGCCAGCATGGCGACCGGCGGCAGCTGCCTGCCAGCGTCGATCTCGCCGCCTACCGCATCGTCCAGGAAGCGCTCACCAACGCCGCCCGGCACAGCGCCAGCCGCGCGGCAGATGTCCTCGTCAGCTACGAGGCGGACGGCGTCCTCGTCCAGATCGACGACGCCGGGCCGGCCAGGTCACCGGCCACGGCGCAAGCCGGCAACGGCATCACCGGAATGACCGAGCGCGCGCACGCCCTCGGCGGCAGGCTGTCGGCCGGACGGCGGCCGGACGGCGGCTTCCGCGTCGCTGCATGGCTGCCCAGCTCAGCACTTCCTGGACCGGCCGATGTGCCGGACGACGGCCAGGCTGTGCCGGACGACGGCCAGGCGCCAGCCCCGGTCGAGACGCCGGACCCTGGCCAGGCGCCTGCCGCAGGCGGGACGCCGTGATCCGGGTCGGGCTGGCCGACGACCAGGAGCTCGTCCGGACCGGGTTCGCCGCCCTGCTCGCTGCGGAAGAGGACATGCAGATAGCTGGCCAGGCCGCGAACGGCGAGGAAGCGATCTGGCTAGCCGCGCGGGAGCGGCCTGATGTGCTCCTGATGGACATCCGAATGCCGGTGCTGGACGGGATCGAGGCAACCAGGCAAATCGCCGGTCGGCCCGACCTGGCCGATGTTCACGTCGTCATCCTGACGACATTCGAGCTTGACGAGTACATCTTCGAGGGCCTGCGGGCCGGCGCAGCCGGATTCCTGCTCAAAGACACCGACGCCGCCGAGCTCATCAGGGCGGTTCGAGTCGTTGCGGGCGGCGACGCGCTGCTATCACCTGCGGTGACGCGGCGGCTGATCGCCGAGTTCAGTGCCCAAGTCCGCAGGGTCCGCCCCGTTCCCGGGGTGTCGGAGCTGACGCCGCGGGAACGGGAGGTGGTTCGGCTTATCGGGACCGGTTTGTCCAACGAGGAGATCGCAAGCCAGTTGTACGTCAGCCAGTCGACGGTCAAGACACATGCCGGCCGAGCCATGACAAAGCTGGCGGCTAGGGACCGGGCGCAACTCGTGGTTGCCGCCTATGAGGCCGGGCTGGTGCCCTGACCGGAGGCTCCGGCTCGAGCCAGCTCCGGATTTAGGCCCCCGCCGCATAGGCGACAGCACACCCCGTCGGTTTCCCGGCTTTCGGCGCCCGCTTTGCGAGTTTCATCCAAGGCAAACTAGCAGCGTGTGCCCGCTGCGTCTGGCGGTACGGAATCCCATCTGGGGGTATGCCCCGTACCAGGACATGGCGCGGAGCGGGGGTGGACCGTCATGTCAGGATCGACTACTAGCCTGTTTGTGATGCCGATTGTCATTGCGGCATCTCTGACGTTCTGGATCTCAATTGTCCTGTATGCGCACAGGCATCCCAGGTGGAAGCACCACGGTGTACCGCCGCGCTCGGAGGTCGCTGGTGGCGCCTTCATGGCAGTCGATGGCGGCCGACAGCTCGAGCCCATCCCAGGGGAACGGGTGCACCCGATTCCCGGCCAGCGTGCTCCCGCCGCTGCAGAGAGTTATCGGACTGCCGGCCTTGGGGCTACCGCGGCAACCGCCCCCGAAGGCAAGGGCCAGCATGCGGATGAAAGGGGACGGGCCGGAATAGGACTGCCGCCGCGGTAGTCCTGCCGGAACGGGCCGTCCTAGCGCAACGTCAGCAGCGACCCTGTCCACTCGCGTTGCGCGTCAGCACGGCTGCTTCGCCCTGACTCCGCTGTATTGTGCGGTTGACGCCTTGACTCGTCGCCGTGCGGGAGCAGCCGTGGGAGTTCAGCCTGGTGAAGTGCCAGAAGCAGTTGCCGACGATCCGCTGCCCGAGGCGATCGCCCTGGCCGAGGCAGCGCGCGAGGCCGGCGTCGGGCTGAAGCTGCTCGGCGGTCTCGCCGTCCGGGTGCTCACTCCGGACCTGCCGCCCAGGCTGCGGCCCGGACAGGATATGGATTTCGGTTGCCTGTCCAAAGGACGCAAGGCGACCGCCACGTTCCTCGAGGAGCAGGGCTGCCTGCCAGACCGCAGGTTCAACAACCTCAACGGCGACCGGCAGATGTACTTCACCGCTGCGTCGGGGCGGCCCGTCGACGTCATGGTGGACCGGCTGAGCATGTGCCACGTCCTCGACTTCCGGCCCGGATATGGCCGTCTCCCGCTCACCCTCGACGCGATCGACATCCTGTTGTCGAAGCTCCAGATCGTCGAGCTCAACGAAAAGGACGCCAGGGACATCTTCCAGCTGCTGGCCGGGCTGCCGGCGCGGGAGCCGGACGGCGACGCAACCGAGCCGTTCCTGGACGCCAAGCGGTTTGGCCAGGTGCTGGCCGGTGACTGGGGCTGGTGGCGTACCGTCACTGGCAATCTGAGCAAGCTGCCGGGGCTTGCCGCCGACAAGCCCGAGCTCGTCCCGGCGAGCGCTCCGCACGACCCGGTAGCCCAGGCACATCAGCTTGCGCAGGTCGCCGAGTCGGTGCCCAAGAGCATGAAGTGGAAGCTGCGCGCCAACATCGGCGATCGCGTCCGCTGGTATGAGCTCCCGGAGGAAGTCGGCCACTAAGCCGCCGCGCGTCCCCGACCAGGCACGTGCCGTCGGGGTGCACTGTGAGCTCCGAAAGCACGCGGAGATCCGGGCTGCAGATCTGCGCTTCCCGCTCCGGCCGCGCGCCGCTCGGGCCACACGCCGCCGTCCATTCGCGCAGGCCATTGCGCTATTGGCGGATTATCAATCTTGACGCTGCGATGCGCCGCCTGCTACACCGATTGCACACGCGGACAAGCAAAGGCGCGGTTAGTGACATGAAGATCTTCTTTGCCACCGATATCCACGGCTCGGAAGTCTGCTGGCGCAAATTCCTCAACTCGGCTGCCTTCTACAAGGCCGACCTCGTGGTGCTCGGTGGCGATGTCACCGGCAAGGCGATGGTGCCCATCACGGCGCACACCGGCTACTGGGAAGTGACGCTGCGGGGCGAGACGCTCCGCCTCGATTCCAAGTCCGAACTCGACGACACCATGACCAGGATCCGCAACAGCGGCTTCTATCCCGCGATCGTCAGCCCTGACGAACTGACCCACCTGGGCGAGAACGAGGCCGCCGTCGGCGAGCGCTTTGAGCACGAGATGATCAGCTCGCTGGACCGGTGGCTCGACATGGCGGACGGCAAGCTGCGCGGCGGCGATATCCCGTGCATCCTCAACGGCGGCAACGACGACATCTTCGAGATCGACAACGTCATCGA
>DASXIA010000434.1:0-23869 GCA_036488155.1 Streptosporangiaceae bacterium | reverse complement strand
GCTTCGCGGGCAAATGACTTGAACCTATTTGCCCGGCTTGCGTGCATCTAGTCAGACAACAGCAGGCGGAGCCGCGGGCGGGTGCTGCTCGAGTGCTTGCAGCGCCAGCCGGACGGCAGTGTCGAGCTGGGGATCGCGCCCCGCAGCCCAGTCGTGCGGCGGGATGGTGACCTCGACGTCTGGATCCACGCCGTAGTTCTCTACCGACCAGCCGGCGTCGGCGAACCAGAACGCGTACTTCGGCTGCGTGACCGCGGTCCCGTCGACCAGTGCGTACTTGAAGTCGATGCCGATGACACCGCCCCAGGTACGGGTGCCGACCACGGTCGCGATGCCGTAGGACTTCAGCGCTTGGGTCACGATGTCGCCGTCGGAGCCAGCGTTCTCGTCCGCGATCGCCACGATCGGCCCGCGCGGTGCCTCCGCCGGGTAGCTGGACGGCTCGTCGTATCGGGTCACGTCCCAGCCGATGATGCGCCTGGCGAGCTTCTCGACCACGAGCTGCGAGGTGTGGCCGCCGCCGTTCTCCCGCACATCCACGATCAAGCCGTCGCACTGGAACTCGGTATACAGGTCTCGGTGGAACTCCGCCCAGCCTGCGGACATCATGTCGGGGATGTGCAGGTAGCCGAGCCGACCGCCGGAGGCCTCGCGGACCGCGGCCCGCTGCCGGGCAACCAGGTCGTGATAGCGCGCCGCGTACTCGCTTGCCAGCGGAACCACGACAGCCCGCCGGTCGGATCCGTCGCGGCGAAGTGTCAGCTCGACCGGCTTGTCGGCCTTGCCGGCCAGCAGCGCGTTCGGGCCGAGGTCGGGGTCCACCGGCCGGCCGTCGACCGCGACGATGAGGTCGCCCGGCGCTGCGGCGACGCCAGGAGCAGCCAGCGGGGAGCGCGCACCGATCACCGACGACTCGCCGGGCAGGATCCGCGCGATCCGCCAGGTGCCATCCTCGGTGCGCTCGACGTCGGCGCCGAGCAGGCCCTGAGCCAGCGCCGGGTCACCGCCCGCGGTCGGGGGCGCCACGTACGCGTGCGAGCTGCCCAGCTCGCCCTGCAGCTCCCAGAGCACATCATGCAGATCATCCGCGGTGCCGATGGCATCAAGCAGCGGCCGGTAGCGGTCGGCCATCGCGGCCCAGTCCACCCCCGCCATGTCGGCGCGCCAGAAGTTGTCCCGCATCAGCCGCCACGCCTCGTGGTACATCTGCCGCCACTCGGCCGGCGGTTCGACCGTCACCCGGATCCGGTCCAGATCGACGCTGACAACCTCATCCGCGGGTTCGCGGGGGTCAAGCTTCAAGCCGGTCGGCTTGATCTCTAGTGACTCCGCCTTCCGGTACGCCAGCCGGGCTCCGTCGGCGGAGACCGCGTAGTCGTCCAGTGCCTCGACCTCGACCATGCGCTTGCGTTTGGTTAGGTCGTAGCGGACCAGCAGGGCTTTCGGGTGTTCCTCGGCTGCACCGATCACGGCCTCGCCCAGCTCCCCGGCGCGCGGCAGTTCCAGCCAGACCACGCCGTCCTTGGCCGCGCGGAGCTTGTCGTAGCGTCCGGCCTCCACCGGGAACGGCACGATCCGCTGGGCCAGCCCGGCGACGTCGAGACCGACCGGCTGCGGCTCCTGGTCTGCGCTCTCCGCCGCTGCGGCCTTCGCGGGACCTTCGGCTTCTATCGGCCGGCCATTCAGCTCCGGCGCGAACGGCGACGGCGTCGTGGCCAGCAGCGGCACAAGGTAGGGCCGGACCCCTGGCAGGAACCCGAGATCAAAAAGGTGCGCGTCATACACCGGATCGAATGCCCGATTCGACAAGAACGCCAGGTACTTGCCGTCCAGGGTGAAGGCCGGCGAGAGGTCGTCGAACCGGGGCGGGGTCACGTCGGTTACCGTGCCGTCGGCCAGCCGGGCCAGCCGTATCTGCGACCCACCGCGCTCGGGACGCCACGGCTGCGACCAGGCCAGCAGCGCAGAGTCCGGAGAGAATGCCAGCCCTGCGACCTCCTCGTTGGCGCTGCGCGCGATCTCGGTGATCACCGGCTCGCCGTCCAGCGCGACTGTCAGCAGCCGGCCGTCAGCGCAGGCGATCGCGGCCGTGCGCCCGTCCGGCGCCACCGCCAGCTCCAGGATCCGGCCGAACTCGCCGTGCCCGATCCGCCGCGCCGGCGACCCATCAGCCGGGATCACGTCCAGACCGTCCTCGCCACCGTTATCCGACGCGCAGGCCACCGCGTCCCTGCCGGGAATCACTACCGGAAGCCGGGCGCGCACGCCCGGCTCGGCGAGCAGCGCACGGGCCGGCCCGTCCCGGCCGGGCAGCCAGTGCACGGTACCGCGCACCTCGGCGGCCAGCACCCGGCCGGCCGAGTCAAGCGTGAACGAGCGCAGCTGCGACTTCGCCGACACCGGATACGGCGACCGCCCGGAGCGGACCCCGCCGAGCCGGATGTCCAGGCGCACCGGCTCGGCGTCGAGCGACTCCAGCAGCCAGATCTCCCCGGCCCGCTGGTAGACCACCCGCTGGCCGTCTGTCGTCGCGTGCCGGGCGTAGTACTCGCCGAGGTCGCTGTGGCGGCGCAGGTCCGTGCCGTCCGGGAGCGCGGAGTACAGCGCGCCGGTCCCCTCGTGGTCGGACAGGAACACGACCCGAGGGCCGACGAACATCGGGTTCACCAGGTGGTTACCCACGTCGGCGAGGATCCGCGCGTACTGAGAGCCGTCTGGCGAGTACCAGATCTTGCCGCCGGTACCACCGCCATAGCGCTTCCACCTGGCCGGCTCGGCGTACAGGGCACTGCCAACCAGGACTGCAGCGCCGCGCACCGCCACGTCGCCCGCGGGCCCGTAGTCGAGCCGGCGAGCCGGCCCGCTCAGCGGCACGGCGAACGCCCAGGTCTTCATGCTGGCGTGCTGGCCGGTCGCGCTGACCGCGAGCACCTCGTTGTCGCTGACCCAGCCGCGGACGGATGTGTTCCGGTCACCCCAGTAGGTGAGCCGCCGGTCCGGGCCGCCGTCCACGGGCACGGCATACGCCTCGCGCGGGGCACCCCGGCCGAGTGACCGGGTTCCGTCGCGGGTCGAGGTCCAGGCGACGTGCGTCGCTGACGGGTTCAGCCGCGGATGCAGCAGCGGGGCCCGGTCGGCGGTCAGCCGCCACGCCCGGGTGCCACTGCCACTCGCTGCCTCGCTCAGCGAGGCGAGCCAGACATCGTCCTCGGCCGTGAACGCGACGAGGTCGCGTGCAAGATGCGGGTAGCGCAGATAATTCAGCTCAGCCACACGCCGACCCTATCCATACACTGACGAACCCGTCATCCAGGTATTGCACCACGGACGGGTTCGGTCTCAGCCGCCGGCCGGAGCCGGCGAGGAATTACGGGTGTGCTGCCACGCCGTACGGGCTGTTGCCAACCGTGACAGTTGCAGCGACTGTGAGCGTTGCCGGATCGATGACCGTGAGCGTGCCCGCTCCCTGGTTGGTGACGTACACCGCGCCGGAGGTGGCGGCGACGTTGAACGGGTCGGTTTCCGGGGGGCCTATGCTGACGGTTCCGGAGACGTGGCGGGTCTGGGTGCTGATCTCGGAAAGGTTTCCCGGGCCGAGAACGGTGACGTAGGCCGACTGTCCGCTCGGTTGGAGTGCCACGTCGAACGAGCCTTCTCCGACCGGCACGGTAGCCGTGATCCTACCGGTGCGGGTTGAGACAACCGAGACTCTCGCTGTCACCTCGTTCGCGACATAGGCCGAGCGGCCGTCCGGCGTGACGGCGACGCCTACCGGGGTCCTGCCCGCGTGCAGGGTGCGGACGGTGCGATCCGTACGCGTGTCGATGACCGAGAGAGTTCCCGATCCCGCGTTGGCGACGTAGACGGCGGCGCCGTCGCGGCTGGCGGCGACACTCACCGGAGAGACGCCGACGGGGACGGTCGCGGTGACCCGGTCTGTTCGGGTGTCGAGCACCGAGACACTGTTCGAACCGCCGTTGGTCACATAAAGCTTCCGGCCGTCCGGGCTCAGGGCGACCCCGCTGGGCGCCTTCCCGACCGGCACGGTGGCGATGATCTTTTTGGTCCGGGTGTCGAGCACCGCTACCTTGCCTGATCCGTTGTCGGCGATGTAGGCGCGTCTGCCGCCCGGGCTCACCGCGACGCCTTCGGGCGCCGTGCCCGCCGGGACGGTCGCGGTGACCTTGTTTGTCTGGCCGCTGATCACCGAAAGGGTGTCGTCGAGCTGGTTCGTCACGTAGACGTGCCCGCCTGTTGTGATGCTGGCGGTCGTATCGACTGGGTCAGCGCTGCAGGCGGCGAGCAGGCCGCCTGTCAGCAGGAACCCGATGCCGGCGGCGAGTGCCGGCCGGAGCGCCTTGTTGTGCTGGCGGATAATCGTGGGCTCCTAAGCGCAGGTGCGGTCAGGCCAGCAGCGTGCGTGCGTAGTAGTCGCGGTCGTTGCGGACGCCGGGCAAAGCGAAGAAGTAACCGCCGCCATGCGGGCTGACGTAGGGCACAAGCAGCTCATTTTCTAGCCGCGTCTGCATGGCAATGTAGGAGTTGAGATGGCGCTGGAAACAGCAGAACGCGTGCCCGACATCGGGGATGGCACCAGTCTGAGGGCTGTGCTGGTACTCGTAGCTTCGCCGCAAGATCGTGCTGGTGGCGGCCGTCGCAGGAGTTTGCGGGTTGGCGAGCCGGATGTGGGAGTTCAGCGGCGTGATCAGTCCCTGCGGATCGTTGGTGTAGATGGGATCGAGGAGGTCCGAGGCGCTGCGATTCAGTGCGTACAGCGGGGCGCCGCTGACCTTGCGGCGACCGAAGATCCGCTCCTGCTGAGCTAGTGGTACCCCCTGCCACTTCTCAACATCGAACTGGATGATGCGCACGACCTGATAAGTGCCGCCGACCGCCCAGCCGGGCTCCCCGGTATGCGGCTGCACCCACACGTACTGGTTCATCTGAGCGGTACTTGCGGGGTCGGGGTTGGCGATGCCGTCTTTGAAGCCGAAGAAGTCCCGGCTGACACCGACCGGGCGCGGCGGGGAATGGAGGCCGTTGACGCTCCAGCGCGGTGTCATGACGCCCTTGGTATGAAAGATGATTTCCAGGAGCGCGTGGGCCGCAACGTCGCGGCTCCCGGCGCATAGCTGTATCAGCAGGTCTCCGCCCGACAGCGCCGGATTGAGATCGTCGTGGCGGAACGGTGTCATCGTGACCAGCTGAACGGGTTTGCGCCCAGCCAGTCCGTAGCGGCGGTCGAACAGACTGGCGCCGACACCAACGGTGACGGTGAGAGCGTCGGCGGGGACCTCGGGGCCTAGCATGCCGTCGTCGGGCTGCGGTGAGTTGGGCGGCGCGGTCGGCGCCCTGCCGCCGCGGGTGAGGAACGTAGCCTGCGCGGTTAGCGTGCGGAACAGGTCGGTGAGTTCCCCGCGGCCCGCCGCGGTCACGTCGAAGGCGGCAAAGTTCCCGACCGCCTGCCGCCGCATCGGAGGCGGGTCGATGATGCCCGCCTGATGCTCACCGTAGAACGCCACAGCAGGAGAATTCTGCGGCTCTCCGGCATACCCCGGTGTACTGTTCGGCGTCCCGCCAAGCGCCAGCACACCATGCTGTGTCCCGCCCGCGGCCAGCGGGCCGCTTGCGGCCAAGCCCGTCGCGGCTACCCCCTGCAGGAAGGACCGCCGCCCGAAATCACCCGCCGGACAGCCGCCGCTGTCCCACGCATCCTGCGGCGTAGGCGGCGTTTGGCCGGAAATCGTTACCTCCAGAGACTAGCCCGATGGTGCTTCAATCGAAGGTCCCCCCCGCCACCGCAGCTAAAACCCTGGTACTCACCGGGTCCTATGTCCGGCGCTGCCTGCGGATGAGCCAGGTGAACAAGCCGAATGCGCCGACGGCAACCAGAAAGGCGAGGCCGATCTCGGCAATCATGCGCCCCCGGGTCGCTGGTCCGTGCGGGGAGTCATGGCGGCCGACCCGGGTCGCTGAGCTAGCGGCCCCGGCGACCCGGCCGACGAGGGCCGCAGATGTGCGGAAAGCGATGACGTTCCGGGCGCTCGTGACGAGCATCAGGCCGGCACCGATGCCGGGCGTCGGGAAGTGGTTGATCGGGGTGCCGATGGTCGCCTGCTGCCGGATCTTGCCGGTGGCCGGGTCGAGGCCGGATAGCTTGCCGTTCTGTCCGATCGTCCAGACCAGGCCGCCGGCCACAATCGGCGGGCCGCTGCTGAGGTTGGCGCTCCACAGCACGTGCAGCGCAGGCGGGGACCTGGTGGCTTTGACAGCGATGATGCCGCTAAGGCACGGCAGGTACGCGGTCATCCCGAGGTGGGCGCTGCCGCCGTCCATGTTGGTGCTGCAGACTGGGCTGTTCTTGGCCCGTTGCCCGCCGATGCCGCCCAGGTGCCGGCCGTTGAGCAGGTAAATGACCTGGCTCTTGCCTGCCCCGATGACCTGGCCGTCGGAAAGCAGTACCGGCACGGTGGTCATGTCCAGGTCATTACCGTTATCTTCGTGCCAGTTGGAGGGCGCGAAGAACTGCAGCAAGCGCAGGGACGGGGAGAGCTCGAGGACCGCGTCGCTGTTGTCATAGGGGTGCTTGTTCAGCGATCCATTGCCGGTGGTCACCCATAGGTCACCGGTCCGGTCGACAGCAGGTGCGCCGCCGCCCATCCAGACCCCTGCGTTGTTCTCGCCGGGCGCCGGGTGGACGGTGAAGAAGCCCGGTGGCCCGCCCGCCTCAGGGACCCCGACAACCCGGCCCCGGTATTTCCCGCAGTCCTCGGCGTTCCCGCCAAAGCCGAAGTACACGCGCCCGTCGTCCAGGGTCAGCCCAGTGCGCTGGAGGAGGTTCGCCGGTACCTGGCCGGGCGGGTCCACTTGCTCGGCAAGTTCAACCTGACCGGTGGCGGTATTCAGCCCGGTCAGGATGTGGGCCGGCTCGCCGTTCCTCATCTCGTCGGCAACGACGAAGATCTCGCGGCGTGCGGGGTCGATGACCGGCGTACCGGTAATACCCACGACCGGGTTGATGTTCGAGCACGGCAGCACTTCGGACGGCACCGCCTTGCCCAGCTGCGCCGACCAGACGATCTCGCCGGTCGCCGCGGACAGCGCGTAGACGATGTCGTTCTCGGTCGCCACGAATACCCGGTCACCGAACACCAGCGGCTCGCCATACAGCTGCCCGTCCAGCGTCGGTGATGTCCACGCCCTGGCTGCCGTGTCCACCGAGCCCACCCCCGCCGCCACTCCGCTGCCAGCCCGACCATCGTGATATACGGTCCAGGACGGAGTTCGGACCGGGCCAGCCTTGTGCGGCGAAGCAGGAGGCGGCGGCGCGACGGCGACCATGGCCACGGCCGCGCAGCCAAAGAGGCACGCTGTTCGACGCAACTTACGTCCCCCGGCCCATCAGAAGCCCCATTCGGCCTCCCCTGATACCCGACGGGGCGCAAGGTCACGCGCGAACTGCCGCGTAACTACACGGCTACTACAGCCGACCGGGCCATCGCCCCACCCGCCGGGCTAGGGTCAGGCCGGGCCGACCGCAAGCGACTTCACGAAGTCCGCGATCTGGCGCAGCGTGCTGCACTCGCGCACCTGCGCGCACAATGGCGCATAGCTGGACATCACCGAGTCACCCTGATTCCAGTACCGCCGTGGCTCCGGATTGAGCCAGTACAGCTTGCCCACGCGCTCGCTGACCTCGGCCAGCGCTCCGGCCGCCGGATCCAGGTAATTTGTCCGCGCGTCGCCGACGATAAGTACCACCGTCCGCCGGGAGAACTGCCTGGAGTAATCCCGGGCGAAGTCCCGCAGCACGTGGCCGTAGTCGGAACTGCCGTTCCAGCGGACCGCACCGCGGGCTGCCTCGGCCTGGCTGAGCTGGCGGCCAGCCGAGCGCGCCTCGCTGACCAGTTCGGTGATCTCCGACAAGCCGTCGACGAAGGAAAACGCGCGCAGGCGGCTCAGCCTGCTGTCCAGTGCGATCAGCAAGTTGAGCGTGAACCGGGAGAACGTCGCCACCGAGCCGGAGACGTCGCAGAGCACGACGATCTCTGGCTTCGGCGGGGGCGGCGGCTCGGTCCCGATCCGGAACGGCACGCCACCGGTGCCCATCGCCAGATGGAGCGTGCGCCGGATGGACAGCCGCGGCCTGCGGAACTCGTGCTGCGCCAGCAGCTTGCTCAGCTGATGGGCCAGCGGACCGATCGACGCGACCATCGCCTCCTGCTCAGCCGCCGAGGCGGTAGCGATGTCCACATCCTCGGCAAGCCGGACTCGCAAGGTCTTACTGACCGCGCGAGCGCCCCGGTCAGCGACCAGCGCGCGGCGGATCGCGGCCTGCAGCTCGGCTCTGAAACTGTCCACTGCCCGGTCGGCCTCGGCGCGCCTGAGCGATCCGCGCACGTTCCAACTGTCGCCAGAACCACCGGCGCCCGAACCACCGGCGCCGGAACCACCGCCGCCAGCGCCGGCCTGACCTGCCATGGCACCTAGCAGTTCAGCCCGGATGCCGTCGAGGTTCGCCGCCTCGCTCGCCGCGATCATCGCGAATACGCCTGCCACCGGCGCGCCTGGCTCGAGCGCCGCGTAGCGCCGCACGTACTCCTCGGCCAGTTGCCGGAGGGCGACCGGGTCGCCGGAACCGATGGCCGCGCGGAGCGCGGCGGCGAGATCCTCAGCTGTCAGGCTGGCGAAGGGCCCGGGCTCAGACGGCCCCGTTCCGCCGAAGTAGAGATTGAACAGGACGTGGAACGCATCGAGATGCTCCGCCCGCTTGATCAGCGCGCATTGCAGGCTCGACCGCACCACCTCCTGGTCCGCCAGCGATATACGGGCCAGGGCGCGGGCCGCGTCCAGGTGCTCGCCCACCGAGACGCCAACGCCCACGGCCCGCAGTTCGTTGACGAGCGTGGCAAGCGCGGCGTCCTGGCCTGGCATCGGTCAGGCCAGGGACAGCTCAGCTAGTGCCACGGTGATGTCCCGCTCGTACTTGAGCAGCACCGACAGCGTCTGCCTGGTGACATCGTCGGCCAGCTCCGCCGCGCCGAGCGCGAGCAGGGTACGCGCCCAGTCGACGGTCTCGGAGATCGACGGCGGCTTCTTCAGGTCGGCTGACCGTAGCACCGCGACCAGCGCCGCGATCTCCGCGGCCAGGTGCACGTCTAGTTCGGGAACGTGCAGTTGAACTATCTCGGCTTCGCGCTGCACGCTCGGATAGCCCAGGTGCAGGTAGAGGCAGCGGCGCTTGAGTGCTTCGGACAGGTCGCGGGTGTTATTGGAGGTCAGGAAGACCTGCGGGACGTGCCGGGCTGTCACCGTGCCAAGCTCGGGGATCGAGACCTGGTATTCCGACAGCACTTCCAGCAGCAGCGCCTCGGCCTCCATGTCCAGCCGGTCGACTTCGTCGATCAGCAGCACGACCGGCTGATCCGAACGAATGGCCGCCAGCAGCGGGCGGCTTAGCAGGAAGTCCTCGCCGAAAATTCCGGCGACGCCGAGGTCGGTACTGCCGGTGCCCTGATGCAGCTGCAACTGGAGCAGCTGGCGGCGGTAGTCCCACTCATAGATCGCTTTGGATTCGTCAAGACCCTCGTAGCACTGCAGGCGGATCAGCGGCTTGCCGGTCATGGTGGCCACGCTCTTAGCCAGCTGCGTCTTGCCGGTGCCAGCCGGGCCTTCGACAAGGACCGGTTTACTCAGCGCTGCGGCCAGGTGGACGACCGTGCCAGTGGCCGCGTCGGCCAGGTAGCCGGCCATGCGCAGCTGTTCTTGCACGTCGTCAATGGGAGATACAACGTCCGCCATGCGGCTAATCATCGCCAAAAGGTGATCCTTCAGGAAGACCGGGGCTACCGTACGGTAGCCCTACGGACTCACACAGCGCGGATAAGCAGGGCTGGCCGGGCGCCAGAGTTGCCTGCCAGCTCCCGGATGTCCTTAGGGTCGGACGTCCAGACGATCGCGCTCAGGGCTGTGGCCATCACAACCACGGTGGCGTCGACGACATCGGAGCTTTCGGCTTTCCCGCACAGCACCCCGGCGGCCTTACTGGTGTCTAAACCGACCGAATCGACCTGACAGCTGGCCAGTACCTTCCCCAGCCGCACCTGACGACGGCCATCACGCCACACCTGGCCGACGACGACGGCTGGCACGTGGATGTCCCGACCTTCGTCGAGCGCGAGCTTGTGGCGTGCCCACATGCCTCGGTCGCTGTTGTCCAAGGCGATCAGGGCGCCGGCGTCATAAACGTACGGCGGAATCATGCGGCACCCTCGTCTCTGGAGAAGTACTCGCTGTCCGCTGCAGCCATCTCGGCGCGAGCCGCGGCAAGCTCTTCTGGCGTGAACGCGCCGTGCTCTGCCTCCCACTCGGCCACGACCGCCTGGCCGATCCGCATCCGCATCTCGCGCTCGGCGGCGCTCGCGATCAGCCGCGATAGCGGAACGCCGGCCTCGCGCGCCGCGCCTGTCAGCGCACGAACCAGTTCCTCATCGAGGGTGATAGTCACCTTCTTGCTCGCCATACAAACACCATACCTTGGTATGGCAGTTAGAGCTCGGCTGCCTCCGCCTCGGCCACGGTTGCGACCTGCCGCGGCCTGATCCTCCGGTTTGCTGCCACTACGCATGCGGCCGCCGGCGCAAGCGCGGCTGCCCCGGCCAGCAGCGCAATCCGGATCGACGTCAGCGTGCCGACCGCGCCGATGACCGGGCCCCCGGCGATCTGACCCGCGCTGTCGAACATGTCCTTGGCTGACAGCGCGGTTGCCCGCACGGACGGCGCGATCCGGGTCACCATCCAGCCAGAGAGCAGCGGGTCGAGCACCGGGCGCAGCACTGACACCGCAACGTAGGCTGCCACCACCACGGCGAAGGCGTGCGCGGTGGCCATCACGAGCACGGCCGCTCCGATCGCCAGTGTCAGCGCCAGCAGGCCGCCGGCCACCGAGTCCGGTCCGAGCCGCTCGGTGCGCCGCTTGGCCAGCTGCGTCGCACCGAGGCCAAGCAGTGCGGCCGCGCACGCGAACAGGCTGAACCACATCGCCGGATGGAGCCCGCTCAGATGCGGGAACCTGATGTCCCTGAGCAGGAAAGCGCCCCACAGCCGGTCAAAGCTCTCGCTCCACATTCCCGCGAACAGCGTCATGCCGAACAGCAGCACTAGACCTGGCACGGCGATCACGGCGCGGTGCGTGGCGCGCGCCTGCTCGGCGAGCAAGGCACGCGCCGACCCGGCGACCAGCAGCAGGCGCTGCCAGACGCCGGGCGCGCCGGCACCGGCCGGTGCTGGCCTCAGTGACGCGGGCTGGAAGTTGTGCTCCGGCATTACGACGGCTGTCCCGATGGCGAGCAGGCAGATCAGGCTGCCGCCGGTCAGCAGTGGCGTGTTCAGGCCGGCCAGAGCGATCACGCCGGACAGCAGGCTGCCTGCGACGGTCGCGATCAGGCCGTACTGGGTGGCCCGCAGGTAAATGCCGGTCATCCGGTCGGCACCTATTTCGCCGGCAAGTTCGCCCGCGATCCAGGCTTCCTGGGCTCCGTTGTTCAGCGCTGCGCCCAGGCCGAGCACTACCTGCGCGGCGATCAGGTTTGCGAAGGCCGGTGACAAGCCCTCCATGATCAGCGCGAGACCGATGATGAACAGCCCGGCCAGCGTGCACAGGCGTCGGCTGACCAGGTCGGCCAGCACGCCAGTGGGTAGTTGCAGCAGGAAGTAGCTGACCTCAAGCGCGGTGCCGAGCAGCAGCAACTCCAGCGGGTTGAGCCGTCCCGAGATGACCCAGTAGACGGTGATCGTCGCATAGCAGATGCCGAGGAGGAAGCTTGTGCCGCACTCGAGGACCAGGTACACGGGGTAGGCCCGGATCGGGTGGCTGCCGAGTCGCATCCCGGCGACCGTAAGCGGCAGCGACAACTGGGGTCAATGCTTTTCCGGCACCGAAGCGGCAGCGAACTGCCCGAAGCCGGGCCCAATCGACCGCGGGAATGGACTGCCAGCGTCTTTTGTTAGGCCAGCGAACTATAAGCGTGCCGTACCAAGGGAGCTACGGGGTGACGGAGCCAGCGAAGGGCGCTGCGGGGCCAGCAGCAGGTGAGCGGCCGGCCGGCGATGCCGCAGATGAGGCGGCCATCTGCGGGCTGCTCACTGTGCTGCGAATTTCGCGAATCATGGAGCGGGTTGACGCTGGGGTGAGCCCGCAGCAGTACCGGATGCTGAAGCTGATCGGCGCGGGCGGGGAGCGTTCGGCCAGGCTCGCCGAGAAGCTCGCGGTCGCCAAGCCGACGCTGACATCCACAGCGGACAGCCTTGTGGCGGCGGGCCTGGCCACCCGCCAGGCCGAGCCAGGAGACCGGCGGGTGGTCCGGCTGTTCCTCACCGAGGCCGGCCGGGCAGCGATCCAGCGGGCTGACGAGGCCTACTCGGCCTGGTTCGGTTCCTTGCTTGACCACACCAGCCGGCGCGCCGAGATCCTGTCGGACTTCGCAGCGCTCGACGAGGCCATAATCGAGCGGCGCCGCGCCCGGCAGGCCGCTGACTCCGCGACCGAGTGCGCCGACCTCAGCGCAGGCCAACGGTGAGGGCGGCGAACCGGAAGCGCCAGCCAGCGACCGCCGAGCAGCTAGCGACTCAGTCCGCCGAGGCAGCCAGGACGCTCGGCTCCGGCTACGGCGAAGGCTGGCTCCGCCGGCTGGCCGGCAATTGCTGGAAGCACAAGCGGCTGTCCCTGGTCGCGTTCGGCGCCTCGCTAGTAGCGACGCTGGTCACGACCGCCATCCCGCTGATCCAGCGCGACATCATCGACAGCGCGATCCTCACGCACGTCCAGCCGATCTGGCCGGGCGCGACACTGCTCATCATCGCGGCGCTCGTCAGCTTTGGCGCGGTCTACCTGCGCCGCTACCGCGGCGGTCAGCTCTCCCTCGACGTCCAGCATGACTTGCGCACTGACCTGTTCGGCTCGCTGACCAGGCTGGACGGCGCGAGGCAGGACCAGTTGCACACCGGGCAGATCGTCAGCCGGTCGATCTCCGACCTGAACATGGTCCAGTCGCTGCTGTCGATGATGCCCATGCTGGTCGGCAACGCGCTGCTGTTCGTGCTGTCGATCATCGTCATGTTCTGGCTATCACCGCTGCTCGCGCTCATCTCGCTGGCGGTCGGGCCGGCCTTGCTGGTGCTGTCCGTCGCCTCCAGGCGCCGCCTTTTCCCGGCCAGCTGGGACGCTCAGCAGAAGGCCGGAGAGGTGGCCGGAGTGGTCGAGGGCGCCGTTACCGGCGTCCGTGTCGTCAAGGGATTCGGCCAGGAAGAGCAGGAGATCGAGCGCCTGGAAGGCGTCGGCCGCGTCCTGTACGCAGCCAGGGTCCGGACCGTCAGGATGATGGCCAGGTTCAGCCCGGCGCTCGGCGCGATCCCGGCACTTGGCCAGGTCGGCGTGCTCGCACTCGGCGGCTACATGGCCGTCAAGGGCGAGATAACGCTGGGCACGTTCCTGGCGTTCGCGTCGTACCTTGCGCAGATGGTCAACCCGGTCCGCGCGCTGACCAACCTCATCACAATTGGCCAGGAGGCGCGCGCCAGCGTCATCCGGGTGTACGAGGTCATCGACTCCCGGCCGGTGCTGACCGAGAAGCCGGATGCTGTGGTCCTGCCGCCCGGCAGCAAGGACGTCGTACTGGACGACGTGCACTTCGGCTATGTCCCGTCGGAGCCGGTCCTGCGGGGCTTGTCGCTTCGGGTGAGCCCTGGCGAGACACTCGCCGTGGTGGGCACGTCCGGCTCGGGAAAGTCCACGATCTCGCTGCTGCTCCCGCGGTTCTACGACGTTCGCTCGGGTGCAATCAGGGTAGGCGGCTACGACGTCAGGGACGTCACCCTGGACTCGCTGCGGGCCTCCATCGGCCTGGTGCTGGAGGAGAGCTTCCTGTTCTCCGACTCCGTCCGTAACAACATCGCCTACGGCCGCCCGGACGCGACGCAGGAGCAGATCGTCGCGGCGGCCCGCGCTGCCGAAGCCGAGGAGTTCATTCTCGGGTTGCCCGACGGCTATAACACTGTGGTCGGCGAGCAAGGCCTGACGCTGTCCGGCGGCCAGCGCCAGCGCGTCGCCCTCGCCAGGGCACTCATCACCGACCCGTCGATCCTGGTCCTGGACGACGCTACTTCCGCGATCGACGCGCGAGTTGAAGCGCAGATCCACGCCACCCTGCGTAAGGTCATGGCGGGCCGCACCACGCTGCTCATCGCGCACCGGAGGTCCACCCTTGAGCTTGCTGACCAGATCGCGGTGCTGGACGAAGGACGCCTGATCGATCAGGGCACGCACGAAGAGCTCACCCAGCGCTGTCCGGAATACCGGTTGTTGCTCGCCGGACCTGGCGACGACGCCGAGGGCACCGACGCGGGTGAACTTTCTTTCTACCGGAACGAAGCAGACCAGGACGCAGCCGCCTGCCGCGCCGCGCCTTCTCGGGGCGAGATCACCCCGAGCCTGTGGCCGGCCGCCGCGCACCCGGCCGATGCTCCCGAGTCCTCTTCGGCAGCTAGCAAGCAGCTCGCGAACGTGGCAGCAGCCGGGATCGGGCGCGGCCACGTCAGCGGAGGCATGGCCGGCGGCCGGGGCGGGGGTGCTTCCCAGCGCGGTGCGGCCCTGTCCGGCGGCGGCGTGACTGGCGGTTGGATGGCGGGCGTTCCGGCCTCACCTGAGCTGCTGGCCAAGGTCGCCGCGCTGCCGCCGGCGACCGAGCAGCCGGGCGTCGACGAGTCCTTCGCGCGAGCGCCCGACAACCACTTCACGCTGCGCAAGCTGCTGCGGCCGTTCGCGATCGCCCTTGGTATCGGACTGATCCTGGACGGGCTGGACGCCATCGCAGGCACGGCGATGCCGCTGCTCGTGCGCGGCGGCATCGACAACGGCGTCGAGAAGGGCCTGCTCAGCGTCGACGCTCGCTTCCACATCATCCTGACCGCCGCGGCCATCGGCCTGGCGATCGTGCTCGGCGACTGGGCAGTGAACTGGGCCCAGACCATCGTGGTCGGCCGCAACGGCGAACGGCTGCTCTACACGCTTCGGGTGAAGATCTTCGCCCACCTGCAGCGACTCGGCCTTGACTTCTACGAGCGCGAACTGACCGGCCGGATCATGACCAGGATGACCACCGACGTCGACGCGCTGTCCTCGTTCTTCCAGACTGGCCTGATCACGATGGTCAACTCGGTGCTGACGTTCATCGTCGTGCTGATCCTGATGCTCGTGCTGAACTTGCGGCTCGGGCTGATCCTGGCCCTGTTCCTGCCGGTGCTGATCATCGCAACCGTGATATTCCGGGCCAAGTCATCCAAGGCGTACACCGAGGCCAGGGAGAAGGTCAGCATGGTGAACGCCGACCTTCAGGAGAACGTGGCCGGCCTGCGCGTGGCTCAGGCCTACCGGCGCGAGCAGGTCAACTCGGACCGGTTCGCCGGCCTGTCCGGCGCCTACCGGGTGTCCAGGCTGCGGGCCCAGCGGATGATCGCGGTGTACTTCCCGTTCGTACAGGCGCTGTCGACGATCGGCGGCGCGGTCATCCTGTTCGCAGCGGCCAGCGAGATTCACAACAACGTACTCACGGCCGGAAGCCTGATCGCTTACCTGCTCTATGTTGACCAGCTCTTCTCGCCGATCCAGCAGATGTCCCAGGTCTTCGACGGCTACCAGCAGGCCAACGTCGGCCTGAAGCGGATCAAGGCCCTGCTGCAGACCCCGACCAGCACACCGCCGGCCGAGCATCCGGTCCGGCCGGGCCGGCTGCGCGGGCAGATCGAGTTGCGTGGCGTGCGCTTCGGCTACACCGGCCAGCGGACCGAGGCCATCGGCGGAGTTGACCTGTCGATCCAGCCTGGCGAGACTGTGGCGCTGGTAGGCCAGACCGGGGCGGGCAAGTCGACGCTGGTGAAGCTGATCGCCAGGTTCTACGACGTGACCGCGGGCGGCGTACTGATCGACGGCAGGGACGTGCGCGATTACGACCTGCCCGCCTACCGGCAGCAGCTTGGCGTGGTGCCGCAGGAGCCATACCTCTTCGCGGGCAGCGTCAGGGACGCGATCGCCTACGGCCGGCCGTACGCCACGGATGCCGAGGTTGAGGCGGCTGCTCGCGGGGTCGGCGCGATCGACATGATCTCCCGGTTGCCGGGCGGCTTTGGTCACGAAGTGGCCGAGCGCGGCCGCAATCTGGCTGCCGGGCAGCGGCAGCTGATTGCGCTAGCGCGCGCCTATCTGGTCGATCCGGCAATCCTGCTCCTGGACGAAGCGACAGCCGCGCTGGACCTGGCCGCCGAGGCCGAAGTCAACAGGGCCACCGAGCAGCTGGCCGCGCGGCGCACGACAATTGTCGTCGCGCACCGGCTGACCACTGCCTCAAAGGCTGACCGGATCGTGGTCATGGCGGGCGGCCAGATCACCGAAATGGGGACGCACGACGAACTGCTGAATCGCGGAGGCCCGTACGCGGCCATGTGGGCCGCGTTCACCGGAGCGGCCGAACTGGTCAGCTGACGGCGGCAGGTTCGAAGTGACGCGCGACGCGCGACGGATCCGGGGAACTTGGCCGTTCCCCGGCACCGATTCAGTTGGAGGGGCTGGCCTGCGCGCCTGACCACAGCTGCTCCCGGACCCGCTTCCTTGCCCTGTGCAGCCGGGACATCACCGTACCGATCGGCACGCCGATCATCTCGGCTGCGTCACGATATGAGTAGCCCTCCCCGTCGACCAGGTAGATCGCGGCCCTGAAGCCGACTGGCAGCTCAGCCAGCGCCGCACGTACCTCGGACTCGCTGAACCGGTTGAGTACCTCCTCCTCGGCTGAGGGCGCGCTCCGTGCCGCGATACCGACGGGCAGGCGGGCTGCGGAGGGGGCCGGAACGTCCTTGTCCGGGCTCAGCACTTCCGCCGGCTGGCGCTGGCGACGCCGGCGGGGTCCAAGTTCGCGTTCGAAGAGCACATCGGCAGAAGGCCGGTCGTCAATGTCGCGGTCCGCGGTACACATGAGCGCTATCGCCTCCCAGGCGGCCAGCGCCGCTGCGCGAGCGGCCGGAGGAGCCACCACATTCGGACGGGATCGGTTAACTTGAGTCAGTCAAGTTCAACGCTGGCAGCCTGTCTACTCTGGCATAACCTGGCAAAATCCCCGGCGAGACGGAATCCGAAGCAGCAGACGTTCGGTTTCCGGACGCATGTTCGGGAACCATCACTGGCGAAGGTCGACGAGCTGCCTGTGCCCTAGGCGGCTTTGACGGCGCGGCGCCACGCGGCCAGTGCCGCCTGGATCTCGTCCGGGCCGATGCCGACGTGGGTGAGCATCCGGATGCGGCCGCCGAGGATGGTCACCTGGAGGCCTTCCGCCGCGAGCAACTCCCGCCACTCCGCTGCGCCACGTCCGGTCCCGGACACGTCGGTGAAGACGATGTTGGTTTCCACGTCATCTGGGTCCACGCTCTCGGGCAGCAACTCGGCGACGCCCTCGGCGAGTATCCGGGCGTTCGCGTGATCCTCGGGAAGCCGGGCTGGCCCCTCCTCCAAAGCGATGAGGCCCGCTGCGGCCACGATGCCGGCCTGCCGCCACGCGCCGCCGAAAAGGATCTTCAGGCGGCGAGCCTCGGCGATGAACTCCCGGTCGCCCACCAGTACCGAGCCGATTGGCGCGCCGAGGCCCTTGGACAGGCAGAACATCATCGAGCTCACGGCGCTGGCGTAGTCAGCGACCGGCACGTCGGCGACCGCGCAGGCATTGAAGATCCGGGCGCCGTCCAGGTACAGCGGCACACCTGCGTCCGCGCAGACAGCGGCGATATCGCGAACCCCGGTGATGCTCATGACCGAGCCGCCGCCCAGCTGGTGAGTGTTTTCGATGCTGACGAGGTCGACCACGGCCACGTCGTCGGGATCGCGCACCAGGGCGGCTTCGACCTGCTCACCGAGCAGCAGCCCCCGGTCCGGCGCGGTCAGGTACTGGAAGGCGACGCCGGATAGCGCAGCCGCGGAGCTGACCTCGGTCCGGCCGATATGGGCGGTGGTTTCGCATACCGCCAGATGACCAGACCGGACGTAGGCGTGCAGGGCGACCTGATTGCACATGGTCCCCGTCGGCAGGTAAAGCGCTGCTTCCCTGCCGGTCAGCTCGGCCGCGCGGTCCTGCAGCAGGTTGACCGTCGGATCATCGCCGTACCAGTCGTCTCCCACCTCGGCGGTAGCCATCGCGCGCCGCATCCGGTCCGATGGCTGGGTGACGGTATCTGAACGAAGATCAATGCGGGCGTCCATGCTCGGCACGATACGGGAGCGCCCCGGCTACCCACCGGCCTGGGTGACGGCCATCGCAGTGCTGTCTTCCGGCCGGCCGGTGGCCAACGGCGCACCGGGCCCGGCCAGGTGATCAGCCCGCAGCGCCCTGATCTCGCGCGGAATCAGGGCCAGTACCGAGGCCGCGACGATCAGCGCCGCAGCACCGTACTGCGTCACCGACACTCCTGCCCAGGCCGCGATCGGCCCGGCCAGCACCGCGCCGACCGGCATGGCCATGATCGAGCCGAACGCGTCGTAGGACGAGACCCTGGCCAGCTTCTCCGGCTGAATGTTCCTGGCCAGCGCCACCGTCCACTGCACCATCATGATCTCCATCGCGGTGCCCAGGGCGAACGACGCCACGCAGATCGCCGGCAACGGCCACAGCATGGCTAGCGCCAGCGGCGAAATCGCGATGCTGGCGCCGCTCAGGACGACGAACCGCATCGGCCGCCGGGGGCTGAACCGCAGCGAGATCAGACCGCCGGCGATGAGGCCGAGAGACTCGGCACCGGTAATCGTGCCCCAGGCCGCGGGGCCGCCAAGGTGCGCACGGGCGACCACCGGTCCGAGCACGCTGAACGATCCGTACCAGGCCATCAGCACCACGGCGAACTGGAGGACAATCACCCACAGCCAGGTGTGCGAGCGGAACTCTGACCAGCCCTCGCGCAGCTCTCGCAGCATGCCCGGCTGGTGCGTGCGCTCCAGCGCGGTCACCCGCAGGGACAGCATGAGCGGCAGCGTGCTGAGCAGGCCGATGCCGCAGATGGTCAGTGCCCAGCCAGGCTTGATCGCGGCGACGACGAAGCCCGCCAGTACGGCGCCGCCCATCTGGCCGCCGTTCATCGCCAGCCTGCTGACCGCGCTGGCCTCCTGCAGTAGTCGTTCTGGTACCACCCGCGGCAGCAGCGCCGAAGACGCCGGGTAGAAGATCGCCATGCCGATGCCGGTAAGGGACTCCAGGCCGATCATTTGCCACAGCGCCGGATGGCCGGTCAGCACGAGGATGCCGAACGTGCCCTCGCCCACCGCCATCATGACGTAGCCGGCGATGATCACCTTCTGCGGCGCCATCCGGTCGGCGAAGACACCGCCAAGCAGCAGGAACACCAGCGACGGCGCGATCTGCGCCGCGAGCACATAGGACAGCTTCGCCGTCGAGCCACCGGTGGCGTCGAGTACCGCGAACGAGACTCCGACCAGGGAAAATGCGTACGAGGCCGGGGCCAGCACCCGCTCTGCAAGCAGCAACCGGAAGTCGCGGAAGCTGAGCACCGGGAAGCGGCGCGTGACGAGGGCGAGACTTCGCCCGAGCGCGCGCGCGAACATGGCTGACTTCCGATCTGGGCCGGGCTGACGGTGGTCATGACCTTACCTGGCGCCCTGACCTGCGGAAAAATGAATTTTGTCGGCGGACCCGCTGGCCACCTGGCGGGCGTTCCCGCCCCGGTGCATGATCCGGCCGCAGTTTGACCTCGCGCCGGCGGCCCGGCATGATCGCCACTACCAGCGTGCCCCGTCGCGGCCCCCCCGGATGCAGCTCAGCGCCCGGTTGATGGCACGCTCTGGAATAACCGCACAGTCCGGGTGAGTTCGCGACGTGTGTGCGGTACCGGCGAGAGGAGCTGATGGTCAGTTGAGCATTCTGGGCACGAGAGTCCTGCGGACCGAGGACCCCAAATTCCTGACCACCGGCGGTGTTTACACGGAGGACGTGGTTGATGAGCGCCTCGAGGGCGCCTGCCATGTGTTCTTCGTCCGGTCGCCGCTCGCGCACGCCAGGGTTAACAGCATCGACGTCAGCGCGGCACTGCAAGCGCCGGGCGTCGTTGCCGTCTACACCGGAGCAGACCTGGCCGACCTGGCCCCGGTTCCGCCGGCCGCCGCCGGCCTGATGAACACCGAGATGCAGCAGCGGCTGCTTGCCACGGACAAGGTGCGTTATGTGGGCGAGGCAGTCGCGGTCGTCGTGACCGAGGACCCCTACCAGGGCGAGGACGCGGTCGAACTGGTTCAGGTGGACTACGACCCGCTGCCTGCCGTGCTCGGCTATGACGCCGATGACTCAAGCCTGCTGTTCGAGGCAGCCGGGACGAACGTAGCCGGGTACTGGGGCGATCCGTCCGCGCTGAAGCCCGATCTGTTCGACGGCTGCGAGGTCGTAGTTAGCCACACGATCCTGAACCAGCGCGTGGCGCCCGCGCCGATGGAGACCCGGGCAGCCGCTGCCGTCTGGGGCGAGGATGGTCGGCTGACCACCTGGATACCGAATCAGGGCGCTCAGGGCACCAAGTCCGGCTTGGCCAAGCGACTCGGGGTGGAGGAGAGCCAGGTCCGCGTCATCACGCCGGACGTCGGCGGGGCGTTCGGCGCGAAGTTCGGTGCCGACCCCGAGCATGTGGTCGTCGCCTGGATCGCCCGCCACCTCGGCCGGCCTACCCGGTGGACCGAGACCAGGTACGAGAACCTGATCGCGATGACACATGGGCGGGCCCAGCAGCACACCGTGACGATCGGCGGCAGCCGGGACGGGAACGTGCAGGCCTACCGGCTGGAGATTGTCCAGGACGCGGGCGCCTACGTGAAGGCCGGGGCGATCCTGCCGATGCTGACGATCTTGATGACCACCGGACCGTACGACATTCCCAACGCTGAGGCCGTCGCCAAGGTAGTGGTCACCAACACGACGCCGACGGCCGCCTACCGGGGCGCGGGCCGGCCCGAGGCGACCGCCGCGATCGAGCGGGCCATCGACTTGTTCGCCGCCGAGATCGGCGCCGACCCGGCCGACGTCCGGCGCAAGAACCTGCTGGCTCCGTTCACCGAGCCGCACCGCACTGCGTTCGGCGCGCTGTACGACACCGGCGACTACGCTGCCGCGCTGGACAAGGCGCTGGATGCGGCGGGTTACGCCGAGTTGCGCAAGGACCAGGCGCAGCGGCGAGCCAGCGGCGACGTCCGCCAGCTTGGCATCGGTGTCGCCAGCTACGTCGAGATCACCGGCATGGGCGACGGCGAAGACACGCCACCCCAGGAGAACGCCACCGTCGAGGTGCACCCCGACGGCACCGCCACGATCCTCACCGGGACGTCCCCGCATGGCCAGGGGCACGCGACCGCGTGGGCGATGCTCGCCAGCGAGGAACTCGGCATCCCGGTCGAGAAGATCACCCTGAAGTGGGGCGACACTGACCTGATCCCGGAGGGCGGCGGCACCGGCGGCTCGCGCAGCCTGCAGCAGGGCGGCGCGGCCGTGCAGCAAGCCGCCCAGGAACTGCTGGAGGTCGCCAGGGCCCGGGCCGCGGCCGAGCTTGAGGCCAACGCGGCTGACCTGGTATTCGATAAGAGCCGCAGCGCCTTCAATGTGGCCGGCGACCCGGAAGCCTCGGTACCCCTGACCCAGCTGGCCGCCAGCGAGCGGCTGCTGATCAGGACCGTGTTCTCCCAGCCCGGAGCGACCTTCCCGTTCGGCACGCATGTCGCCGTGGTCGAGGTCGACACCGAGACCGGGAAGGCCGACCTGCGGCGGGTGATCACCATCGACGACGCTGGCGTCATTCTCAACCCGCTGCTCGCCGAAGGTCAGCGACACGGTGGTATCGGCCAGGGTGCCGCGCAGGCGCTCCTGGAGGAGGTCGTCTATGACGAGGACGGGAACCCGCTGACGACAAGCTTCGCCGACTACCCGATCGTGTCCGCGACGGAGCTGCCCAGCTTCGAGCTCGCAGACATGGCGACCCCTACCAGCTACAACCCTCTCGGTGCCAAGGGCATCGGCGAGGCGGGCTCCATCGGCTCGACGCCGGCCGTGCAGAACGCGGTCATCGACGCCGTGGCCCATCTCGGCGTGCGGCACATCGACATGCCTGTCACTTCCCGGCGAGTGTGGCAGGCCCTACAGGCGGCCCAGCCTGGATCGGAGCAGTGATGACGCACATCGAGGTCACCGTCAACGGCGAGAAGCGGTCAGACGAGGTCGAGCCACGCCTGCTGCTCGTGCATTACCTGCGCGAGGTCCTCGGCCTGCGGGCGGCAAACGTCGGCTGCGACACCACGTCGTGCGGCGCCTGCACGGTACTACTGGACGGCAAGTCGGTGAAGTCGTGCACCGTGCTGGCCGTGCAGGCCTCCGGCCACGAGGTGACGACGGCCGAAGGGCTGTCCGCTGGCGGCGAGCTGCATCCGGTGCAGGCCGCGTTCCGGCAGAACCACGGCCTGCAGTGCGGCTTCTGCACTCCCGGCATGGTGATGGCGGCCGTCGGCCTGCTGGCGGAGAACCCGCACCCGACCGAGGCGCAGGTTCGCGAGGGCCTGGAAGGCAACCTGTGCCGGTGCACCGGCTACCACAACATCGTCCGGTCCGTTCTGGGCGCGGCCGGCGAAGTCAACGCTGAGGTGACGGCATGATCCCCGCACAGTTCGATTACGTCGCTGCCGAGTCGACCGCGCATGCGCTCGGCTTGCTCGCTGAGCACGGCGACGACGCCAAGCTGCTGGCCGGCGGTCACTCGCTGCTGCCGATGATGAAGCTGCGCCTCGCCCAGCCCGAGATCCTGATCGACATCGGCGGGCTGACCGAGCTGGCCGGCGTGAGCCTGGACGGTGACGATCTGGTGGTCGGCGCGACGACCCGGCACGCGGACCTGGCTGCCAGCGAACTGGTCCGTGCCGAGGCCCCCTTGCTCGCGTACGCCGCTGGCCAGGTCGGGGATCCGCAGATCCGGCATCGGGGCACCATCGGCGGCTCGCTATCACACGCCGACCCGGCAGCCGACCTGCCGATGGCACTGGTCGCGCTCGGCGGCTCGGTGGAGCTGCAAGGGCCGGGCGGCAGCCGGACGGTCAGCGCTGACGACTTCTTCGAGGGATTCTTCGAGACCGCGATGCAGCCAGATGAGTTGCTGACGGCTGTCCGCGTTCCGCGCCGGCCGGGCGTCCCGTGGGGTTACCAGAAGTTCGTCAGGCGGGCTAACGACTGGGCGATCGTCGGAGTAGCAGCGGTTGACGGCCGCATCGCTCTCGCCAACATGGGACCGAAGCCACTGCGCGCTACCGCGGCCGAGGAAGCACTGGCCGGCGGTGCGTCCGCGGCCGAGGCGGCGCAGCAAGCCGCCGACGGCACCTCCCCGGGCGAGGACATGCACGCCGACCGCGAGTACCGCCGCCATCTGGCCAGGGTGCTGACCCGCCGCGCGCTGGAGCACGAGACCGGCTGAGGATAGCTTCGCTTCGGATGTGCCTATAAGCGCTCTGCTGGCGGGTAGCCAATGAGTATGAGCGCACCAGATAATCAGCCTGGGCCGGACGGCCAGCAGATTCCGCGGGAGGTCGCCGAACTCGCCGGGCAGCTGAGCGAGGCCGAGGACGAATCGCGGCGCAGGCGGCTAGCCCGCCAGATCACGAGCGTGGCCGGCCGGACCGGCCACGCGACCAAGCGCCACTTCGGGGCTGGCCGGATCGTCCTGCGTCACGGCACGCGGGCTGGCTCGGCAACCCTGCGCGGCCTGCAAGCGAGCAGCCAATGGCTCACTGCTCAGGCGCTGGTGA
>DASXIA010000412.1:0-12156 GCA_036488155.1 Streptosporangiaceae bacterium | reverse complement strand
CTGACGGCCGCGGTCGCGCCGGCCATGATCGAGGCGGGCGGTGGCGTGATCATCAATCTCGGCTCGTGGATCGCTCGTCTGGGCGTCCCGGTCGGCGCGCTCTACAGTTCTACCAAGGGCGCGATGGAGACGCTGACCAGGGCCTGGGCAGCCGAATTCGGCCCGCGCGGCGTGCGCGTCAACGCGATCTCGCCGGGGGTGGTCCATGAGCGGCTGCCCCAGGACGCCGACCCGCACCCTGGCGACGCCATGATGACAGGAACCCCGGCTGGCGCCCCCGGTACCCCAGACGCGATCGCCCACGCCGCGGTATACCTGGCCAGCGACGAGGCCGCGTTCGTTCACGGCACCGTGATCGACGTCGACGGCGGCCGGACCGGCGTAGCCGTCATTGCAGGGTAATCTGGACTGACAGGTCCAGTTCAGATGCAGAAGGTGCCATCATGCAGGGTGTTCTGACGCCGAAGGGGCAGGCGACGCGGGCGCGCATAGTCGAAGGCGCTGCCGAGGTGGTCAGGGAGCTGGGGGTAGGGATGGCGACCTTGGATGACATCCGGGCCCGGACAGGCACGAGCAAGAGCCAGCTCTTCCATTACTTTCCTGGCGGGAAGGACGCATTGCTGCTCGCGGTCGCCCGGTATGAGGCAGGCCGCGTGCTCGAGGATCAGCAGCCACACCTGGGGCGCCTGGACTCATGGGACGCTTGGCACGCGTGGCGGGAGGCCGTGGTGGAGCGTTACGAACTCCAGGGAGACTTTTGCCCACTGGGTGCCCTCTACCAGCACATCGGCCGGTCCACCCCCGGCGCGCAGGCCATTGTCACCGAGCTGATGCGGGAGTGGCAGGAGAGCCTGGCGGCTGGGATCAGCGCGATGCAGCGCAACGGCCACCTGCCGTTGTCACTCAACGTTGACGAGGCCGCCGCCGCGCTGCTCGCAGGGATCCAGGGCGGGGTGTCGATCATGCTGTCCACCGGCCAGTCCACGCACCTGCGGGCGGCGCTGGACTGGTGGATCGCGCGGCTGCACGCCGCAAGCGGTGTCGCCCGCTAGGTGCAGAACTGGCTCCTCCCCGGGTAACACCCAGGCGATCAGCTGGGCAGTGCGGGTTCTCGTTGGCGTTTTCCTGGCTGCGGACGCGGAACAGGTAGACCCTTGTCCGCCGGGCGACTGCCAGCCCCGCTCCCTCGGGATTGAACGCGCAGCGCATCCGTCAGCAATGCGACCAGGGCCTCGAGCTGCACGTCGGCCGACGGGAAGGCCTCCTGTTCCGCCCCGTCCAGCGCCCTGGCGGCAAGCCCTGCCTTGCCGTCGATCAGCCCGGCGATCCGGGCGTCGATGGTCTGCGCGGCGATGATGCGCCACGCGGTGACCGGTTCGGCCTGCCCGATACGGTGGCTGCGGTCGATGGCCTGAGTCTGCTCCGCGTCGGTCCAGGACAGCTCGGCCAGCACGATGTTCGAGGCGACCTGCAGATTCAGGCCCACGCCAGCCGCGGTCAGCGAGCACACCGCGACTGTGACGTCCGGGTCGTTCACGAAGGCGTCGACGTTCGCCTGCCGCGCCGTGGGAGTCTGGCCGCCACGGATCGACGAGAAGCGCACCCCCTGCCGGGCGAGAATCTCTTCGGCGGCGTCCATCACGTCGATGTGCTTGGCGAAGAAGACGACCTTGCCGGCGCTGCGGGCCAGCTGCGTCGCGTAGTCCGCGGCCAGCTCGGCTTTCGCCTGGCCGATGCGTCGCATCATGGTGAACACGTTCTCGCCGGACTGTGCGGTCGTCGCCTCCTTCAGCTCCGACCGGGCCGCCCAGCGGACGAGGTCGTGGTCGATGCCATCGGCGCCGACATCGGAGGATCGCTTCGTGAGCGCGGTCTCGTACCGCGCCACCATCCGGCCGGCGAGGTTCCGTTCTGCCGCCCGGATCGAACGGCCGGCCCGTTCGTCCAGTTCAACGGGGAGGTCGGCGATACGGCGGGCGGGGATGTCGGCGGCCACGTCGAGCTTGCGGCGACGCACGATGCCGCGGTCGATCACGCACTGGCGCGCCGCGGCGTAGAAGCCCCGGTCGGCGGGCGTTAGGCCGGTGTCCTCAAGCGCGTCCATCAGCTCGGCCAGGGGGTTGCTGTCGTCGATCCAGCCGAGGAACTGCCAGATCGCCCGGAAGTCCTCGATGTCGTTGATCAGCGGGGTGCCGGTCAGCGCCATCAGCAGGGGCTGCTCGGTACGGGACCGGATGCGGTCGGAGAGCGCGAGGACGTGCTGCGAGCGCTGCGAGGTCTTGTTCTTGATGAAGTGGGCCTCGTCCACGACCATGCCGCGAAAGCCGAAGCCGCTGAGCCAGCCCATGTGCCGGTCGACAACGTCGTAGTTGAGTACGACGATATCGGCGAAGCCGTCGACAGCCTCGCCGGCGCCCTGCACCACGGTGGCCGTGCGGCGGGGAGTCCAGCGGGCCGCCTCACGGGCCCAGCTAGCCTTCACGACGTTGGGCACGACGACGAGCAGCGGGTAGGCGTTCGCTGCTTCCGCGGCGAGCAGCGCCTGGGCCGTCTTGCCCAGACCCGGCTCATCAGCGAGCAGGAACGTCCGGTGACCGGCAGCGGCCGCAGCGACCAGCTGCCCCTGGTGCGGCATCAGGTCCAGGCCCGCCGGGGTGAACCGTGCCGTCGGCGCCGGGAGCGCCATGCACGCCGGGGTTCCCCCGTTGGCTCGCTCGAAGGAACTCAGCAGCGGGCCGAGCAGCTCCCAGCCGGCGAGGCGGCGCGGACGGGAGGTGAGCTGCGGAACCGAGGAGAAGTCGGGGGCGAGGAAGGGGTTCGCCATCTGCCGGGAGATCACTGACCGCGGCACGACCCGCCGCTCCGGGCCGGCGGCAGCGGTAGCGGTCTCCGCCGCCGCGACCTCTTCGGGCGCAGGCGCGATGCCGAGGTCCCGCAACATTTCCCGCTTGAGCGACCTGGCCGCGTCGGAGACGCCGGAGCCCTCGGCGAGCAGCGCCAGTAGCTCAGCGTCCTGAACAGCGATCGTCGCTAGGATGGCCGCGATGCGGTCCAGGCTCTTGAGCTGCTCGGCCCGATGACTGTCGCTTACGGCTGCCCGGACGCGGGCGCGCTCGTCCCGCAGCAGCAGGGCGGCCGCCTGGAACTTCGTACGCACGGCCGGCGTCACGCGGCCGCGCCGGGCAGCCGCCTCGACCTCACCGGCAGTCCGGGCGAGGGCCGAGATGACGTCGCCGCGGTAGTGGACGCGTCGCTGCTTCCGCGGGGCGGTACGGCGAGCGCCCGTCTGGCGCTGGCCTGGTGGAGCCACAGACTACTCCTCGAAATGTCGGGGCACGGTGCCACGGCAGCATGCCGCACATGGTCGGCGGCCGGGGCGAGGGAACGTCCCGAGAACAGGGCCTTGGTGTTTCGAACGCCCAGCCGGCTTGCGGATCCCCAAGGATCAACGCAGCGAGCGGGCGGGCTGGTAACCGCGGCGCAGCAAGGCCGTCGCCGGACGACCGGCTCGGTCCTTGGTACCGCTCATGCTAACGCATGCCAGGGCGCATAATTCCCGGCCGCACTGTGGGGTGAACCCAGGTACGTTGCTCAGCGGCGCGGCTTGCTGGGCCTCCAGTTCGGAGCGCAGCAGCTGGTAGCTGCCCTCGTGCGAGAGATAGGAGCGGGCGAGCGCGAGCCACGGGTCGTCTTCCGCCATGTTCTCCCAGCGCTCCATGTTATGCCCGGGCGATCCGGGCGCCCATGCCCGCGATGTCCCCGAGGAGCGCATCCTGCCGGATCTGGAAGCGGCCGATGGCCTCCATGAACAGGCCTTCCCTGCCGCCGAAGTAGGTGACGACGAGAGCGTGATCTACGTCCGCCTCAGCCTCTATTGCCCGCGTGGAGGTCCGGGCGTAGCGCCGCCGTACTAAAAGATCGTTCTGTACTTCCCTACATCTGTCCGGGGCCGGCGCTGTCGCCCTGCCTGCGCCGGAGTCACCTTGCGCGGCGGGTCAGGGGATCACGACGATCTTCTTGCCGGGTGAGGAGATCTGCGCCTCCCACGCCTGCGTTGCTTTGTCCAGTGAGTAGGTGGCCGTCGGCAGCTTCAGCGAGCCCGCTGCGGCAAGGGCCGCGATGTGCTGGTAGCTGGCGATGGTGTCGGCCGGCTCGGTGCGTGTCGCGCTGAAGCCGATCAGCGTCAGCTGTGCGGCGCGCAGCCATTCGACGTGGAAGTCTGTCCCGTCGCCGCCCGCGGCGCCGACGTTCAGGTAGCGGCCGCCTGGCTTCAGGCAGGCTAGTGCCGTCTCTGCCCACGGACCCCATACCGTGTCCACGACCAGGTCCACGGGACCGCCGAGGGAAACCAGTTGCTCCGGTAGCGGTTCCTCGCCGAGTAGCGCCACGCCGTCTGCGGCGGGGGAGACCCGCGCGAGGCGCTCGAGATTACGGCCGGCGGCGATGACGCGCTTGGCGCCGGCCAGTCTCGCCAGCTGGGTGACGGCCGTGCCCAGTGGGCCGGTGGCGCCTAGCACCAGGACGCTGTCGCCTGCCTGGATCTCGGCCTTGCGCAGCGCCAGGTCCGCGCTCGTGCCGACGACGCCGATCGCCGCGGCTGTGGCGCTGTCGAGTTCCTCCGGGACCGCGCTGCATGTTGCGCGGTTGGTCAGCAGGAACTCGGCCATGCCGCCGTTGATGCCTGGGACCAGGCCCGCGGGAGCGACGGCGCGCACTCGTAGGCCCTGGTCAGGTCCGGCCACGATGGTGCCGACCGCCTCGATGGCGGGAATGTACGGAAGCTGCGGCGGGCCGGCCCGGTGATGCCCTGAGGCGATGTGCAGGTCGATCGCGTTCAGGGCTGCCGCCTCGACCTTGACGAGCACGAGGCCGCCGGCGGCTGGCGAAGGGTCGGGATGGGTGATCACGCGCGGTGCGGTGCCGAGCGTGTCGATCACTGCGGCCTTCATGGTTGCTGCTCCTTCGTGGCGGGCGGGTTGTACCGGGCGTCGTTCACCCGGCTGTCGGCGTCGAACGAGGTGTTGGCGAGCGATGTGAGCTCGGCTGCGACAGCGGCCGGGCTGGTCACGGGCTGAGCCTAACACGATGACCGACCGGTCGGTCACTATCGTCAGCTCTCTGATAGCGGCGGGCGTAGACTCCGCGCGATGGCAGAAGGAACCAGGGCAGCCAGCGCGCTGCAGACACGCGAGGCCCTGCTCGACGCCGGCGCGGCACTGGCGGAGGAGCACGACCTCGCAGGCGTCAGCGTGAACATGGTGGTCGCCCGGGCGGGGGTCGCCAAGGGGACTTTCTACGTCCATTTCAAGGACCGCGCGGCGTTCGTCGATGCCATGCACGCGCGCTTCCACGCCCGGGTCGAGGCAGCGGTCGCCGGGGCGATCGCGGGACTCCCGCCCGGCGCCGGGCGCCTCTACCGCGGCTTGGAGGCCTACCTCGACGTCTCGCTCGCGAACAGGGGCGTCAAGGCACTGTCGCTCGAGACCCGCTCAGACCCGGCTGTGCAGGGCTCGATGCAAGCGCGCCGCGAGCGCCTCGCAGCAGCGGGCGTGGCCGACGTCGAAGCCATGGGCTGGGACGACGCCGAGGCGGTGGCGCAACTGCTGGCAGCGATGACCCGGGAGATCTCAGTACTGGAATTCGACGCCGGCCACCGGCTGCCGGCGCCACGGCGCGCGCTCAAGCGGTTCCTCGGCATCTGAACAGCCCTCTGTATCCCTTTGGGGCGGACGCGCCGTCGCGGCGCTGTCGTTCCGGGACTAGCTCCCGTCCGCTATCCCCGCGAAGTCGCACAGAATCGACAATCTGCGCGCCCACCCAGCGGACCACCACCAGGTTGAGCAGGCGCGCCGAATCGTTCGGAGCGGGACAACTCTCCGTGATGGCCACGGCGCTCGCTCTGTGGCCGTCAACGGGCAGATGCGAATTCAGCTGTCCGTCGTGATGACGCGCCTACTGCCGCTGTACTTAGCGTCGCCGTGGATGAGCCGGACGGCGCGGTGCGGGCTGCTGGGTTGCATAGGTGCCCGTTCCCGCTGGCTTTACGGGTTTAGGCGCTGGCCCGCTGGACCCGAGCAGGCACGGCTAGACGATGTTGAGCTCCGGCCGCGCCGCGCTTCGTCGGAAGCGGGTGGCATCGAGCGGGCTGACGTCCACTCGCGGTTTCTGGCCCAGGTAGAGGTCACGAATGACCTCGCCCACTGCGGGGGCCATCAGGAATCCGTGCCCTGAGAAGCCAGTCGCGTACAGGAAGCGGCCCGCCGTCGCGGTCTCGCCGATCAGCGCGTTGTGGTCCGGGGTCACCTCGTAAAGGCCGGCCCAGCCCGAGGCTATGCCGTACTCGGTGAGCTGCGGGGCCCGCCGGTTCATCGCCTCGCTGAGTCGCGGCAGCCAGTCATCGGACCTGCTCAGCCGGAATCCTGGTGTCTCCTGCGGGTCCGACATGCCGATCAGCAAGCCCGGACCCTCGCGGTGGAAGTACAGCGAGGTCGAGAAATCTATCGTCATCGGGAGAACCGCCGGAAGGTCGCGGACCGGCTCGGTGACGACGATCTGCCGCCTGAGCGGCGTGACCGGAAGGTGGGTGCCCGCCCAGCCGCCGATCTCGGCGGACCACGCTCCGGCGGCGCAGATGATCGTCTCGGTTCGCACTGACTGACCACCTGCCCGCACATCGAACGTGTCCCCGGTCAGGCTGATCCCGCTCACTGCCGTGTTGGTCACGAGGCGGGCGCCGAGCTTCCGGGCGGCGGTCGCGTACCCGAGCACAACCGATTCCGGTGTGCAGTGCCCGTCGCTAGGCGAGTACGCCGCTGCTACCAGGCCGGTCGTGCTGATCAGCGGGGCGAGGACTGCCGCCTCGGCCGGAGTGATCAGGCGGCTCGGCACTCCGAGTTGATTCTGCAGAGCGATGTTCCGCTCGAACGCCGCGGTAGTGGCCTCGTCGTCCAGCAGGAAAAGGTAGCCGACCTGCTTCAGGTCGATCTGACCGCCAGGACGGCCGGCAAACGAGCGGAACAACTCCAGGCTGCGCAAACCGAGCTCGATGTTCACCTGGTCGGAGAACTGCGCCCGGACTCCGCCGGCTGCCTTGCAAGTCGAACCCGAACCGAGTGCGTGGGCCTCCAGGAGCAGGACGTCATTGACTCCTGCCTCGACAAGATGAAAGGCAATGCTGACGCCGATCACTCCGCCGCCGATGATCACGACCCGTGCACTGGCTGGTAGCGGCTCCGGCATTGTCATGATGCGCTCCTGCCTCCGGTGACCGGCATTCGGTGCGGCGAACGGGCTACCACGGTACAGAGCACTCGCAGCGCGGTCGGACGGAGATTGTGTCCGGAGGGCCGGGAGCGACGCCACGCCGCTGAACGGCGACCTCGACCACCGTGCCTGCACGTTGTACGATCAAGCCACTTGGCGCGGGGAGTAGTAATGTCCATGGGTAACAACCCTGCTGATGGCGGGGATGCCAAGATGAAGCTCGAGCGGTTCATGGCCAGAGCCGACGCCGACCGGGCAGCGCACTTGGCGGGACACAAGCCGCTCTTACGGCGTCTGCTTGAACGCTTGCGGCCGCGTCGGCAAGACCCTCGGTGAGGCGGCTGGCCTTCACCAGGATGGCTGCGACCTCCCCGACCGACTACCAGGCCTTGCTCTCCTCAAAGCCCTCGGCGTCTAGGCGTCCGGATTAACCTGTTCGATGCTGAAGCCGCCATCGTTCCCGGCCGTCGGGGCCGCCACATACACGTAGTCGGGCGTCCCTTCAGGGCGGGCCTGGCCTGCCGGAACGTCGACCCAGATCCGCACCACGTACTCGGGTCCGTCTCGTGTGACGACAGTATTCCGCCAGTTCCAGGAGCCGGGGATGCCCTTGTCCTGAAGCAAAGCGCGGCACGCGGCGACGGCCGAGCCGTCGTTGAGGAACGCGTTCATGACGCGATAGTACGTGCTTCTCGGCCGGTCGCCTGCGGGTTCTTGGGGACGACCCCATATACCTATTGGGACGCCCGGCGACACGGCGAGGTGGACGCGGGCCTGACCCGGATTCATGACCCGCCCGCAGTGTCCGCAGGCGGCGAGCGCTTGAGCCAACCGCGCGGCGTCGTGCCCGATCCGGCGGCCTCACGTTCGAAGACGTGCGCGGCGTCCTCCACCGACAGACCCTTGGTCTCGGGCAGGAAGCGGTAAACGAAACCGACCGCCAGCACGCACAGTGCTGCAAAGCACACCATGACCCAGTCAAGCCCGATCGCCCGGTGCCAGGCAGGGAATGCCTCGATGAGTGCATAGTTGGCCAGCCAGTCGACGCAAGCGCCGAGGGCTGCGGCCCGGCCGCGGACGGCGGTCGGGAAGACCTCGCCCTGAATGAGCCAGCCGGTCCCGCCGACACCGATCGCGAACGAGGTGATGAAGAACGAGAAGCCGACCATGACCACCACGATCTTCGGGATGTCAGTCAGGAATGCCACCCCTGCCGCGGCGACCAGGATAAACACGGTCATGCCCGCGTAACCCCTCATGGCCAGCGGCCGCCGGCCGAACTTATCGATCCACCGGAAGGCGAAGTAGGTCGCGACCACATTGACTGCGCCCAGGATGGCGGTCACCTCGACACCCGCGACGGCAGCCTCGACGGCGTTATGTCGGCTCATGAAGAAGCCAGAGAGGATTGTCGGGCCATAGTAGAACGGGACGTTGATCCCGGTGATCTGCTGGAAAATGAAGAACACGCATACCACGATCAGGGCCCGCCGTACTCCGGCGGTCCACTGGGTGGTTCGCCGGCGTTGGCGCTCCTGCCCGACGAGCTCTGCGGACGCGCGCTTGACCTCGTCGTCGGTGACATCCATGCCCAGGCGGCCAAACGCTTTTCTGGTGTCGTCGTACCGGCCATGCAGCATGAGCCATCGTGGCGACTCTGGCATATGGGCACGCAGCGCTACGGCGACCAGCGCGGGGATGCCCCCGACGCCGAGAATCAGCCGCCAGTCAGTGCCGCCCGCGCTTCCCGGCGCGGCCTTCAGAATGATCACGGCCACCAGGTAAGAGACCAGGATCCCTACGGTGATCATCCACTGCTGAATGATGCTCAGCTGGCCCCGTTTGCTGCGCGGCGCGAATTCCGCGATGTAGGCAGTGGCGATCGCGGAATCCGCGCCGATTGCCAGCCCGATCAGCGTTCGGGACGCGAGCAGCATGCCGGCGTCCACCGTGATCGCCGACAAGATCGCGCCAATGGCATAGATGGCGGCGTCGGCGATCAGCAGGACCTTGCGACCGAACTTATCGGTCAACGGACCAGCCACAAGCGCGCCCACAGCTGCGCCAAGGGACGCCCCGGCCACGAGATAGCCAGTCGCAAAGCTTGACAAATGGTAGGGAATGAAGCCCAGGGCCGATCCAATGTTCGACGTGTCGTAGCCGAACAGGAACCCGCCAATGCAGGCGAGCACCGCCAGGTACCAGTAGAAGTTTGTCGGGATACGAGAGTCCAGCTCGTCGAGGACGTTGCGCCCCGAGGGCTGCGCCGCTCTCGGCGCCGTCACCATGCGACCCACCTCCAGCTCTGCGTCGTTACCCGGCCCTGCCCAGGCAAAACGTTGGGCAGGAGCGGATGGGCGGCGGCAGTAACGCCGCTGATCTCCGTCTGGTCGGCGCTGACCTGGGCAGATCAAGAGCGGGTTAGCTTCACAGATCTCATACCGGCGGATGATGGAAAGAGGAGACTGCCGGACGACGACCTGGGTGCTGCCGGGCGGCCATTCTCAGTGCTGAGGCAAGTTCAACCGCACCGAGGAGGATCCGATGAACGACAGCAGCCCTATCCAGGACACTCGGCACGTGCCGGCACCAAGTCGGCGCGCCCTCTTGACGGGCACAGCTGTTCTGGCTGCATGGTTTGCAGCGATGAATGTTGGCTCGGGAGTAGTCGCTTCGATCGCTGGTTATCACGGCGCAACTGGCAGCCTGTTCGCGCTGAGTATGTCGCCCGGATACGGTCCAGCCGCCGCGCACGGCATCCTGACGGCACTCGGACCGCAAGGCCGCCTCGCCGACGCCGTGACGCTCGCTGTCTTCGACGTCGCGTTCCCGCTGCTGTACGGGTGGGTCTTGTCGGCCGCGCTGCGAAAGCTGACGGCGGGCTCGCGGATCTCGGCGCGGACGCGCGCGATCGTGGTCCGGTTCCCGCTGGTAGCAGTGGCCGCTAACTGGCTCGCCGACGCGTGCATCTTCACCTTGATCGCTGCGTTCCCGGTGTCGCTGGGTTCGGTAGCCGTCGCTGCCAGCGTGCTGACGGCCATCAAGCTGGCAGTAATCCTGCTCAGCGCGGCCGTGGTGGTCGTCGGAGGCGTAGCAGCTGTCATCAGTCGAATCCGGCGCACGGCCGCCGTCCGGATCGCCCGCTCAGCATGAGGTCTCTGCCAGGTACGGATGCCCGCCGGTCTGCGGCGGGCATCCGCGTGCCAAGAACCAGCAGGAGATGAGGCGTGGCGCAGGAGCAGCTGGGGAGCGCTGGTCTGACGAGCGCAGGTCAGCCGACCGTTGATCTGCCTGGCCTGGCGGGGTGGCCAGGTCGCGGGCTTGCGTGGACGCGGCAGCATCCAACGGCCACCGACCGGATCTTGACTGCGCTGCTCGCTGCCGTCTCGGTATCAAGCATCTGGCTCACGCCCTGGTCCCAATCGACGCATAATCGCAGCCCGGGCACAGGTGCCGTGCTGCTCGCGCTCGCAACCGTAGTGCCGCTGCTGGCGCGTCGGCAGCGACCAGATCTTGTGCTGGTGGCAAGCGGGACTGCGCTGCTCGCATACGACGCCCTGAACTACCCGTCTGGCCTGGTGTTTCTCGCCACGTTCTGGGCGGTGTACTCCTACGGCTGCCATCGCCGGAGCAACAGCCAGTGGCCGCTCGTCGTCTGGGTAGCGGAGATACTGGCGCACCTGGGCGTTGCCCGCCAGGACGATCCGTCCCAGACCGTCCTTGCCTACCTGGCCGCCACGGCGTTTGTATGGGTCCGCGGAGACGCCGTGCGGTCCGGCCTGATCCGCGCCGCACGGGAGAAGGAGGCGCGAGCCTTGCAGGCGGTCAATGACGAGCGCGTCCGAATTGCCCGGGAACTGCACGACGTGGTGGCGCACGCCCTGGGCGTGATCGTGATGCAGGCAGGTGGCGCGGGCAGCGTTCCGGGTCTCTCCGAGACCGATGCCAAGGCCGTGCTGGCCAATATCGAGCGAACGGGGCGCCAGGCCTTCACCGAGATGCGCAGGCTGGTCGGCGTGCTGCGCGCGGACGATCACCAAGTCGCGCTCGCGCCGCAGCCGGCCATAGCGGAGATCCCGGCGCTCATCGCCGACCTCGCCTCGTCCGGACTGGATGTTGCGCTAGAGGCTGGCGGCGAGCCACAGTCTGCTCCGCCAGGCGTGGAACTCGCGGCGTACCGCATCGTGCAGGAGGCGCTCACCAACTGCCTCAAGCATGCAGCGCCGACGCGTGCGCGCGTCACCCTTTCCTGGTCCGCCCAGGCGCTCAGCATTGTGGTCGAAGACGACGGCCCGGCGGCGGGCGCCGGGTCGAGGGTGGTACACAGCCCGGGTAGCGGCGGCAACGGGATAGCCGGCATGCGTGAGCGGGCTTTGCTGTTCGGCGGCGACTTCGATGCGGGCCCAAGGCGAACGGGCGGCTACCGGGTCGCCGCACGGTTGCCGCTGGGTGGACCACAGTGACCAGGACAAGAGTCCTGATCGCTGACGATCAGGCATTGCTGCGGCAGGGCCTGGCCATGATGATCGGCGCGCAGCCGGATATGGACGTGGTCGGCGAAGCGGCCACGGGCACCGAAGCAGTCGCCGCCGCCGCCAGGCTTCGCCCTGACATCGTCGTGATGGACATCCGGATGCCGGGCATGGATGGCGTGGAGGCCACCCGGCAGATCTGCGCCAGTCAGCCTCAAGGCGCAGGCCCGCGAGTGATCATGCTCACGACATTCGACCTGGACGAGTATGTAGTGGCCGCGCTGCAAGCGGGCGCGAGCGGGTTCCTGCTGAAAGACGCTATGCCGGCGGACATCATCGCGGCGATCCGGGTGGTCAGCGCGGGGGAGGCGCTGCTCGCGCCGTCGGTGACCCGGCGGCTGCTGGATCGGTTCGCGACTAG
>DASXIA010000324.1:0-4862 GCA_036488155.1 Streptosporangiaceae bacterium | reverse complement strand
GGCCGGCCAGCTGGCCGCCGGCCTGGCGCTCAGCCGGATCAGCTTCCAGGTCATGCTGACTGTCGGCCCGGCACTGGCCGGCCTCATCACGGCCACTCCGCATCTGGGCTTGCGGATCTGTTATCTCCTCGATGCTGCTAGTTTCGCCGGGTCACTGTACGGGGTGGCTAGGCTGCCCGCCCAGCTCCCCTCCGGCAGCGTCAGCAGACCGGGCCCGCGGGCGGTCGCCGAGGGCGTCAGATTCATCCGGCACAGCCCGCTGCTGGCCGGAGCCTTCCTTGCCGATCTGAACGCGACCATATTCGGCCTGCCCGTCGCGCTGTTCCCGGCCATCAACGCCGAGCGATTCGGCGGTAACCCGAGGACGCTGGGGCTGTTCGTGACCGCTATCGGCGTCGGCGGGCTGATCAGCGCGACGCTGTCGGGGCCGGTCAGCCACATATCCCGGCAAGGCTGGGCAATGCTATGCGCAGTCAGCGTGTGGGGTGCCGCATTCGCCGGCTTCGCCGTCGCACCCACGCTCTGGCTGACGCTCGGTCTGCTCGCCATCGCTGGCGCCGCCGATACGTTCACGGTGGTGTTCAGGGGCACGATCGTGCAGCAGTCGACTCCTGACGAGCTACGCGGCCGGGTCACGGCCGCAGATTACGTGGTGGGGGTAGGAGGCGGCCAGATCGGCAACCTGGAAGCGGGCGCGCTCGGATCGCTGACCTCGCCGGCGATCAGCGCGCTGAGCGGCGGCCTCGCGACCATCGCCGGGGCCGTGGTGATCGGCGTGGCACTACCAGCCTTCACCCGGTACCGGTCCCGGCTGCGGAGCATCGAGCCAGACAGCCAGCCGGACGCGCTCGGAGCCTCGCAGGCATGATGTAGCCGGCTAGCCGGATCGCCGCCGCTGGCGTGTCCTTACTCTGGGGGTCCGGTGGCCGGGGTCAGGACTGGAGGCAGGCGTGCGGGTCGTGGTGGTCGGGGCGGGCTTCGCAGGGTTGATGGCGGCGTGGCAGCTGACCCAGGGTGGCTGCGAGGTCGTGGTGCTGGAGGCACGCGACCGGGTCGGTGGCCGGGTGTGGTCGCAGGAACTGATCCCCGGTGATCCCCGGACGGTGATCGAGCGGGGCGCCGAGTTCGTGCTGGACGGCTATGAGGTGCTGGGCGAAGTGCTGGCCGAGCTCGGCCTGGAACTCGCCGACACGGTGATGTCCTGGTACCAGCGGGAGCCACGTGGCGGCGGGTCAGTGAGCGCGGCAGCGATGGGCGAGTGCGCTGCCTGGGTGGCCGCCGCGGCGGCCGCTGCACCGCCGGGTACCTCGCTGGCCGAGGTGGCCGCCGGCTGGGCGGGCGCGCCCGCCGCCCTGGCTGCCTACCTGTCACGGATGGAGACAACCGAAGGAGTCAGTGCCGGCCGGCTGTCTGCTGCCGTGGCGAGGGACGCGACCGCAGGATTCAGCAGGCGGCCAAGCTGGCGGGTGGCTGGCGGCAACCAGCAGGTAGCCACTGGCCTGGCTGCCCGGCTCGGCCCGGCGGTGCGGCTGGCAAGCCCGGTCCGCGCTGTGCGGCACGACCATCGCGGTGTGTACCTGGCCACGGCGGCTGGAACAGTGACCGGGGATGCCGCGGTCATCGCGGTCCCGATGGCTGTGTTGCGGCAACTGCCCATCGCGCCGCCGGTCCCCGACCGTCAGCGGGCCGCCTGGCAGCGCAGCGGGCTGGCGCACAACGCCAAGCTGCATATGCCGCTGAATCGCCCCGCCGAGGCGTCTGCCGTGCAGAGTGTGCCAGGCCGGTTCTGGACCTGGACCGCGGCCGACACCAGCGGGCAGGTCCAGCCGGTCCTGCATGCCTTCGCCGGGACGGAGGAGGGCCTGTCCGCGCTGGCGGTCGCCGACGGGCCGGCCACCTGGGCGGCGCTGGCCGCGGCGCTACGCCCGGAACTAGCCACCGATCCAGCCCGGGCGGTCCTCACCACCTGGAACGATGATCCTTGGGCGGCTGAGTCATACTCGGCGGACACGCTCACCGCAGCGCCGGGCGACACTGACATCCTGGCCGCACCGGCCGGCCGGATCCATTTCGCGGGCGAGCACACCGCCGGTCATTGGGCCGGCCTGATGGAAGGCGCCCTGCGCTCCGGGCAGCACGCCGCCGACGAGGTGCTCGCTGGCCGGTACGGTGACTGCTGACGGCGCACCTGCGGGCCGCGCTCCCGGGCGGCACGGGCGGTCGCCGGGCACGATACCGGGCCAAAGCCGCAGGGCTATCGTGGAAGACAGCGGGGTTGGTGGGTGCCCCATTTGACCGTGGTCGCTGGCGGGGGCAGGAACTGGCGGCCGGGACGGATCGGGGGGAGAAGTCCCGATGTCGGTGTTTTCTTCTGCGTCGTCTTCTCCGGTGTCGCTGCCGACGCGGCGTAGCAGTCCGTTCGATCCGCCACCGGATTACCGGCGCCTGCGTGAGGAGGAGCCGGTCAGCAGGCTGGCATTTCCCGACGGGAAAGTCGGCTGGCTACTCACCCGGCATCAGGACGTGCGCGCTTTGCTGGCCGATGACCGGTTCAGCTCGGACCGTCGGCGGGTCTCCTCGCCGGTGCGGAGGTTCCCGATCCGCCCCGATACGCCCGCGGTGCGCGCAGGCTCCCTTATCGGCATGGACCCTCCCGAGCACACCCGCTACCGGCGCATGCTGACGCGCTACTTCACCGTGCGCCGGATGCGCGAGCTAGCGCCGCGGATAGAGCAGGTCGTCTCGGAGCACCTTGACGCGATGGAGCGCGCCGGGTCCCCGGCTGATCTCGTTCCGGCCTTCGCCCGCCCGGTACCGTCGCTGGTGATCTGTGAGCTGCTGGGAGTGCCGTACCAGGACAAGATAACGTTCCAGCGGTGCACCTCCGTCCTGCTCAGCCTCGACGCGAGCGAGGACGCGATAGCCGCGGCGCGAGACGAACTCTGGCAATACATGCTCGACCTGGTGGTCGCCAAGCGGCAGCACCCGGACGGCGCGCTGCTCGGCAACCTGATCCAGACCGGTGCTGCGGATACCGCCCTCACCGATGAGAGGCTGGCCGGCATCGGACAGCTGCTGCTGGCCGCCGGCCACGAGACCACCGCGAACATGCTCGCGCTGGGCACGTACACCCTGCTGGGCCACCCCGACCAGCTGTGTGCCCTGCGCGCGGAAGCCGATCTGGTCGATAGCGCAGTGGAGGAACTGTTGCGCTATCTCACCATTGTGCAGTTCGGCACCGTTCGGGTGGCCCGCGAGGATGTCGACTTCGCTGGCCAGCGCATCCGGGCGGGCGAAACGGTCGTCGCCTCGCTTGCCGCCGCCGACAGGGACCCGGCGCAGTTCACCGAACCCGATGAGCTGGATCTGGCTCGGCCCGCATCACAGCACGTCGCCTTCGGGCACGGGATTCACCAGTGCCTGGGCCAGCAACTCGCCAGGGTGGAGATGAAGGTCGCCTACAGCGCTCTTTTCCGACGCTTCCCCCGGCTCCGGCTGGCCGTACAACCCGACGAGGTACCCATGCGCGACGACATGTTTATCTACGGCGTCCACCGCCTCCCCGTCGCCTGGTAGGGATGACATGAGAATCCAGGTGGACCGCGACCGGTGCCGCGGCGCCGGCCAGTGCGCACTGACCGCGCCCGAACTGTTCGACCAGTCCGACGATGACGGCACCGTCGTCGTGCTCGATGAGCAGCCTTCGCCCGCCCTGCAGGGGCGGGCACGTGGCGCCGCAGCCTTGTGCCCGAACTCTGTCATCCGCCTTGTGGAGGAAGCCCCGCGGTTATGCCAGCGCCCCGCCCCGGTCGGCCGACGCGCTATCGCCAGTCCCGGCGGCCACACCTCCGCCGCGGAAGCTGCGCAGTAGCAGGTCGAGCATCTCGACCTGGCGCTGGACAGTCACCCGGTCGTGATACAAGACGCGCTCCGCCGACAGGCCGTCGATGAGCACTACCAGTTGATGGGTCGCCAGGCCCAGGTCGTAACCGTCGGCCAGTTCGCCGAGGTCCGCCGCTTCCTGCAGGTGGCGGCGCAGCCGGTCGCAGAGCCGGTCGAACTCGGTGTGCTGCAGGTCCCGCATCGCCCGGTTGCCGAGTGCCCGGCCCCAGAAGCTGATCTCGATCTGCGCCTCGAGGTCACGCCGGTCATCTAGCGGCAGCGCCTCGAGCATGACGGCCCGCAGCGCCGCCAGCCCTTTCAGCCCGGCGGCGGCAGCGGCCATCCGGCCGCCCACCCGGCGGTGTGAGTGCACCAGCGCCGAGCCGAGGATGTCGGCCTTGTCGTCGAAGTAATGCCCGAGAATCCCGCGCGAGCAGTTTGCCTCCTTGGCGATGGCGCGGATGGTGGCTCCGCTGATCCCGTCTCGGGCAATCACCCGCCAGGTGGCCGAGAGGATTTCATCCCGCCGCTCGTCCCAGTCAACGATCTTGGGCATCGCATTCCCGCTCGAAGGTCCTTAGTCGTCCCGCACATTCGACTCTGTTTTTTTGTCGGACGTCCGTCTAACATCCGTTCTAATGCATGACAACGCGGAACTGCAAACTGCCCGCGAGCAACTGGTGAGCTACTGCGGGCGCATGGTCGCGGACGGGCTGGCCGTCGGCGCGGCCGGGAACATGAGCAGGCGCGTCGGCGACCTCGTCGCGATCACGCCGTCCGGGGTGAGCTACGCCGAGCTGGTCCCGGCCGACATCTGCATCACGACACTCTCCGGTGAAGAAGTCGACGCGCCCGAGACGCCGTCCAGCGAACTGCCGATGCACCTCGCCGTCTACGCGGCCACCAGCGCGCACGCCGTGGTGCACACGCACTCGGCCGAGGTGATCGCGGTGTCGGCCACCTCAGCTGAGCTGCCGGCC
>DASXIA010000320.1:0-8042 GCA_036488155.1 Streptosporangiaceae bacterium | reverse complement strand
CTCAAGGTCGCGTTGGCGGCCTCGATCGCCTGGTCGCTTGGGGTCTGGTGGCTTGGCGAGGGCCTCGGTGGCATCTTGAACGGCGGCGCGAGCCCGGTGAACGGGGCGCCTGGCGCGGTGATCCTTTATGCCCTGCTGGCTGTGCTGCTCTGGCCCGCGGATACGAGCCGCGATGACGCCCGTCCGGCGCCGTTCGTCGCGGCTCGCCTGGTCGGGCCGGCCGCGGCCAGGGCCGTCTGGCTGGTCTTGTGGGGAAGCCTGGCGTACTTCGCGTTGACGACAGGCAACCGGACTGCGCAGGGCCTGCACGACATGGTCGCGGGCATGGCCAGCGGCGAGCCCGGCTGGCTTGCGGCGGTGAACCGCGGGGCGGCCGGCCTGCTGAATCACCAGGGACTGACAGCCTCGGTCGTGCTTGCGGTGCTGCTGGCAGTGATAGCAGCCGGGGTCTTCCTGCCCCTCCCGCTTGCTCGCGCGGCTGTGATCCTCGCCGTCGTGCTGGCACTGGTCATCTGGGTCGCCGGGCAGGACCTGGGCACCATCCTCGCCGGTGGTGGGACCGATCCGAACTCCGGCCTGCTGCTGGCAGTGGTTGCAATTGCCTACTGGCCAGCCGCCGCTCGCCCGGCCCGTACGGCTGAGCCGCGAGGAGATGTCGCATGATGATCCCGGCCTGGATTCTCGATATCTTCGCCGCGATCATGCTGGTGGTCGCTGCCCTTTCCGCTAGCCGCCTGGCAATCGGCCGGTTGCGGCCGGAAACCGACATCGATGCCGCGCACACGCTGATGGGCGTAGCGATGGCTGGCTCCCTCGTCGGTAGCCTGCACTCCCTGCCAGGCGCGGTCTGGGTGGTCGTGTTCGCGGTCGTGACCGCGTGGTTCGCCTGGCGCGTCATCGTGGAAGTACGCGCGGAGGGAGCCGCCGCGCTGGGCACCGGCCATCACCTGCCGCACCTAATCCACGGTGCCGCGATGGTGTACATGTTTGCGGCCATGACGACTGCCGGTCATGGTTCCGGGATGGGCATGGGTGGTATGGCGGCCGGATCCGGCAGTGTGGGAACGCTGAAAGTACCAACTCTCGGCTTTGTCTTCATCCTGTTCATGGCCGCCTGGGCCGTGTGGGATCTCGATCAGATCGGAAGCGCGCACCTGCATCGCCGCGGCGTCGCGCGGCTGCCGCAGGTGAACGCCGCGTCCCGGCCCTTCGCCGCGCTCGCGACCGCCAGACCTGGGGTCGTCAGCGGATCAGGCCCGGCCGCTGTGCCGACTGCTGCTGGCGCCCAGGGTGCCAGCCCGGTACCGGCCGGGGACCCGGGGAACTCGCTGGCTCCCGACACGTTCGGCAGCGACGCTGCCGCACGGCTGCTCGACCCGCGCGTCGCGATCGGATGCCGGATCGCGATGGGCATCAGCATGGCGTTCATGCTGGTCATCATGCTGTAGCCCTGGGATCTTGTTAGCCTGCCGGGCTTACTGGCCGGGAGCCGGAGCTGCTCTGGTAGCCCGCCTGGTCCCCAGGGTCGTACTGCGGCTCTCCCGCGCTCGCTCCGGCGCGGTCGATTGCTGCCAGAAGCATTCGCACTGCGCCGGGCATGTCGATCAATGCCTGGCGCAGATCGTCAAGCTCCTGCTCACCTTGCGGGTTGGCTTCCGCGGCGACTTCGGCCGCGTCATAGTCCTCCATGCGATCACGCGCCGTCTGTACCTCGGACGACATAAGCAATTCTTCTAGTACGTTGTGGGGCATGTCCGTCCAATCGGAGCACTTCTGTGACTTCGCGATCTTGTCGGAGCGATCACCGATTGCGAAGTGAGATCTCGTCGAACTCGGCAATGTTGTCGGCTTCGATGGCGCGCAGGCCATGGCCTAGCCGCAGGCGAGCCTGCCGAAGCAGCTTGAGCGAATTCGTCGCTGGGCTCTCGGCAGCCGATCGCTCCAGATCTGCGCCGTGCTCCTCGATCAAGTGTGTCTGAAGAGCCGCGGCGACTTCGTCGGCGGCCTTCAGCGCGTCGTATATAGCGCGATCTCGCGCGGTGTCGTTAACCATGCCGCTATGAGCGCCGGCTAACCGTGTCCTTTGGACTTCTTCCGGCTCGGATGCTCGATCACGGCATCCGGGCCGGGAAAGATCAGGGTGATGTGCTGGTCCTCGAATTGCACGAGGTATGGCGGCTCCCCGCCCGCTCCGCGGACTTCGACGATCTCACCGGTCCGCTCTGGCTGACCCACTACGGCACTGTGTACGTGGATCACATCCCCGACGACTGCCTGCATGACGCGTGCCTCCTTGGCCAAGGTTCTCATTCGCCGCTCAGCGCGCTCGCCGTGCCGACGCGGCGGACACGTGCTGGTTCTACCCAGGCTGGCCGCGAATCCATCCATCGTGCCTGCGGCGACGGCCCGGGGCGATGACGGACGGCCTCACAGCCCAGGCTCTGCGGTTATCCGGCCTGACTCGATGCCGGCAATCAGCGCGGCGTAGTCACGCTCGTTCTGATCGGCGTAGGCGCTGGCGAACTGGGCAATTGCCGCATCGAACACGTCAGACCCGCCAAGGTAGGACGCGATTGCGATGCGGTCGCCGGAGCGGGCGTGCGCGCGGGCCAGTGTCCAGCCGCACAGTGCGCCATACATCCGCATGCCAGTCGGCACCATCGCGTCGATATCGAGTGCGAACTTCCAGTCCCGTAGCTGGCGTACGTAGTAGTCGCGGCTCTGCCCGTCCAGGCCCGGCACGCGCTGCCAGCCGAGGAAGATATCGCTGCTTGCCTGCATCAGCTGCTGGCCCGCGACGACGCGCTGACCCTGGTTGGCGTACTTGCTGGCACCCACGAACCGGCTCAGCACCGACGGCTCGGCTTCCTTTACCTGAAGGAAGAGCGGATCGGAATCGTCCCGGCCGAGCATAAGGACGATCCAGCACCGGGTCCCGACGCTGCCGACGCCAACCACCTTGCGGGCCATGTCGGCAAACTCGAACTGTTCGAGCAGGTACCTGCGGTCGCTTTGCAGCGTGCGCCGGTACCGGGCAATCAGGTCGGCTAGCTTCGACATCAGCGCCTTGCGGTCTGTTTGCCGTGGCACAAGCTCATCGGCCGGCACGATCAGCGGTGGGTCGGAGATTATTCGCGGCCGCCCGTCCACGATCCGGGTCAGCTTGGCCAGTTCCTGCATGCTGTCCCTGGTTCTAGCCTTGGCCAGGCCTCTATCCACCGCCGTGCGCTGCCGCTTCTTCAGCTGCGTGTCGAATTGGGCACGCAGCTCGTCCATGTCCGCGCGCGCGTACCAGACGGCCGTGTTGGGCTGGCCGGCGAAGACGCGCATCGCCTGCCGGTAGCGGGCGACAGCTCCGATAACGATCTTGCGCCGGTCCTTGTCGGCGAATCCGTGCCCGCGCGCCGCTACCTCCAGGCTCGCGGCCAGTCGCTTCACGTCCCACTCCCATGGGCCGGGCAGCGTCTCGTCGAAGTCGTTGACGTCGAACATGAGCCGGCGCTCCGCCGACCCGAAGATGCCGAAGTTGGACAGGTGAGCGTCACCGCATGCTTGCACCGGCAGTCCGGACACTGGCGTCCCGGCCAGGTCGCTAGCCATCACGAGCGCCGCGCCCCGGAAGAAGGCGAAGGGCGACACCGCCATGCGGCCGTACCTGACGGGTACCAGATCCGGGAGGCGTGACGCCGCCTGCTCCTCGAGCAGGTCCAGCGGGTCGGGCCGGCCGGCGGGCGGATCGAAAGCAGCGTGGCTCTCCCTGGGTACCTGCGTGCGCGCGTCCTTGCCCCTGGCCTCCCGGTCAGCGGGCGGCAGGTGCGCCAGCCCGCTGTCGAGCTGATACCTGGGCAGCCGCCGGGCGGGCGCCGCAGTAGCTACGCTCATTGCTCCTCCCCTATTGACATCCGCCAACCATGCCCCGTAGGCCGATCGGGCACCTCACCCGCGCCGGGTGAGTGCCGCCGCTTTCCGGGTGAGCAGCCAGAAAGCTGTTCCCGTCGCCGCGCCGTTGGTCAGGTGGGAGCCCAAGTCCCCGGCCAGAGTCAGGGCGTCGTACTTCCAGATCGGCTTGTACAGGCCCGCTTCCGGCAGGACGGCATAGTCACTGGCCCAGACCGCGGCGCTTTCCTTAGCGCCGGCCCGAAGGCTCATCAGGTACCGGGCAGTGTCCATGCAGGCGGTCCCGGCCACTCCTGCCAGGAAGCCACCGGCCACAGCGGCCAGCGGCGGCGTCGCCTGCCGCGATGCGGTGCCCATTTCACCAGTCTTCTCCATCCGCCGGGCGCTGACCAGGTACAGGTTTTCGGCGGGATTCAGCTGGCGCCTGAGGCTAGTGCAGATGGAGTATCACGAGGTTCTTCAGCACGACCATCACCAGCCCCAGTACCGCGGCGATCGAGGTGCTAGCCGCCAGCTGCCAGCCCTTGAGGTGAGCAGCGCGGCCGGCGGTCCATCCGTGTGCGGTGAGCAGGACGATCGCGGCGCCGACCCCGATGTTGGCCGCGGCAAGAGCGGTGGCTCCAGCCAACCGTGCGACGATCAGCACGGCTAGCGGCGCGAACGAGGCGCTCACAATAGGCCAGCTGCGTGCCAGGCGGAGTCGGATGTAGGCCCAGGTCGGAACGTGCCCGCCGGTTGCTTGCCGACCGAGCACCTCGGCGTATTCCTCGGCTAGCCAGTACACCACCAGCGTCAGCAGAACAGACAGTGCGAGCGCCAAGGTCGGAAGGCTGCCGCCAGCGGCAGTCATGATCGACGCGGTGATGATGGCTCCGTAGATTCCCGCGGCCCTGCGCCGACCCGCGCCAGCGCCATCGGGCGTTCCCGATGCCTTGCCCGCAGAATGTCGCGTCGCGGTCATTTCCTCCTCACCGCTATTCCTTCCCCGCGTTGATGCCACCTAGCGGCGCCCGGAATGCGCCGCGGATGCGTCCGTCGATGCGGCGGGTGCGGCCTCACCCGGCTTGCGCGGCAGGAGCACGGAGATGAGGAGGCCAATGAGCGTGATCACTGCGAGCATGATGAGCGCGACGGCGAAGGGATGGCCGGCTGGTAGCTTCACCGCTACTAGCACCGAGCCCACGAGCGCCGTGCCAACGGATGACCCGAGGTTGGACACGCTGCGCGACAGGCCGGAAATGTCACCCTGATCGGCGTCGGGGAAGCTGGACTGGACCACGTTGACCGACGACGTGAGCATGACGCCGGAGCCAACGCCTGACAGCAGCAGGCCGGGGATCCAGGTGAGGATGCCGGTATTCGCCCGGACGAGCGCTAGCAGGAGCACGATTCCGGCAAACGCAATGACAAAGCCCGCGATGATCAGCGAGCGTTGTTGCCGGCGCCGGGCAAGCCGGTCGGCAGCAGCCGACGCGGCGAGTATGCCGATGGTGGACGGAGTGAGCAGCAGGCCGGTCCCGATCGCGTTATAACCGTCGACCTCCTGCAGGTAAACCGAGAGCACGAAGAACGAGCCCTGCAGTACCAGCCACTGGATCAACTGGGTGCCAAGGCCGAGGTTTGCAATCCGGTTACCGAACAACCGCAGCGCCAGCAGGACGTCCTTGCCCTTCCGCTCGGCGGACCGGATGTGCAGGACGAAGCACACCAGGAACAGCGCGCCGATCGCCACAATCGGCCAGACGGGCGAGACGCCGCCCTTGGGCAGTATCACAGTGCCCGCGACCGCGAATGCCTTCCGTGAGGCGAAGAAGCCATACGTCCGCGACTCCAGCAGGCCGAGTACCACGAAGAAGAGGCCGGCCGCGGACAGCACGGCTCCGGTCAGGTCGAATCTGGGCTTGCGGCCGGACCTGGCCGGCTCGGTGATCCGGCGTCCCAGCACGACAATCGATGCCACAACGATGACTTGCAGGCCGAACGAGGCACGCCAGCTGATCCCGCTAGTGATCAAGCCACCGATGAGCGGTCCGGCGGCGGCGCCAAGTCCGGCCGCGCCGCTCACCACGCCGAAATACTTTGCTCGCGACTTGATGTCCGGGAAGGCCACGGTCACCAGAATGTAAATCGGCGGGATCATCAGCGCAGAGCCAATGCCTTCAAGGATCGAGTAACCGAAGATCATCAGCCCGAGCCCCGGCGCGAGCGCCGCCAGCAGCGCTCCAGCGCCGTAGATGATCAGCCCCGCCAGGAAGCACCGCTTGCGCCCCCAGATGTCGGTCAGCTTGCTGCCCGGAATCATCAGCGCCGCCATCGTGAGCGTGAAGAGGGTGATCGCGGTCTGCACGCCGCTCACGGTGGTGTGGATGTCCGCAGCGATAGCGCTGATCGCCACGTTCATGTTCGTCGCCGCATAGCTGGCGATGAACTGAGCGAGCGCCAGGGGCAAGATCATCGCCCGGCCAGCGGCCGCCGTCGCCGCAGGATTGCTCTCTGAGTCGGCTACGCGCACCACCGTAGGGTGCCCGCCTTTCGGTCAGGCGGTCATCACCTTCGCGGGGTGATCATTCCGCGCCCGCCCGCCCCCTGGTTTCACCCCTGCGGGGTGATGCCTGCACCTGGTCAAGGGCTAGATCCTTGTGCCAGCCCGGCCGCGATCCGCCGGGCACACACAGATGACTGGAGAAGCAATGGCCACACTCACCGCCTGGAAGTTCGCAACGCCCTACGGAGCCGACGACGCGCTCAGCACACTGGAAAAGCTGCAGAACGAGGCGCTGATCCAAGTCCAGGACGCCGCCGTCGTCAACTGGGAATCCGGCCGCCGCAGGCCGAAGACCCGGGAAATGCACTCAACAAAGAAGTCCGGCGCGCTGGGCGGCGGATTCTGGGGGCTGCTTTTCGGCCTGATCTTCTTCGTGCCGATCCTCGGCCTGGCGATCGGCGCTGCCACCGGCGCGCTGTTCGGCTCGATGGCTGACGTCGGCATCAGCGACTCGTTCATCAAGTCCGTCCGGGAGCAGGTCACACCGGGAACTTCAGCCCTGTTCCTGCTCAGCTCGGACGCCGTCATAGACCGGGTTAAGGCCGAGTTCGGCGACACCAAGGCTGAGCTCATCAGCACGAACCTGTCCATGGAGCAAGAGGACCGGCTGCGCGAGGCATTCGCACACGACGACGAGCAGTAACCGGGCGGTAGTCACACGTGCGCAGCTCACCGCATTAGCTGCCATCTCGCCGGCAACTCTGGTGGCCAGGGGGCTAGGTGCCCGCAGCAACCTTCGCATTGCTGCCCGGCTGCGGGCACGTGCCGATAACCGGTGGTTGCGAACGTCGACCGCTTCTTACTGCAGGGCCGCGCTCGGGCGGAGCGTCAGACCGGATAGGGCTCCGGTGTCGTTACATAGCTGCGGCCGCTGGGTGTTCGCCAGGTCATGACGCCGGGCTGGTCTTGGGTCAGGTGCCAGCCGTGAGCTTGTTTTGCCTGGTGATGCCGTCTGCAGAGCGGCGCGAGGTTGCATTCGCACGTCATCCCGCCCTGGTCATAAGGCACGGTGTGGTCCAGGTCGGCGCGCCGGGCCGGGCGACGGCAGCCGGGGAATGAGCAGGTCCGCTGCCGGACCCGGACCAAGTGCACCAGGTTGACCGGCGGCCGGTACCGGCTGGTGCGGCGCGCATGCCCGCACGTGCCCGATTCCAGGAACTGCAGCTTGTCACGGACTGCGGCGGCCCAGACAATGGTCCCCGTCCCTGTCTGGGGCGGCGCGGACGCGCAGGCGTGCGCGACGGCCCGGCCGTCGCCGCCGGTCAGGGTCAGGCACCACCGGGCGGCCGCGCCGGTCCGGGCGGCCAGGTCCCGGCAGGTGCCGGCATCAACCGGGCCGTGACCGGCCACCTCGCCCGGCGCCTCGGAAAGGCCGAGCCAGGCCGACAGCGGCATCGTCAAGGTGATCGTGCCGCCCAGCGCCCCGCCCGCCGGGCCAGCCCCGGCACCGGCAGCCCCGGTGCCAGCAGGAGCCGGGCCGGCGCCCGTACCGTCGGCAGCCTGGCCGGTGCCCGAGCCGTCGGCAGGCTCGCCGCTAGCGGCCCCGGTGCCGGCTGACGGGCAGTCGTCCTGGTTCAGGCTCTCGCCGCCGCTGCCGTCG
>DASXIA010000264.1:0-6838 GCA_036488155.1 Streptosporangiaceae bacterium | reverse complement strand
CGCTGCTCGGCTCGAGCTTGCTGGTGGTACGGCACGTCGAGGTGACCGGCAACCAGCTGGTGACCGCGGCGCAGGTGCGCCAGGCGGCCCGGATAGCCGCGGGCGCGCCGCTCGCTACGGTGAACACGGCCACGGCGGCCCGCCGCGTCGAGCAGCTGGCGCCCGTGCTGTCTGCCACGGTACGGCGCTCCTGGCCGGACGCCATCGTCATCACCGTGCGCGAGCGCACGCCTGTGCTCGCAGTCGCCGTGCCCGGCGGATATCAGCTCATCGACTCCCACGGGGTAACCGTCAGGCAGGCGACGCGCAAGCCCGCGACGATGCCGTTGCTGTCCTTTCCGCCGGCCGAGCTGAGCGGCAGCCCGGCTGTCAATGCCGCGGCCGTCGTGGTCCGGCAGCTGTCAGCAGGTCTGCGGAGCCGGCTCGTGTCGGTCTCGGCGGCGTCGGCCAGTTCTGTCACGCTCCACTTGGCCGGCGGCATAACAGTGCTGTGGGGCGGCGCCGGCGATCCGGCACAGAAGCTTGCTGAGCTCGGAATGCTGCTGCGCAGGCACGCGCGCTCCTACGACATCAGCGATCCGAGCACCGCAGTGACGGGGGGCTGATGCAGGCCAGGCAGCCGGCAACCAGCCCATTTCGGGGCCGGCGCCGGGCGACACGCCGGGCCGGGAGAGCGACCAGTGGTTGACCTGGGGATGCGCGCAACCCTACTGTCCCTATCAGTCGCCAGCTTGACATAACTCTAAATCTCAAGTTGAGGGTGAGAGTTTTATGAGCCGGAGTCGCGCCGGGGGTGGCGCTGGGGGACTGCGGGACTTCTCCCCCTGGCGATAAGACGAGCGGAAGGGTTTGCTCCTCGTGGCAGCACCGCAGAACTACCTGGCGGTCATCAAGGTCGTTGGTATCGGCGGGGGCGGCGTCAACGCCGTGAACCGGATGATCGAAGAAGGACTCAGAGGGGTTGAGTTCATCGCGATCAACACCGACGCCCAGGCGCTGCTGATGAGCGACGCCGACGTCAAGCTTGACGTGGGGCGGGAGCTGACCCGGGGTCTCGGCGCCGGGGCTAATCCAGACATCGGCGCGAAGGCAGCCCAAGATCACCGCGAGGAGATCGAGGAAGTTCTCAAGGGCGCCGACATGGTGTTCGTCACAGCCGGCGAAGGCGGCGGGACGGGCACCGGCGGGGCCCCGGTGGTCGCCGAGGTCGCCCGGGCGCTCGGGGCGCTGACGATCGGCGTGGTGACCCGGCCGTTCGGCTTCGAGGGCAAGCGCCGCGCGGCGCAGGCTGACACCGGGATCGAGCGGCTGCGCAGTGAGGTCGACACGCTGATCGTGATCCCCAATGACCGGCTGCTCTCGATCTCCGACCGCCATGTCAGCGTGCTGGACGCGTTCAAGGCTGCCGACCAGGTGCTGCTGTCCGGTGTCCAGGGCATCACTGATCTGATCACCACGCCCGGCCTGATCAACCTCGACTTCGCCGATGTGAAGTCGGTCATGTCCGGAGCAGGCTCGGCGCTGATGGGCATCGGCACCGCCCGTGGCGACGATCGTGCGGTCGCGGCCGCCGAGATGGCGATCTCGAGCCCGCTGCTGGAGGCGAGCATCGACGGGGCGCACGGCGTGCTGCTGTCTATCCAGGGCGGCTCGGATCTCGGCCTGTTCGAGATCAACGAAGCCGCGCAGCTCGTGGCGAACTCGGCCGCAACCGATGCCAACATCATTTTCGGCGCCGTCATCGACGACGCACTCGGCGACGAGGTCAGGGTCACGGTCATCGCGGCCGGCTTTGACGAGCCGCAGCCTGGCCGGCCACGGCCGCGGACTACCGCGTACAGCGCAGCGCCCTACACCGCGGCCCCGGCTAGTGCGGGGCCGGCCTCCGCTGCCGCATCAGCGGCCCAGGCGGGGCGTGCGGCGGGCGCACCGGCTGACTGGCCGTTCCAGCTCGGCGATGCGAAGCGAGCGGACACGCCCGGCAAGGAAGCTGTTGCCGACGCTGTCCGGCCCGCCGCAAACGGCGCGCCGCCGGTCAGCGTATCCAGCCAGGGCGCTGACGGCGTGACGAGCGAGGGGGCTACCGCTGAGCAGATCCCGCCGCCCCGCCATAGCAGTCCGGATGACGCCCTTGAGTCCGCAGCACGGGACCCGGCCGGGCCACGCCCGAACGGCCGGCCTGATACCACCCGGCGCAAGTCGGTAGTGTTCGAGGAAGATGACGAACTCGACGTGCCTGATTTCCTGAAGTGAGCCGGCTGCCAGCGGGCGAGGCTGTCCTGGCCCGGCAAGCCATCGGTGATGGCGTGATCGCCGGGTTCACCGGCCGGGGTGGCGGGGTGAGTTCAGGGCCGTACGAGTCCCTGAATCTCGGCCTTCGCGTCGGTGATGATCCTGCCGCGGTTGCGGCTAACCGGGCGGCGCTGGCCGCGGCATGCGGCGTGGCGGCGCCTGAAGTTGCCTGGATGAGCCAGGTCCATGGCGCGGACGTCTGCTACCTCGGTGCCGGGATCGCCGAGCCGCCGGGGCCGGTTGACGCGATTTTCACCGACGTGCCGGGCAGGCCGCTGTGCGTGCAGGTTGCCGACTGCGTGCCCGTCCTTGTCGCCGACCCTGTCGCCCGGCTCGCGGGAGCCGCTCACGCTGGCCGGGAAGGACTGGTGGCCGGCGTGGTGCCTGCGCTGATCACGGCGATGACGGCGGCAGGCGGCAGCCCCGCCAGAATGCGCGCTCTGACCGGCCCGTCGATCTGCGGCGGCTGCTATGAGGTGCCCGCTGAGCTGCAGGCGCGGGTCAGCGCTGTCGTCCCGCACTCGCGCTGCCAGACGTTCGACGGGACCGCGGGCCTGGATATCGCCGCCGGCGTGCGGTCTCAGCTTGCGGCCGCCGGGGTCGGCTGGTTCCGATCGGTGCCGCGGTGCACTAAGGAATCGGCCGACTTGTTTTCCTACCGGAGGGACGGCACGACTGGCCGCTCCGCCGGCGTGATCTGGCTGGTGTCACGATGATCGGCCGCTATGAGCGCGCCGGCTAGCCAGGAGCGGCTGGCTGAACTCGCCGCCAACCTGGCGGCCGTGCGGGCCAGCATCGCCGACGCGTGCGACGTTGCCGGGCGTGACCCGGCCGAGGTCTCTCTGATAGCAGTCACGAAGACGTTTCCCGTTCCCGACATAATCGCGCTCGGTGGCCTCGGCGTGATCGACGTCGGCGAGAACAAAGATCAGGAAGCGGCGCCGAAGGTCGCCGCGTGCGCCGCCGCAGGGCTCGCGCTGCGCTGGCACTTCGTCGGCCAGCTACAGGTCAACAAGGTCGCCAGCGTGGCCAGGTACGCGTACATGGTGCACTCGGTCGACCGGGCCCGGCTGGTGACTGCCCTCGGGCGGCGGGCCGGCGAGGCCGGCCGGGTGATCCGCTGCCTGATTCAGGTCAGCCTTGATGCTGATGCTGATGCTGATGCTGATGCTGACGCCGCTGCTGGCTCGGGTGAAGCGGCGGGGCGCGGTGGCGCGCCTTCCAGTGAGGTGCTCGGGCTGGCCGCGCAGATCGCGGCCGCCGACGGACTGGAACTCGCCGGGGTGATGGCGGTGGCGCCGCTCGGGCAGCCCGCCAGGCCCGCCTACGCCCGCCTGAAGGAGATTGCCGACGCCGTGCGGGCCCGCTACCCGGAGGCGCAAGTGATTTCCGCCGGCATGAGCGGTGACCTTCGCGAAGCCATCGCGGAAGGCGCGACACATGTACGAATCGGCACGGCGTTGCTCGGCGGCCGGCGAGCCTTTCTCAGGTAATGTCCGACGCGTGGGACCCTGGCCAGTGAACCTTGCACCGAGCCGGGCCGCCTGGCGTGCACGACGGAGGACAGAAGATGGCCAGCGCGATGCGCAAGATGGCGGTCTATCTCGGCCTGGTAGAGGACGACCACCGCTTCGATGATCAGTACCAGGACGACTACGACGACTACGACGACTACGGCGCCGAGCTCGTGCAGGACGAGTACGGGCAGGAGCCTGCGCTGCCCGACGGTCCCGTCGGAGGCGAGGTTGGTGACCGGAGGATCGCTAGTCAGGTGCAGACGACCGATTTGGCGAGGATCACGACCTTGCATCCGCGCACGTACAATGAGGCTCGTACGATCGGAGAGCATTTCCGTGAGGGCACTCCGGTGATCATGAACCTGACTGAGATGGTCGACAGCGACGCTAAGCGACTGGTCGATTTCTCTGCGGGGTTGATCTTCGGATTGCGCGGGAGCATCGAGCGGGTGACGAACAAAGTGTTCCTGCTGTCCCCGGCGAACGTTGAGGTAGCAGCCGAGGACAAGGCCCGGATCGCGGAGCGGGGCTTCTTCAACCAGAGCTGACCGGCAGCTAAGCTGCGGGCCAGGGGCAGGACTTTGTGCCTTGCTTAGACCTGATAGGCAGTGCGCGTGAACATATTGAGGGATGTCGCTTTCTACCTGCTGTCTATCTATCTCCTCATGCTCATCGTCCGGCTGATCTTCAGCTGGATCCAGGTCTACGCGCGGGAGTGGCACCCCAAAGGCTTCCTTCTTGTGGTAGCTGAGGGTGTTTACTCCGCCACAGATCCGCCGCTGAGATTTCTAAGGCGCTACATTCCCACGCTCCGCCTCGGTAATGTGGCCCTTGACCTCAGCTTCATGCTGCTGTTCCTGGTGGTCTACGTGCTGTGGCAAGTCGCGCGGTGACGTAGGGTCCATCAGGTAGCGTCCATACAGGACAAAGCTCCAGGGGAGAAGAGAGATGCCACTGACGCCCGCGGATGTGCGGAACAAGCAGTTCAGCACGACCAGGCTCAGGCCGGGCTATGACGAAGAGGAAGTCGACGCCTTCCTCGACGAAGTAGAAGCAGCGCTGGACGAGCTCATTCAGGAGAACGAAGAGCTCAGGGCCAAGCTGGCTGAAGTGCTGCGCGGCAAGCCGCCAGTTTCGCTGACCCCGCAGGCCGAGGTCCCGGAGATGATGCAGCCCGAGCCGCTCCGGCATGAGCCGGAGCCGCGGCCCGAGCCGGTCATGCTTGCTCCGCGGCGGCCAGCCGAGGACAACATGGACACGGCCGCACGGGTGCTCGCCCTCGCTCAGCAGACTGCTGACCAGGCGATCGCGGACGCCCGGCGCGAGGCCGACGAGACACTTGGCCGCGCCCGGCGCGAAGCCGATGACATCCTCACCAAGGCGCGCCGCCAGGCCGAGCAGGTCACCAGCGACGCCCGCGCCAGGGCTGAGAGCCTTGAGCGCGACGCGCAGGAGCGGCACCGCCAGGCGATGGGTTCGCTGGTCCAGTCCCGCGAGGAGCTGGAGCGGCGTGTCGATGACCTGCGTGCGTTCGAGCGTGAGTACCGCAGCCGACTGAAGGCGTACCTGGAAGGCCAGCTCCGCGACCTTGAGGCCGGCGCTGCCGACAGCGGCGTCTTCCCGGCCGTGGGCACCGGGCCTCAGCAGTCGCCGGTTGGCGCGGGCATGGGCCGGCTGGACATGCGCAACGGCAGCCCGACCGGCGGCTACCAGGGGATCCCTGAGCCCGTGGCGCACAACGGCGGGTACCACCCCTCGGACGCCGGCCAGCACGACCGTCGGTAGCGCGACCAGGCCGTCACTGCGCTTGACGACTAACGGAGCCGCCAGGTGATCCGGTTCGGCGTACTCGTGTCCGTCGTAGCGGTCGCGATCGGCCTGCTGGCCGCAGGGGCCGTGTCCGGTGACCTGGTCCTGGTCTACGCGTCGATAGCGCTGGCAGCGCTAGCGCTATTGATGCTGATCGTTGGCGTGGCCGTGTGGCGGGACCAGGTGTTCGGCCCTGCGGCCGCCGACAGGCCGCTCGCCGGGGACCGCACGGCCGGTGGTACGGCTCATCCGGGCGTTGGCTGGCCAGCTGAGCAGGTGGCCAGCGGCCGGGCAGCCCGCCAGCAGGCCTCAGGCCAGCCGCCGGACTGGCACGACCGGGAGCCCGCCGGGATTCGCGATCGAGCGCCGGCTCGCGAGCCGGTGCCAGGCCGTGAGCCGGTGCCAGGCCGCGAGTCGGTGCCAGGCCGCGAGTCGGCGTCTGGGCGCGAGTCGGCGTCTGGGCGCGACCAGGCGTGGCCGGGCCGCGAGCCGATACCCGCACCCGGGGCGAGATCATCTCGCGAGCCAGTGCCGTCTCGCGAGCCAGTGCCGTCTCGCGAGCCAGTGCCGTCTCGTGAGCCAGCGCCCGCAGATCGGACCGCCGTCGAGCGCCAGATTCCCGTCGAGCGCGCTGGACGTCCGGCGCCGGGTACTCGTACCGCTGCGGCTGAGCGTGCTGCGGCCGGAGATCGCCTGTCGCCTAGTGCTCGCCCGGCGGCCGAGCATGCGTCGCCAGCCGAGCGCGTTACTGCTGTCGAACGTCCTGCAGCACCTGAGCGTGCAGCAGCTGAGCGGCCGAGGCCGACCGAGCCCGCCCGGGCCGAGCCGATCCCGACGGCGGCGAGCGAGGCTGCAGCAAGTACTGACAGCTTGGCGGACGACCCGACCCGGCTAGCGCGGCGGCTGCATTCCGCGGCCGAGCTGTCCCGGCATGTCGTCTCGGATACGGTCAGGACCGCTCGCCCGGACCCGTCAGCCGCATCGCGGCCGGGCCCATATGGACGAGAGCCGTCTTCGGTTGGTGCCGGTGAGTCACCCCTCGGACAGTCCGAGGCCGCCCCGTTCCAGACCGGCCGGTCGTCGGCCGCTCAGCTGAGCGGCCCGTCACCGGATGGGCGGCGGTTTGCGGACCCGCTGACCGGGCCGCCACCGGCCGCCTCGAGCGGTTCAGGCCGGACTCGGTTGCAGAAGGACGCGGAGGCTGCAGCGACAGCAAAATT
>DASXIA010000065.1:0-9119 GCA_036488155.1 Streptosporangiaceae bacterium | reverse complement strand
CTTGTCGGCCTGCCCGCCCATCACGACGAAGCCGTGCTCGTCGGCGACCGAGCCCTCGAACGTGATCCGGTAGATCTCGTCAGCATCGGGGTTCGTGCCGACCTCCGCCACGACGATCTCCACCTCGTACGGCTTGTTGCTATCGGTGAACAGCGAGCCGAGCAGCTGCCCGTACCAGTTCGCCAGACCGCGCGCGGTGACATCCTGCCGGTCGTACTGGAAGCCGGTCATGTCCGCGTACCGAACGCCGGCCTTGCGCAGGCTCTCAAACTCGTTGTAACGACCAACCGCCGCGAACGCGATCCGGTCGTACATCTCACTGAACTTGCGCAGCGCCCGGGACGCGTTCGGCGCGACGAACAAGATGCCGGCTTCGCAATCGATCACAACGCCGCTGCGGATCTGGGCGATGCGCTTGCGCGCATAATCCGCCTTGTCCTTCATCACCTGTTCAGGTGACACGTAGAACGGCATCGACACGGCGGGCGCTTCCTTACTCGAGTGGGTTTCCGGGGGGTCAGTGGATCAGCAGGGACCTGCCAGGCATCAGGACGCGGCTGACCTTAGCGGCGCTGGCGGGCCGTCGGGTGCCTGCATCCGCTCAGACACCACGGCCTCCGCGTACCCAGCCGCTTCGTCGTCGGTCAGTCGCCGGTAGCCGTCCGCGCTCACCGTCGCGACCGTCGGGTAAATGCGCCGGGATACGTCCGGACCGCCAGTGGCGGAATCGTCGTCAGCGGCGTCGTAGACAGACTGCATCACCGCGAGAACAACATCCTCCATGCTCATTCCGTCGCGGTACAGCTTCTTCAGCGCTCCGCGGGCGAACACCGAGCCGGAGCCGATCGAGGCGAACCGGCGCTCCTCGTATTTGCCGCCGGCCACGTCGAAACTGAAAATCCGGCCCTGCTGCTTGTCTTCGTCATAACCGGCCAGCAGCGGTACCGCCACCAGTCCTTGCATGGCGCCGGGCAGGTTCGAGCGAACCAGGCCAGCCAGCCGGTTGGCCTTACCTTCCAGCGACAGCATCCGGCCTTCCAGCTTCTCGTAGTGCTCTAGCTCTACCTGGAACAGCCGCACCAGATCGATGCCGATGCCCGCCACGCCGGAGATGCCGACGCAGCTGAACTCGTCGGTGCCGAAGACTTTTTCCATGTCGCGGTTGGAGATCATGTTGCCGGCAGTGGCGCGCCGGTCGCCGACCATGACCGCGCCGCCAGCGCACTCCGCGGCAACGATCGTGGTGCCGTGCGGAAGGTCAGCCGTGCTTCCGCCGGCGCCCGTGCCGCCATGCAAGGCGGACCCGCCGCCGTCGGCGTGCCGGACCCTCGGCAGCAAGTCCGGCGCTGCCATCGTGAGGAAGTCGGTGAAGGACGAGGATCCGGCGGCGAGGAACGCCGAATCCTGCCAACGAGCCTGGGGTTCAATGCCGCCCACCGCGAAGTCCTTCCGGTCTTGTGCCGCCACCACGCCGGGACGGGGCCTGCTCCGGATCTCCCCGGAGCGGGCGTTCCCGGTAATGCCTGCCGCGCTCTCCGACCTTAATCCTGCCGCCGGCCGCGGCTCACCTCGGCACGCTGGCAGCTACGGCCGGCTTACTCGCCGCCCTTCTGCACATAGGACCTGACGAACTCCTCGGCGTTCTCCTCAAGCACCTCGTCGATCTCGTCCAGGATCGCGTCCACGTCGTCGGTCAGCTTGTCCTGCCGCTCGCGAACCTCCTCGGTTTCCTGAGCGCCGGTGTCCTGCTCCTCCTCAGTCCGCCGGGGCGCCTGACGCTGTCCGCCAGTGTCCTTCGTCGCCATTCCACAACCTCCGTGCCTCGCGGTGCACTCCGCAGTCCCAACGCTATCCTCGCCTGCCGGTGCGGCATCCAACCCTGGCGCACTGCATCGGTATCACGACGAGACAACTCATGGCCAGAGCAGACACACCGGATCGTGCGTCGCGCGTCTGACTTAATGGGCTATGCGGCATAGATCCGCTTATCCGAACAGATAGCTCTGGCCGAGTGCTGGCTACTGACCGGTGAGCGCAGCCACCAGTTCGCCTGCCGTCGCGCTGCTGTCCAGCAGGGCGCCTACATGCGCCCTGGTGCCACGCAACGGCTCCAGCGTCGGCACCCGCTGCAAGGACTCGCGGCCGGGGATGTCGAAGATTACCGAGTCCCAGGACGCCGCGGCTACGGCCTCCGGGTACTGCCGCAGGCAGCGGCCGCGGAAGTACGCCCTGGTGTCCTCTGGTGGCTCGTCCATCGCGGCCACCACGGCGTCCTCGCTCACCAGCCGGGACATCCGCCCGCGGCTGGCGAGCCGGTTGTACAGGCCGCGATCGGCGCGTACGTCGGCGTACTGCAGGTCGACGAGCTCGAGCCGCGGATGCCCCCAGGCCAGCCCGTCCCTGGACCGGTAGCCCTCGAGGATCTCGAGCTTGGCTACCCAGTCGAGCTCCTTCGAGGCCAGCATCGGATCCTCGGCCAGCCGGGTCAGCACGCTCTCCCAGCGGCTGAGCACGTCGCTGGTGATGTCGTCGATGTCGCCGCCGTATTTGTCCTCGCTGTACTTGCGGGCCAGCTCCAGGTACTCCATCTGCAACTGAACTGCTGTCATCTTCCGACCGTCACGCAGCGTGATCAGGTGCTTCAGCGACGGGTCGTGGGAGATCGCTCGCAACTCGGCAACTGGCGATTCGATGCCGAGATCGGCAGCCAGGAAGCGGTCCTCGATCATCGCGAGCACCAGCGCCGTGCTGCCGAGCTTGAGATAGGTCGATATCTCGCTCATGTTCGCGTCGCCGATGATGACGTGCAGCCGGCGGTACTTATCCGGGTCGGCGTGCGGCTCGTCCCTGGTGTTGATGATCGGCCGCTTGAGCGTCGTTTCCAGCCCGACCTCGACCTCGAAGAAGTCGGCGCGCTGACTGATCTGGAAGCCGTCTTCCCGGCCGTCGGCGCCGCGGCCGACCCGGCCCGCACCGCAGACCACCTGGCGGGAGACGAAGAACGGGGTGAGATGCCTGACGATGTCGGCGAACGGCGTCGTCCGGTTCATCAGGTAGTTCTCGTGGCAACCGTACGATGCGCCCTTGTTGTCGGTGTTGTTCTTATACAGCTGGATTGCCGGGCCGCCGGGCATGGCACTGGCCCTGGCGGCGGCCTCGGCCATGACTCGCTCGCCCGCCTTATCCCAGATGACTGCATCCAGCGGGTTGGTGCATTCCGGTGCCGAGTACTCCGGGTGAGCGTGGTCGACGTACAGCCGGGCGCCGTTCGTCAGGATGACGTTGGCCAGGCCCAGGTCCTCATCCGTGAGCTGGGAAGCATCGGCGGTTTCCGCCGCCAGGTCAAACCCCCTGGCGTCCCGCAGCGGGTTCTCTTCCTCGAAGTCCCAGCGGGCCCGGCGAGCCCTCGCTGCGGTAGCGGCCTGATAGGCATTCACCACCTGGGAGGAGCTGACCATGGCATTGACGCCCGGTTGGCCGGGCACGGAAATGCCATACTCAGTCTCGATGCCCATAACCCGGCGCACGCTCATGAGTTAGAGCCTAATGCCGTGCCGGCTGATGTGCCGCGCCGCGCCCTGCCGGGCGGGCGCGGCACCCGTCTTGCCGCCGTTGCCGGGAACCATCCATTTGCCCCGCATACCGCCGCTGCGCTTACCGGAACCGGGCTTACCGACAGCGCGCTTACAGGTACTGGCCGGTGTTGGACACGGTGTCGATCGACCGGCCCGCCTCGGTGCCGCTCTTGCCCGAGATGAGCGTGCGGATGTACACGATCCGCTCGCCCTTCTTGCCTGAGATGCGCGCCCAGTCGTCGGGGTTGGTGGTGTTCGGCAGGTCCTCGTTCTCCTTGAACTCGTCCACGCATGCGCTCAGCAGGTGCGCGATGCGCAGCCCCTTCTGCCCCGTCTCCAGGAATTCCTTGATGGCCATCTTCTTCGCCCGGTCAACGATGTTCTGAATCATCGCGCCGGAGTTGAAGTCGCGGAAGTAGAGCACTTCCTTGTCGCCGTTGGCGTAGGTGACCTCGAGGAACCTGTTCTCCTCAGTCTCGGAGTACATACGTTCCACCACGCGCTGGATCATCTCGGCGACGGTCGCGGCGGTGTTCCCGCCGTGCTCGGCCAGGTCGTCGGGATGCAGCGGCAGGTTGGTCTGCACGTACTTGGAGAAGATGTCGCGCGCCGCCTCCGCGTCGGGGCGCTCGATCTTGATTTTCACGTCCAGCCGGCCAGGCCGCAAGATGGCCGGGTCGATCATGTCCTCACGGTTGGACGCGCCGATGACGATGACGTTCTCCAGGCCTTCGACACCGTCGATCTCGCTGAGTAGCTGCGGCACGATCGTGTTCTCCACGTCGCTGGACACACCGGAGCCGCGGGTGCGGAAGATCGAGTCCATCTCGTCGAAGAACACGATGACCGGCATGCCCTCGCTGGCCTTCTCGCGCGCCCGCTGGAACACCAGCCGGATGTGCCGCTCGGTCTCGCCGACGTACTTGTTCAGCAGCTCGGGGCCCTTGATGTTCAGGAAGAAGCTCCGCGGTTCCTTGCCAGTCGCGCCGTCGGGCACCGGAAGCCCCGACTCCACCGCGTCCCGCGCCGCCCGCGCCGCCACCTGCTTGGCCAGCGAGTTCGCGACGGCTTTGGCGATCAGCGTTTTGCCGCAGCCGGGCGGCCCGTACAACAGCACGCCCTTGGGCGGCCGTAGCCTGTGCTCACGGAACAGGTCCGCGTGCAGGTACGGCAGCTCGATGGCGTCCCGGATCTGCTCGATCTGCGGGCCGAGTCCGCCGATCTCGTTGTAGCTCATGTCGGGAACTTCCTCGAGGATGAGCTCCTCGACCTCCGCCTTCGGGATGCGCTCGAAGACGTAGCCCGATCGGGGCTCGAGCAGCAGCGAGTCGCCCGCCCGAAGGGTATGCCCGCGCAGCGGCTCGGCCAGCCTGGCGATCCGCTCCTCGTCAGCATGCGAGATCACCAGCGCGCGGTCGCCATCTTCCAGGATCTCCTTGAGCATGACGACTTCGCCGATGCTCTCGTAGCCCTGGGCGATGACGACGTTCAGCGCCTCGTTCAGCACGACTTCCTGCCCGGGCCGCAGGTCGTCAAGCTCAACGCCAGGACTCACGCTGACGCGCATCTTCCGGCCGCCGGTGAAGACGTCAGCCGTACCCTCCTCGGTAGCCTGCAGGAAGACCCCGAAACCGCTCGGCGGCTGGGCCAGCCGGTCGACTTCTTCCTTCAGCGCGATGATCTGATCGCGCGCCTCGCGCAGCGTGCTGGCGAGCCGCTCATTCTGTCCGGTGATAGCCGCCAGATTGGACTCGGCTTCGCGCAGGCGCTGCTCAAGCAGGTGCGTTTGCCGTGGCGAGTCCGCGAGCCGGCTGCGCAGGGCGGCAACTTCCTCTTCAAGGAAGGAAACCTGCGTAGTCAGGACCTTGACCTCGTCATCGTGCCGCCCCGAATGAACGCTGTCGTCACGAGAGGCCATGCCCCTCACCCCCTCCTGAGAGCTGAGTTACCTAGACCCTACCTATCCAAGGTCAATCCGTAACCTGGCGGCAGGCCCAGACTCGGCATTCTGCGTTACGATCCGGAAAACTCGCATCCCGGTTACCTGCGTTAGCTGACCGTCTCCCCCGGAAGCTTGTGCCTCATTCGCCTCGCTGGCAACACCAGCGAGGGAATATCTTCCGTCCGCGTGGTGGCGAGCCCGCCAGCTGCGGCATCGGCCCGGACGGCATTCCGTACGTAAGCGTCAGCCTCAGCCGTCTGAACCTCCCCCTCCAGGGCCTACGTTAAGCCTCCGCAGCCTGGGTCTTGGCCACCCTCGGCTGCCCCGGACCTAAGCTTCCCCCGCGTTAGCCTCCGCCACCGCAGCTTCCGCCGCCGCAGCTTGTGCCGCCTCAGCTTCGGCCGCTTCAGCACCCTTAGACGGCCGGCGCCGCCGCGGCGGCGCGACAACGCCCTCAGCCAACCGCCGAGCAGTGACGAGGAACCCGGTGTGCCCGACCATCCGGTGCTCGGGACGTACCGCCAGCCCGTCGACGTGCCAGCCGCGCTGCAGCGTTTCCCACGCAGCCGGCTCGGCAAAGTTCCCCTGTTCGCGCAGTACGCCGACGGTCCTGGCCAGTTGCGTCACTGTCGCCACATAGCAGCAGACCAAGCCGCCGGGGATCAGCATCGCGGCAGCGGTGGCGACGTGTTCCCACGGCGCCAGCATGTCCAGGACCACCCGGTCTACGTCGGTGATACCGGCCGGCTCCAGTTCGCCGACCACCAGCCGCCAGGCCGGATGCGGGCCGCCGAAGTAGCGCTCGACGTTAGCAACCGCTATCTCGGCGAAGTCGCCGCGCCGCTCGAACGAGATCAGGCTGCCGTGCTCGCCGACCGCGCGCAGCAACCAGCACGACAGGGCGCCAGAACCCGCCCCTGCTTCAACGACACGCGCACCAGGAAAGACGTCAGCCAGCCCGACGATCTGCGCCGCGTCTTTCGGGTAGACCACGGCCGCGCCGCGCAGCATAGAGACCGAGTAATCCGCTAGCAGCGGCCGGAACGCGAGGTACGGAGTGCCTCCCGCCGAAGTGACCAGGCTGCCCTCTGGCTTGCCGATCAGGTCGTCATGTGCCAGCGCGCCCCGGTGGGTATGAAATGACCGGCCAGGCGCCAGTACCAGCCGGTGCTGGCGACCCTTCGGATCGGTCAGCTGCACCTGGTCACCGACCATGAACGGGCCGCGCGGATGCTTGATCACGGCTGTCAGGCTAGCGCTGTGCAAGGTGCAGGGAGCAACGGAGCCTGCGGCCGTCACACCCCGGTTCCGGCGAAGGCATGGTCCAGGTCGGCGGTAGACAGCACGCCGTAGACCTGGCCTGACGGCTCGACTAGCAGGTACTCCGATGCGGGGGCCCGGCGCACTGCCTCGATCAGATCCATGCCAGACAGGTCGGCAGACAAGATCATGTCCGGGTCCAGCGTGCGCGCGAGGGAACCGGCGTCAATCCACGGGCGCCGCTGCTCAGGCGTGGCGATGACCGCTCCCTCGTTGACGATTGCGATCGGCTTGGCCTCGTGATCGACTACTACCAGTGCCCTGGCCTGGGCGAGGTCGGCCCGCCTGATTGCCTCAGCCAGCGGCAGGCTAGACGGGATTGGGATCGCCCGCCGTGCCAGCGCCCGCGCCTGGAGAGTGGGCAACCGCTCCCGTACCCGCGATGACCGAAGCGCCTGACCAGCACTCATCCACATAAACGCGGCAACCGCGATCAACCAGATGCCGTAGCCGTTCACCAGGCCTATCTGGCTGTTCGGCCTGACCAGCACGGCCAGCGCGAGCACGATGGCGATCACCCGGCCTGCCCAGGCCGCCAGGGCGGTTGAGTAGCCGCTCTTGCCGGTTATCTTCCACAACCCGGCCCGTAGCACGCGGCCGCCATCGAGCGGCAACCCTGGTAGCAGGTTGAAGACGCCCACGACGGCGTTGGCCAGGATCAGCCGGTCCACTAGCACTCCGGCGATGCCGGGCGGGTTGAACAGCTCATGCACGCCGAAGCCGAGCGCAGCGAGCAGTAGCGACATCGCCGGGCCCGCGGCTGACACCAGGAATTCCTGCCCCGGCGTTGGCGGCTCTTGCTCGATCTCGGAGAAGCCACCGAGCGGGTAAAGCAGGATCCGCCGGACCGGAAGCCGGAACGCCCTGGCGACCACGCAATGGCTCAGCTCGTGAATCAGGACGGACAGGTAGAGCAAGACGACGAAGGCGACCGCCACCAGATAGCGCGGTACCGTTCCGTGCACGCTTCCAGGCAGGCCGCTGGAGCTGGAATAGAGCACGACCAGCACCGCCGCGACCACGAACCAGTACGGCGAGACGAACACCGGGATGCCGAACGGCCTGGCGATGATGATGCCGAGCCGAGCGTCAGATCGCGCGCCCCTGGCCGGACCGGGCTTGCCTGCCGGCTGCGGGCCGCCCTGCTGGATTCCACCTGCCACGCCTAGATGCTACGCGGCGAATGGCAATTGCAGATCATTCCCGCGTGTCTGGCCGGGGCCGCATCCGAGCGACGTGAAGTGGCCGCCCCTGTCAGACCCCTCCCCTAGTCTGCGTGCATGAGCGAAGGTCCCAGGCAGACTCTGGCGGACGGCGCAGCCAAGACACACGGTGCCACGTCCGCCGCGGCGACCGCCGGGGCCAGCCCCTTGGCCGACGGCGCAGCCCGACCGGCCGAAGTCGCTCAGCCCGCCGGCGCTTCCGCGACCGCAATCAGCGCGTCCACCGCCGCCGAGCCGGCCGGAGCCGCCCAGCCCGCCGATTCTGTCGCCGGCGAAGACGCGGCAGAGCAATCTGGCCCGAGCCTGTCCCCGTCCCGCGCCGCGGACTTCATGACATGTCCATTGTTGTATCGATTCAGGGTGATAGACCGGATTCCCGAATCGCCCAGCCCGGCCGCCGCCCGCGGCACCCTAGTGCATGCAGTCCTGGAGCGCCTTTTCGACGAGCCAGCGAGCGGCCGGACTCCCGCTGCCGCCCGTACGCTCCTGGACCCGCAGTGGGAGCGCCTGGCTGCCGCCGAGCCCAGCGTGGGCGAGTTGTTCCAGGACGAAGCGGAACGACGGGCGTGGCTGGACGAGGCGGCCATGATGCTAGACCGCTACTTCACGCTGGAAGACCCGACCCGCATCGAGCCGAGCCACCGCGAGATGTCGGTGCGAACGCTGCTGGCCTCAGGCCTGACCCTCCGCGGCTACATCGACCGCCTGGACATCGCACGGACTGGCGAAATCCGGATCGTTGACTACAAGACCGGTACTGCTCCTCGCGAAGAGTATGAAGCCAGGGCGCTGTTCCAGATGAAGTTCTACGCGGTCGTGCTCTGGCGGACCATGGGCACGATTCCGCGCATGCTGCAGCTGATTTACCTAGGGAACGGCGAAATCGTCCGCTACGCGCCGGACGAAGCGGACTTGCTGGCCACTGAGCGCAAGATCAACGCACTGTGGCAGGCCATCGATCGCGCGCGAACATCTGGCGACTGGCGCCCGCGGCAGAGCAGGCTGTGCGAGTGGTGCTCTTACCAGGCACTATGCCCGGTGTTCGGCGGCACTCCCCCG
>DASXIA010000042.1:0-18359 GCA_036488155.1 Streptosporangiaceae bacterium | reverse complement strand
CTGCTCAGGCGCTGGTGATGGCGCCCAAGGTGCCGATACGCAGCAATAGCACGCTTCGCCAGCAGAACCCCGGACTGCAGACCGAGCAGCTAGCAGACCGCCTCATCGCTGGTGCCGCTCGTGCGTCCGCCGGCGTCGGGGCGGCGGTTGGCGCTGCCGCGGCCGTGCCCTTCATCCCGACCGCCCCGCTCGAGCTCGGCGTGGAGACGCTCGCGCTGGTCGCTATCGAGCTCAAGCTCATCGCAGAACTGCACGAGGTATACGGGCACCCGGCACCCGGCTCCGCGGCACAGCGGATGCTGGCCTACACCGGCGCCTGGGCGGAGCGGCGCGGCGTGCGCGCCACGAGCAGCGGCCTCGCGCTCGCGGTCGGGTCCCCGCTGCGGCGCAGGCTGGAGCGCAGGCTGCTAGCCAAGGCCGGCGGAAGCGCGCTGGCACTGACGCCGTTTCTCATCGGTGCCGGCGCCGGCGCGCTGATCGACCACCACGAAACCCATAAGCTCGGCATTCTGGTCCGCGACGACCTGCGCGCGCGGGGTCAGAGCTGAGCTAGCTCGTCAGCCAGGTGGTCCAGGCCGAGCGAGCCGAGCGACAGGGCCGCCATGTGCCACGACTTGAGATCGAAGTCAGCGCCGCGCGCCGCCTTCGCCGCCTCGCGGCCGGCCAGCCACGCCCGCTCCCCCAGCTTGTAGCTGATCGCCTGGCCAGGAGCACCGAGGTAGCGCACGATCTCACTCTCCGCGAAGTCGCGCCCGCGCCCGCTGTGTGAGTCGAAGAACTCCAGCGCCAGTTCCGGCGTCCAGGCCTGGCCCGCACCCGGCGCCCAGTCGGCCCGGACCGGCAGCCGCAGGTGCATGCCGATGTCGACGATCACCCTGATGGCTCGCATGAGCTGTGCGTCCAGGTAGCCCAGCCGCGCACCCGGTCCGTCCAGGAAGCCCAGCTCGTCCATCAGCCGCTCGGCGTACAGCGCCCAGCCTTCCGAGCATGCGCTGACCTGACCGAGGCTGGTCTGGTAGACCGACAGCTGAGCGGCAAGGTACCGCCACTGCGCGATCTGGAGATGGTGTCCGGGCACGCCCTCGTGGTACCAGGTACTGATCAGGTGCCACATCGGGAACGTGGTCTTGCCCAGCGTCGGCAGCCAGGTACGACCCGGCCTGGCGAAGTCCTGGGACGGAGCGGTGTAGTAGGGCGCCGCCGCGCTGCCGGGCGGCGCAATGCGGGCTTCGACGACCCTGATCGGGTCGGCCAGATCGAAGTGCACCTCGGACAGACTCGCCATGGCCTGGTCCATCAGCTGCTGCAGCCGCTCACGGACAGCCTCGACGCCTTCGACAACCTCGCCGTGACTGTCGAGGTGACGCATCGCCTCCTGCGGCGTCGACCCTGGCAGGATCCGGTCCGCCTCGGCACGCATGTCAGCCATGATCTGCCGGTACTGCGACCAGCCCCAGTCGTAAACTTCGGCAAGGCCGAGGGCTGACCCGTTCCACCGGCGGGCACCGGCCAGGTACCGCTCCGTCCCTACGCCGTCCGGGGTGCCGACCGCAGCCGGCAGGTACTCGGTGAGCAGCCAGTCCCGCAAGCCGGCGACGGCCGCATCGGCGGCGGCGCTCGCCGAGTCCAGGTCCGCGCGGAGCGAGACCGGCACGTCTGCGGGCGTTCCCGCGGTGAAATCGGTGAACCAGCCCTGGCCCTCGCCAGCCGCCAGCCAGTCCGCTAGCTGTCCGGCAACGGTCTCGACCTGGCGGGGTGCTGCATGCAAGCCGCGCGCCGTGCCTTCCGCCAGCGACTTCCGGTAGCCGGCGAGCGCGTCCGGAACCTTGCCGATGCGGCGGCCGATGACTGCCCAGTCGTCCGTGGTCACGGCCGGCATCAGCAGGAAGATGCCTCGTACCTGCTGCGGCGGCCCGAAGATATTCGAGATCGCCCGCAGGTGCTCGCCGGCAGCGCGGATAGCGAGGTCGCTGTCCAGCCGCTCGCGCAACAGCCGGGCGCACCGCCGCTCGTCATCGTCTGCGAAGCCGGCTGGGCCGGCCGCCGATTCGAGTTGGTCCAGCCGGCCCAGCATCGCGCGCTGCAACTCATCGATGGCGTCCTGGCCGGCCGGAGACAGGTCAGGCAGTTCGTCCTGCCCGTCCGGCAGCCCGAGCGTCGTCGCCAGGAGGGGGTTGAGCTCCGCTGTCTGGCGCACGAAATCGTCGGCAGCCGCGCGGACTGCCCGGTTATCAGCCGCTTCGCTTGCGGGCGTTATGTTCTGTGTCATGTGCCACATTCTGCCGGTGGACTGGCCAACGTGAAAGGCACCTGACGTTAAGGTCAGCACGTGACTAATCGCAAGATTCTGGTAACGGGCTCTTCCAGGGGCATCGGCCGGGCGGTAGCGCACGCGTTCGCCAGTGCAGGTGACAGCGTGGCAATTCACCACCGGGACTCGCCGGACCTCGCCGCCGCAGTGCTGGCCGCCCTGCCCGGCGAGGGCCACGTCATCGTGCAGGCGGACATCGCCGACCCGGCAGCGGTCAAGGCGATGGTTGACGATGCCGCAGCCCGTCTTGGCGGCATCGACGTGCTCGTGAACAACGCGGCCAGCTACGGCCGGAACGGGCACCCGATTGCCGAGGTGTCGTATGAAGACTGGCAGCAGGTCTGGCAGGAGACGATCGGGCTGAACCTGATCGGCGCGGCGAACGTGAGCTGGTGCGCTGTGCGGCACATGGTCGCAGCTGGCGGCGGCACGATCGTCAACGTGTCATCGCGCGGGGCGTTCCGCGGCGAACCGGGCCAGCCGGCCTACGGAGCGAGCAAGGCGGGCCTCAACGCGCTCGGGCAGTCACTCGCGGTCGCGCTAGCGCCGCACAACATCGTCGTCTCCGCCGTCGCGCCCGGCTTCGTGCAGACCGATATGGCGTCCACGCACTTGCTAGGGCCCGGTGGCGATGCCATCCGAGCGCAGAGCCCGTTCGGCCGGGTTGCCGAGCCGGAGGAGATAGCGGCCGCTGTTTTGTACCTGGCCTCACCCGAGGCTCGCTGGGCAAGCGGCGCCATCCTCGATCTCAACGGGGCGTCCTACCTGCGCACCTGACGGTCCGGCCCGGACAGGCTCTGCGATCCTGCTGCCATGAAGACGACGACCTTCGAGGTTCACACCGGCAGCCGGCCGGTCGTCCTGGACATCACCCGGCAATGCGACCAGTTCGTGCACGAGGCCTCCGGCCGCAGCGACGGCCTGCTGCACGTGTTCGTGCCGCATGCCACGGCTGGCGTCGCCCTGCTGGAACTGGGCGCCGGCAGTGACTACGACCTGCTCGCCGCGCTCGACGAGCTGCTGCCCCCAGACGACCGCTGGCGGCACGCGCACGGCTCCCGCGGCCACGGCCGCTCGCACGTGCTACCGGCGCTGGTGCCGCCGTACGCCACAATCCCGGTGGTCGGCGGCAGGATGGCGCTGGGCACCTGGCAATCGGTAGCGCTCGTCGACCTGAATGTCGATAATCCAGATCGCCAGGTGCGTTTGTCCTTCCTCAGCTAGAGCCCACGCCAGACCGCCGTCAGGAGCTAGCGTGCTGCTGTGAACGAACCCACGGAGATCAGCGGAACGCAGGACGCCCGCCGACCCGATCTCAGCACGCCGCATGCGGCGGATCTTCCGCTGCACCGCAAGCTGGCCGCCGAGTTGTTCAACGGCACCTGGACGCTGCTGGAGAAGCCGGACCGGACACCTGACGACGACGCCCGGATGATCCACATGGCGCATGCCTCCGCCTACCACTGGCTTCAGGTCGGCACGCCGCTGAACTTCGGGCGCAGCCACTGGCTCTGCTCGCGCGTGTACTCCGTGCTCGGCCGGCCCGAGCCGGCGCTCTACCACGCGCAGTTGGCGCACGACATCTGCGCCGAGCACGGCATCGGCGACTTCGACCTGGCCTACGCCTTCGAGGCGCTCGCGCGGGCACATGCGATGGCCGGCAACCGCGGCGAGTCCGACGCCTGGCGGGACCGCGCTCGTGCCGCAACCGCCGACGTCGCCGAGGCTGAGGACCGTGAACTGCTGCTCAGCGATCTCGCCCAGATCCCAGCCTGACCGCGGGAAGGCAAGCTCTAGTGGCGACTTACGAAGCGGGCGCTGCCCCTGTCGCCGCAGCCGGCTGGTCGGTTCCGCAGTACTTGCACTTTGTCGCCGCGGCCGGCAGGTCGGCGGACAGACAGTACGGGCACGTCTTCACGGGGGGCGGATCGCCGAATACGGTGGCTCCGCGCCGGGCCGAGATCGCCTTGTACGGCACGACGATCACGAAGTACACGACCGCCATGAAAATGACGAAGTAGATCAAGGCTGAGATGAACGAGCCAGTGTTCAGGAACGTCGCCGCATTGCCCTTGGAGCCGAGCTGCCATCCCAGCCCCGCCGAGTGGGTTCCTTCTGCGCGGGCGACCAGTGGGTTGATGACGCTGGTGGTGAAGGCGCTGATCAGCGTGCTGAATGCCAGTGCCACGATCAGGCCAACGGCAACCACGATGACGTCGCCGCGCAGCAGGAAGTTCCGGAAGCCTTTCATGCCTGCTCTCCGTTCTGCAGTGCCGGGGGTTTGCACTTAACCGGATGCATACCCAGCTGCCAGACTGCCGCATCGGCTTATGATCCGGTTCAGGTAACGGTGGCGAAGGGTGGCAGATGGACGTTCGTGAGGCGCTGTACACGACCAGGGCAATGCGGCGCGTCAAGCCGGATCCGATTCCCCACGACGTCCAGGCCCGGATCCTCGACGCGGCCATCAGGGCACCGAGCGGCGGCAACTCACAGAACTGGCGATTCCTGCTGATCGACGACCCGGGCGTCAAGGGCAAGCTGGGAACGCTCTACCGGGATGCGATGGGCACGCTGTGGGAGACGTTCTACCGCGAGCGGCTCGAGCACGCGCGGTCCACGCCCGACGACCCGCAGAGCACCTCACTGCTGCGAGTGCAGAAGTCGGCCCAGTACCTCGCCGACCATTTCGAGGACGTGCCGCTGTTCCTGGCCGCGTTCACCCGCGGCGACAACTCCGGGGGATCTATTTTTCCAGCCGTGTGGAGCGCTCAGCTCGCCGCCAGGGCTGAGGGAGTCGGCAGCTCGCTGACGTCAGTGCTGGGACTATTCCACGGCGGGCAGACCATGGAGATCCTCGGCGTGCCAGCCGGGAAGGGCTGGAGCATGGCCTGCCTGGTCTCGCTCGGCTACCCGACCGGGCGCTGGGGCGTCGCCCCGCGCCGGCCAGTACACGAAGTCGCCTACCGCAACAGCTGGGGCACTCCGATCGGCTTCGAGATCACCGAACCGCTGTGGCGACCTGATCGTTGATGAACTGTGGCAGTTGGCTCGTATAACAGTGGTCCCCAGCAGCCCGTCGAGTACGTGGACTTCGGCAACCCACGGCGGCCGGGGCGGCCACGGCTGTACTGGCTGCTGCTCGCCTGCCTGCTCATCGCCGCCACCGTGATCGCGGTCCGGCATCCCGGCCGGACGCGCCAGCCCGTCCGGGTGCCGGTGACCGTCACCGATTTCGGCCATCCACTGCTCGGCATCAAGACGGGGTGGGACCTGTTCGCCCTCGGCGCCGACAGCGTTGTCGAGATCCAGCTCGCCCACGGCCGCGTCATCCGGACAGCGCTTCCGCCGCCGGTAGGCAGCGGGCCGGTGTCTTTCATCGTCGGGCCGCGCTCAGCGATCGTCCGGCCTGAGGACAACGTGCCCGGCTACCTGGTGCCCGATAGCCAGCCGCCCAAGCCTCTCACCGGGATACTGGCCCGTGGCGGGCTGCTGTTGCCCGGCCCTCGCCCGGGACAAGAGTGGGATACGGTCGGCGGCCCCAACTCACTTGTCCTGGTCGGAGCGGACGGGCGCCCGACGAGCACGCGCATCAACCTGCCCAACCAGAACTGGCCGTCGGAGTCCGCTATGTCCGACGGCCGCGGGGAAGTCCTGGTGGCTAGCGACGTCTCGCCCGGTCAGTACGATGCTGGCCCGCGCTGGTTGCGCCCGGTAAGAGTCTTGCTCACAGCGGTCGGCCCGAGCCGATGGCTCGGCATGACCTGCGACAAAAGGAATTGCAAGAACGTCGTCCTCAATCCGCTGACCAGGAACCGGCGAACCCTGCCGGGACCGCCGCTGCGGCTGCGGACCTGGCCCTGGCCGGAGTTTCCCGGCTCAGTAGCTCCGGACGGGCTGAGCGCTGCCGTCGTGGCTGGCCGCGGGAAGGTGCAGGTCGCGCTCAAGCAGATCAGCCTGGTCTCCGGTGCGGTCAAGACGATCCCAGTGCCGATCAACGAGAATGCCTCCAGCCAGACGATGGCCTGGTCGCCGGACAGCCAGTGGCTCTTCGTGCTCGGCGCGAGCGGCAAGCTGCTCGCGGTGAATATGCGCACCGGCAAGGTGCAGAGCCTCGGCATTCCGCTCCCCGGCTTCAGCCAGCTCACAATCCGCGATTCGGCCGGCTGACCGGCGGAACACGGACCAACAGGGCGCCGGGCCTGACGGCCACACTGAGCGACCGGCCGCTGGTAATGACCTCGCCGTCGATCTGCCGCGGCAGTTTCGCGTCAGCTCGGATCTCGACTGTGCGGGCCTGGTGGCGCTCCAGCTGACCACCGTCGCCCCGGCTGCGCACCGCAACCCTCAGGCCGACCTCAACCCAGCCAGCCAGGCCCGACGGCGCGAGGATCAGCACGTCGAGCAAGCCGTCATCGACGCGGGCGTCTGGCAAGACCACGAAGCCACCGGGCAACGCGCCCGAATTCCCGACCGTGACCGAACTGGCACGCCTGGTCATTGGCTCGCCGCCGTCAAGCCGCACAGTAAAGGTGACGGGCCGCCGCAGCAGCTGGCTAACCGCCGCCCCGGCATAGGCCGGCCAGCCCGCCAGCCGCCTGGCCGCATCCGGCGTCGCACCTACGACGGCCGCGTCCAGCCCCATCCCGGCCATCGCGGTGAACACGGCACCATCCGCCGTCGCCAGGTCCACGCGGGCGTCCTGGCCACCGAACCCGGTCGCGAGCCCGGCCTCCAGACCAGCGGGAACGCCCACTGCCCTGGCCGTCAGGTTCGCCGAGCCGGTCGGCACGATCGCCAGCGGCACATTCGTCCCGGCCAGTGACTGCGCGCATTCGCGCACTGTGCCGTCACCGCCGACGCAGACGACAAGCTCGGCGCCCGCCTCGACCGCCTTGAGCGTCACCCCGGCACCGGGGTCGGCCTTCGACGTCAGCACGATGCGCGGTGGTGCCCAGCCGTAGTCTGCCGCGATCCGCTGGCACTGCCGCCGCAGCCGGGACACGTCGCGGACCCGGCTCGAATTGACGACGACGGCTGGCACTCTCATTGATCCCCCTCCCCGGCGCTGGGCCGCTGGCTTGATAAAGCGTCCCGCCGGGTACGGAGCGTCGCATGGACGTGGACATCACGCTACAAGTAGACGGGATCCAGCAGCAGATCGAGGTAGATCCGCGCACGACGCTGCTCGATGCCCTGCGGGAACGTCTCGGTATCTATGGCCCCAAGAAGGGCTGCGACCACGGCCAGTGTGGTGCGTGCACCATCCTGCTCGACGGCAGGCGCGCTGTCAGCTGCCTCGCGCTGGCAGTGGCACATGACGGAGCTGAGATCATCACGTCCCAGGGGCTTGCCGCAGGAGGTGAGTTGCACCCGATGCAGCGGTCTTTCATCGAACATGACGCGTTCCAGTGCGGTTACTGCACGCCCGGCCAGATTGTCTCGGCGGTCGGGATGCTCGCGGAGGCTGAAGCTGGCTGGCCCAGCCACGTCACGACGGACATAAGCGCCGGACAGGTGTTGCTGACCGACGAGGAGATCCGCGAGCGGATGAGTGGCAACCTGTGCCGCTGCGGCGCCTACGCGAACATCGTCCCCGCCATCCGCGAGACGGCCGGAGGGGCGAGGCCGCGATGAAGCCATTCCGCTACGAGCGAGCCGAGGACGTCTCCGGAGCGGTCGCGACGCTCGCCGGTGAGCGGACCGGAGAGTTCCTGGCCGGCGGCACGAACCTGGTGGATCTGATGAAGCTGGAGGTGATGCGGCCAGATGTGCTGGTGGACGTCAGGCGCCTGACCTCCGCGGAGATCGAGGATCTGCCAGCCGGCGGGCTGCGCATCGGCGCCGCGGTGACGAACAGCGAGCTTGCCGCCGACACCAGAGTCCGGTCCCGGTACCCGGTGCTGTCGCAGGCACTGCTCTCCGGCGCCTCGGGCCAGCTCCGGAATGTCGCGACCACGGGCGGAAACCTCCTGCAGCGGACCCGTTGTGCCTACTTCTATGACACGACTACGCCGTGCAATAAGCGGAAGCCGGGAACGGGCTGTTCGGCGCTCGAGGGATGCAACTCCGGCCACGCAATTCTCGGCGCTTCCCGGCACTGCGTGGCAACCCACCCCTCGGATATGGCTGTCGCGCTGACCGCGCTCGACGCGGTGATCCGCACGCAGGGGCCAGCGGGCGAGCGAGAGATACCCATCACCGGCCTTTACCGCCTGCCAGGACAAGAGCCCGAGCGAGACACCACCTTGGAGCACGCGGAGCTCATTACCGCGGTGGATCTGCCGCCCCTTGAGTTCTCGTCCAACTCCAGGTACCGCAAGGTGCGCGAGCGGGCCTCCTACGCCTTCGCGCTGGTTTCGGTCGCTGCGGCGCTGCAGGTGCGAGAAGGCGTGGTGCTTGATGCGCGGATTGCCCTGGGCGGGGTGGCGCACCGGCCCTGGCGTGCCCGCAAGGCCGAGGATCTCCTGCGCGGAGCGCCGGCGGTCGAGGAAAGCTTCCGCGCTGCGGCCGAAGCCGAACTGGCGGACGCGGTGCCGTTGCGCGATAACGCGTACAAGGTGCCGCTCGCAGTCAATGTCATCACCCGCACTCTGCTGGACCTGCCGGAGGGTCGATGACCACGATCACCAAGCGCCCTGCCATCGGCGCGCCTCTCGACCGCCGCGACGGGCCGCAGAAGGTCACCGGGACCGCCCCCTATGCCTACGAGCATCACTTCGACAAGCCGCTCTACCTGTTCCCGGTACAGAGCGAGGTCGCACGGGGCCGGGTAACCCGGATAGATGCCAGCGCCGCCGAGGCCCTGCCGGGGGTGGTAACCGTACTTACCCACGACAGCACTCCCAGGCTGGCCGATACCAGCGACCACGAACTCGCCGTCCTGCAAGCCGGCGACGTCGCCTTCCGCGGCCAGTACGTGGCCGCCGTGGTCGCGCAGACGCTCGAGACTGCCCGCTATGCCGCGAGCCTCGTCCGCGTGTCCTACGACGAGGAGCCGCACGACGTCGAACTGCGCGCGGACCGAGACGACTTGTATGCGCCGGAGGTGGTGAACCCGGACTATCCGACGGACACGCAGGAGGGTGACTTCGACCGGGCGTTCGCCGCGGCGGCCGTGAGGCTCGACGAGACCTACACGACGCCGATGGAACACCACAACCCGATGGAGCCGCACACCACGGTCGCGCTGTGGGATGGGAGCGACCTCACCCTCTATGAGTCCACGCAAGGACCGCACTGGATCAGAGGAACGCTCGCCCAGGTTCTCGGCCTCGACCAGGACCGGGTGCGGGTCATAGCTCCCTACGTCGGCGGCGGCTTTGGGTCGAAGACGCTGCACGCGAACACCGTGCTCGCCGCGCTGGCCGCGCAAGTGGTCGAGGGTAGTCCGGTCAAGTTCGCGCTCACCCGCCAGCAGATGTTCTCCGGCGTTGGCTACCGGACCCCGACCATCCAGCGGATCCGTCTCGGCGCAGACTCCGGCGGCCGCCTCATCGCCGTCTGCCATGACGCGATCATGCAGACCGCGAAGACGAAGGAGTTTGCCGAGCAGGCCGCGGTTCCGACCAGGACAATGTATGCGGGCCAGAGCCGTCGCACCACCCATCGGCTCGCTGCGCTCGACGTTCCCGTCCCAACGTGGATGCGCGCACCCGGCGAAGCTCCCGGGATGTTCGCCCTGGAATCGGCGATGGACGAGATGGCGATCAGCTGTGGCCTGGACCCGGTGGAGTTCCGCATTCGCAACGAGCCGGAGATCGACCCGGAGACGGGGCTACCGTACTCCAGCCGCAACCTCGTTGCCTGCCTGCTCGAAGGAGCGCGCCGCTTCGGCTGGGCTGACCGCAACCCGCAGCCGCACCTCCGGCAGGACGGCCGCTGGCAGGTAGGTACTGGAGTGGCATCGTCCGAGTTTCCCGTTGTCAGGTTCGCCGGGTCGGTGGCACGAATCAGCTACCTCGGAAGCGGGCGTTACCTTGTCGCGATCGATGCCTCGGATATCGGCACCGGAACCTGGACGGCGCTAGCCCAGATCGCGGCCGACGCTCTAGATGCGGACGTCGACAACATAGACCTCCGCATCGGCGACACCAGCCTGCCCGAAGCTTCCGTCGCGGGCGGCTCGTCTGGCATCACGAGCTGGGGTTCGGCCATCGTCGAGGCAGCCCGAGCCTTCCGCGACAGGCACGGTCACAACCCGGCCGAAGGCGACCAGGCCGAGGCCAGCGCACCCGAGAATCCCTACGCCAACAACTACGCCATGCATGCGTTCGGCGCCTGCTTCGCCGAGGCACGGGTGGACGCCGACACCGGGGAGGTGCGCGTCCCGCGAATGACCGCAGTCTTCGCCGCCGGGAGGATCATCAACCCCAAGACCGCCCGCTCACAGTTCATCGGCGGCATGACGATGGGCCTGGGCATGGCACTGCACGAGGAGAGCCTGGTCGATCCGCGCTTCGGGCACGTCCTGAACCACGACTTCGCCAGCTATCACATCCCCGCGAATGCCGACACTGGCCAGTTTGATATCGCCTGGATCGACGAGGAAGACCCGTACGTCAACCCGATGGGTTCCAAAGGAATTGGCGAGATCGGCATCGTCGGTACCGCAGCCGCCATCGCCAACGCCGTGTATCACGCAACCGGCATCCGCGTGCGCGACCTGCCGATCACGCCGGCGAAACTCCTGCGCTGACCGCGGTGTTAGCCAAGCACGGGTGCGAGCAACTGCTGCGCCTCATCCTGGATCCGGGCCAGATGGCCGGGTCCGCGGAAGGACTCGGCATACAGCTTGTACACATCCTCGGTGCCTGACGGCCGGGCAGCGAACCAGCCGGACTCGGTCACGACCTTGATGCCGCCAAGCGGCTCACCGTTGCCGGGCGCAGCCGTCAGTCTGGCCAGCACTGGCTCTCCAGCCAGTTCGGCGGCCGGGAACTGATCTGGCGACAGCTTTGCCAGCACCGCCTTCTGCTCCCTGCTCGCCGGCGCATCGATCCGCGCGTAGGACGGGTCCCCAAGCCGGTCGGCGATCGACCGGTACAACACGCTCGGCGAACTGCCAGTCAGCGCGGTGATCTCGGACGCGAGCAAGTTCAGGATGATCCCGTCCTTATCCGTCGTCCATGGCCGGCCGTCCCTGCACAGGAACGAGGCGCCAGCGCTCTCCTCGCCGCCGAACGCCACACTGCCGTCCAGCAATCCAGGCACGAACCACTTGAACCCGACCGGTACCTCTACCAGGCGCCGGCCGCACTCGTCAGCTACCCGGTCAATGATCGACGAGCTGACCATGGTCTTGCCTACGCCGGCATCGCCAGGCCAGCCATCGCGGTGCCGGTAGAGGTACTCGATCGCGGCAGCGAGGTAGTGATTGGGGTTCATCAGTCCCGCGTCAGGCGTGACGATGCCATGCCGGTCGGCGTCTGTGTCGTTGCCCGTTGCCACCGCGAAGTCGTTGCGCCGCCCGATCAGCGAAGCCATCGCGCTCGCCGACGAGCAGTCCATCCTGATACGGCCGTCCCAGTCCAGGGTCATGAACCTGAAGGTCGGATCGACGACCGGGTTCACCACAGTCAGCTCGAGCTCGTACCGCTCGGCGATCTCGCCCCAGTAAGCCACGCTGGCGCCGCCGAGCGGGTCCGCGCCGATCCGCACCCGCGCGGCCCTGATCGCCGCCATGTCAATGACAAACGGCAGCGCGGCCACGTACTCACCGAGGAAGTCGAACCGGCCGACTGCCTGGCGCGCTCTGGCTACCGGGATGCGTCGTACCTCGCGCAGTCCGCCGAGCAGCAACTCGTTCGCCCGTGACTGGATGGCCGAGGTGATCTCGCCGCTGGCCGGACCGCCGTCAGGCGGGTTGTACTTGAAGCCGCCGTCCTCCGGCGGGTTATGCGACGGCGTGATGACGATGCCGTCCGCCAGGCCGGCCGTGCGGTCGTCGTTGTAAGCGAGGATGGCGCGGGACAGGGCCGGCGTCGGCGTGAAGCCATCTCGGCTGTCGACGAGGATCTCGGCGTCGTTAGCCGCGAGCACTTCGAGCGCCGTGACCATGGCCGGCTCGGACAGCGCGTGAGTATCCCGGCCGACGAAGATCGGCCCGGTGATGCCAGCCGCGGCGCGGTGCTCGCAGATCGCCTGTGTTGTCGCCGCGATGTGATCGTCGTTGAACGACAACCGCAGCGCGCAGCCGCGGTGACCAGAGGTACCGAACGACACCCGCTGCGACGGCTCGGCCGGATCAGGGTGCTCGCTGAAATACGCCGTCACCAGCGCGGCCACGTCGACTAGGTCGGCGGCCGTAGCCGGCTGACCGGCCCGCTCGTCCATCAGCGCGCGGCCTTCTCCTGCACGGGCATCACGTCCGGGAGCTCAAGTGCCTCGGCTGACAACTCGTAACCGGCCCGCCTGGCCAGGTCTGCATAGACCGCCGAACAGTCTGCCCTGACCACCGGCTCCAGCTCCGCGTACCGCGTGGCGGCAGCGGGCCTCGGCGGCTCGGCATAGTCGAAGTAATACTTCAGCTTGGCCTCAGTGCCGGACGGTCGCACCACGATCCGGTAATGCTCGCTGATCAGCTTGAGCACGTCCCTGGATGACTTCTCGCCCTCGGTGAGCGGTCCGTCCGTGCCGTCTACGAGAAAGTCGTGCCGGACCTTAACAGGCTCGCTGCCCAGGCGCTCCAGTGGCTGCGACCGCAGCGAGCGCATCACGGCCTTGATCTTTTCCGCGCCGTCGGCGCCGAGCAGCACTAGCGACCGGCCGTGCTCGATGTGGACGCCGGTGGCCGCGTAGACCTGCATCAGGTAGTCCCACAGCGTGCGCCCGCTGCCGCGCATGAGCGCGTGCAGGTGGGCGATGATGAAGCCGCCGGACGCCGCGTCCTTGTCCCGCAGGTCTGTCGTTGTCAGGTACCCATGGCTCTCTTCCGAGGCCAGCACGAGCGGCACCGGCCCGGTAGCGGAGTCCTCTAGCACGTCCAGCAGCTGGCCGACAAATTTGAAGCCGATCATGAGGTCGTCGGTGACCCGGATCCCGGACCCCAGCGAGCTGATCGCGCGCAGCACCCGGCTGGTCGCCACCGTGGTGATGAGCTCTCCGGACAGGCGGGGCCCGGCCGGGTCAGCGATCAGGAAGTACGCGATGATCGCGCCGATCTGGTTCCCGGTCAGGTGGCGCCACGTCCCGTCCGCTAGCCTCACCTCGACGCCGAGCCGGTCCGCGTCCGGGTCGCTGGACAGCACCAGTTCAGCACCAGCCGACGCGGCGTACTCGACCGCCGGATCGGTGACGCCGGGGATCTCCGGATTCGGCGAGCGCATCGGGATCGACGCGAACGAGCCGTCCGGGTACTGGTCCGGCGGCGTGTGCAGCTGGTACCCGGCGCCGGTCAGGGTCTCCCCCACGTTCGCCAGCCCGGTACCGCACAGCGGCGTGTACACGATCGGCACGCCGGCGCGGATCGGCGCGGACGATGCGCAGATCGCGGCGTCCCGGCTGACGTACATGTCGATGTACTTGCGGTGCACGTCGGCCGGAATCTCATCAGCCGAACCCAGATGCCGGGCGACGAGCTCCTCAATCTGGGGGTCCAGTTCGGCCTGCTCCACCGCCCTGGACAGGGTGGAATCGTCGGGCGGGCAATACTGGCCGCCAGTAGGCGTGTACACCTTGAAGCCATTGTCGTCGGGGTGATTGTGCGAGGCCGACACGTTCAGGCCGCCGGCCGCGTGCAGCGCCCTGATCGCGTACGACAGCTCCGGCGTCGGCATGTACGCGTCGTGGTCCTTGGGAGCGGTGAGGTAGGTCTCGAACCCGTATACGGCGTACAGCTGGCAGGCTAGCAGGGCCAGGCTGCGCGAGCTGGTACCGAGCAGCGACCAGTCCTCTCCCATGAACGTGTGCAGCCGGTTAATGTCGGAGAAGACCCTGGTGTCGTTAGCGACGACCACCGTCCGGCTGCCCTCGCCGGGCTGACCGCCCGCCTGCCGCAGGAACTCGCAGTGCCCGGCGACGGTCAGGGCCAGGGTCCGCGGGTTAATCCGGTTCGGCCCGATGCCCACCCGGCCGCGCCTGCCGCCGGTGCCGAACGGGATGTCGCACCTGAATGCGTCCACAAGCATCGCGACTGGCGCTCGCTCGGCATACCGCCGCAGCTCGGCGCCGTTGACGAAAGGCTGATCGACCGACAGCCAGTGGCTCAGCGAAGCTGCCGCCGCGGCGCCTCCGTTCGGCTGATCGGCTACTTCCGCCAAGCGCTGGCTGAGATCGGGACCGGTCATCGTTCACCGTTATTCCGCGCGTGCTCCGCTGATGATAAGGAGACCACCTTATGCGGGAACGCCCGCGTGCGTGCCCTCGGCCCCTCGGCCGTCCGCGGCCGTCCGGGGTAGCGTTCTTCCCGATGACTGATATTCAAGCCAGGCACGCACCTGCCGTGCTCGCGGGCGACCTGAAGCTGTGCACGACCTGGGGAACGCCGGGCGTGGGCTTCCTGCTTCTGTTCCGGCCTGATCCAGCCGCCATCGCGGCGCTGGCTGAGATACAGGAGCAGGTGCTCGCCCTCGAGCCGGGCCTTCTCCGGCAGCCGGAGGCCCAGTTGCACACCAGCGTTGCCTGGCTGCTGCCGGTCGGACGAGAGTTCAGCAAGCCGAAGGACGCCCTCTGGGCAGCACACGGCGCGGACTGGCTGACGGCCGTCGCGGCAATCACCGAGGGTATCCCGCCAATGCGGCTGCGTTACCGGCGGCTGGTCGTCACCGACGCGGCCATTATCGCCGTGGCGGAGGAGCCGACCCCGGTCGGCGGCTTCCGGCGCGAACTGACCGCCGCGCTCGGGCTACCGTGGCCGATCACTCATAGCTCGGTCGAGATCGTCCACACCACCCTCTTCCGGTACCAGCAGCCGCTGTCCGACCCGGCGGCCCTGCTGCGCCGGCTAGGGGCAATGCCGGTCGCGATCGAGACGGGAGTCAGCGAGTTGCTCATGGTGCGAGAGTCGATGTACTTCACGTTCGCTTACGAGGTGCTGCAGCGGCTGCCGCTCGGGGTGACGCCATGACCGGGCTGGACCTGATCACCTCAGGGGACAAGGTCTACTTCGCTGAGCGCGGTGAGACGAAGGCCGACCTGGCCGAGCACTACCTGCGGGTCGCCGAACCGCTGCTGCGCGCGATGGGCGGCCGCCCGGTGTTGCTCCAGCGTTTCCCGGACGGCGCGAGCGGGCCTTCGTTCTTCCAGAAGCGGGTGCCGAAGAACAAGCCGTCCTGGCTGCAGACCACGACCGTCGCGACGCCGAACGGCACCACGTCCGAGGCGCTGGTCGCTGCGGACATCGACCACGTGCTGTGGGCGGTCAACCTGGGCTGCCTTGGTTTTCACGTCTGGCCGTACCTCGCTGAGGATCCCTCGCACACCGATGAGCTGCGGATCGACCTGGACCCGACGCCGGGGGTCGACTTCAGCCACATCCGGCTCGCGGCGCATGAGCTGCGGACGCTGCTCGCCGAGTGCGGAGTGGTTGGTTACCCGAAGACGACCGGGAACCGCGGGCTGCACGTTTACGTCCGGCTAGAGCCGCGCTGGGATTCCTATCAGGTGCGCAGCGCGGCAGTGGCGATCGGCAGGGAACTAGAGCGACGGCGCCCGGACCTGATCACGGCGGCGTGGTGGAAGGAGGAGCGCGGCCAGCGCGTGTTCGTTGATTTCAATCAGAATGCGCCACATAAGACGGTATTCGGAGCATGGTCAGTGCGGGCGCGGCCTGGCGGACAGGTGTCGACGCCGGTGGCCTGGGACGAGATCGACGAGATCCATCCGGACCAGTTCACGATCGCCTCGCTGCCGTCGCGGCTGGAGCGGATCGGCGATCCGTGGCTGGGGATGAACGAGGCGCCGCAGTCGCTGGAGCCATTCCTGGCGATGAACGAGCGCGACCTGGCGGCCGGCCTGATGGACGCTCCGTGGCCGCCGGTCTATCCCAAGCAGCCAGGCGAACCCCCGCGAGTCGCTCCCAGCCGTGCCCGGAAGGCCGACTGACCGGCTCACGTGGGTCGCCCGCCGAACTGCCAGTTGTGCACTTCGATGTCCGCGTACTGGCTGGAGGTGAGGACAGCGCGCGCCCTGCCCGGGTCCAACGCTCGGACCAGCACTGCGGTGCCCAGCCATGTCGCACCGTTATCGGACAGCAACGGGCCGTATGCGATCAGCTCGTCCCGGGCGGGCGGAACCTCGAGGTCGGCGCCCTGGCCCGTGCCGAGGCCGACCACCAGGTATCGGTTGCCACCAGTCCGGCCGGCCGGGAAGTCCCACATGGTGCGCCCCAGCAGGTTGCGCCACCGGCGCAACAGCACGTCCCGATACACGCCAGCCTGATAGTTCGGCTCGTCGAAAGCGAAGGCGCGGGCAGCGGCCGGATCGGGCAGGTCGACGATGTGAAGGCTGCCGGTGGGCGTGTCACCGTCGCTGGTGAGCGTAGGGCCTCGAGCGATCATCTCCGTCGCGTACCGGTCCATATAGGACCAGTGCTCTTCCAGCAGTTCGTCGCGCAGTTTCGCGGAGCCGGGACGGTCGCGGTGATAGCAGAAGAACTCCATGCGCTTAGTCTTGGCCGCCGTGCCGGGCACGGAAAGTGGAATCGCCGATTTGGCGCGAGCCACCCATAAGGTGCTTAAATCCCGGGCCTCTGTTGCATCAGCGACGCGAGTGGCTCGAGCGACCCCGTTCCCTCTTATGCTCAACTGTGCGAAGGTCACGGATTGCTATCGTCGCGACACTGGCCGTAGCGAGCCTCGGAGCGTTGTTCCTGATAGCGCTAGCGCCGTCCTCGTCTGCCCTCGCGGCGTCCACCGCGTGTCCCTGGGTTGGCTCGACGGCGCCCATCTCGCAGCGGGTGAGCGAGCTACTTGCCAGGATGACGGTGGCCCAGAAGATCTCCCTGCTCACCGGCGCATGGAACCGCCACTACGTCGGATTTATCCCGGGCATCGAGTCGTTGTGCGTTCCGGCGCTCAAGATGGAGGACGGCCCGGCCGGAGTCGCCGACGGCATGACTGGCGTGACCCAGCTGCCGGCGCCGGTCGACGTCGCGGCGACCTGGGACACCTCGGCCGAGCAGACCTACGGTCGAGTGATCGGCTCCGAGCAGGCTGCCAAGGGTACGACCGTCGACCTCGGCCCGACCATCAATATCGTCCGCGACCCGCGCTGGGGGCGGGCGTTCGAGTCAATCGGCGAGGATCCTTACCTGAACGGCACGATGGGTGCCGCCGACATCCGCGGCGTGCAGTCCGCCGGCGTGATGGCAATGGTCAAGCACTTCGCCGTCTACAACCAGGAGACTAACCGCAACACGCCTGCCGATAACGCAGCCGTCAGCACCCAGGCGATGCAGGAGATCTATCTGCCCGCCTTCAAGGCCGCGGTGCAGCAGGGCGCCGCCTCGTCGGTGATGTGCTCCTACAGCTACATCAACGGAACGGCAGCGTGCCAGAACCCGTACACGCTCAGCACCGTCCTTCGGCAGCAGTACGGCTTCGGCGGGTTCGTCACCTCTGACTGGAGCGGGACTCACTCCACCGCAGCGTCGGCCAACTCGGGCCTGGACATGGACATGCCCGGCAATGACCACTATTTCGGCAAAGCGCTGGAGTCCGCCGTCTCCTCCGGCTCGGTGAGCATGGCCACTCTCAACTCCATGGTTTCCCACGTGCTCACCGAGATGTTCGCATTCGGTCTCTTCGACAAGCCGGCCGCCGGATCGCCGGCCGCGACCGTCACGAACCCCACCGATCGGGCCGACGCTACTGCACTGGCCGAGAAAGGAACGGTGCTGCTGAAGAACAGCGGCAACCTCCTGCCTCTCGGGTCCTCGGACAGCTCGATCGCCGTCATCGGCGCGGATGCCTCATCCAGTCCGCAGAGCGCGGGAGGCGGCAGCGCCGGGGTCAACTCGAGCGGCACCGTCACCCCGCTGCAGGGCATCACCGCCGCTGCGCCCAGCGGAGTGACCGTGAAGTACAACAGCGGCTCGTCGGACAGCTCG
>DASXIA010000018.1:0-15525 GCA_036488155.1 Streptosporangiaceae bacterium | reverse complement strand
CATTGGAGTGCTTAGCCGCGTTGGTGAGGGCTTCGCAGATTACGTAATAGGCGGCGACCTCGACCGGTTCCGGCAGCCGCGCCGGGGTTTGCGCGTCGAGCAGGACCGGGATGACGCTGCGTCGGGCGAGGTTGTTCAGCGCCGGGACGAGGCCGCCTTCGGACAAGATGGAGGGGTGGATGCCGCGCGCCAGCTCGCGCAGGTCGTCCAGCGCACAGCTCAGCCCGTCGGCCACGCTGGCCAGTTCCTCGGCTAGCCGGCCGGACGCGGGCGGGACTGCGGCCTGAGCGGTCCGGACGGCCAGCGCGAGGGATACCAGGCGCTGCTGGGCGCCGTCATGCAGGTCCCGTTCGATCTGCCGGCGGGCCTCGTCGGCTGCGGCCAGCACGCGCGCGCGGGATGCGGTCAGCGCGGCCAGGTTCTCGGCATTGGACAGCGTCGCTCCCAGCAGGTTCGCGAACGAGTCCTCGCACCTTCTGGCGCATGCCTGAGGTGCCCATCTCATGGTTGAGCCGGTGAGCAGCACGCCCCAGGTGCGCCCGCCGACCCTGATCGGATGGATTGCCGCCGACCGGACGCCATGGGCGCGGGCATCGTGGCACAGCGGTCCGAACGCGGCGGCAGCGTCCTGTATCGGGGCCCAGCGATCGGCCCGGGAGACGGCTCCGGCGAGGCGGCGGAGCAGCGGCGAGCGGCCGCCGGCGCCGAAGCGCCTTGGCACTCGCTGCCAGGCTGCGACACCGACGAGGTCACCGGACTGATACCGCCCTATACGGACATAATCGGCACCGGTCAGCCGGCCCGCCTGCTCGGCGGCCGCGGCGAACAGCTCCTGTTCCGGAACCGCGTACGCGACCAGCATCGCGACCTGCCGGAACGCGGCCTGCTCGGCGGCAAGATGCGCGAGCTTGCCGCTCTGCTTTGAGACCAGCACCCCGGCGACCGCGAAGCCGGCCAGGGCGAGAACGCCGGGCACCAGGCCAGCGCTCATCTTCATCATCGTCATGAAGACGGGGGCAAAGAACAGGGCGTGCCCCAGCATGGTCACAAGCAGTGCGGTGAGGGCTGGCCGCATACCGCCGGCGACCGCAAGCATCACGACCAGCACGAGTGCAGAGAACTGGAATCCGCCCCGGAACAGGGCCGAATGCAGCGGCAGCGCCGCGAGCGTCAGCAACACAGGCCCGGCGATAGCCAGCACCCACACTGCCACCCGAAGCGCCGCGAGCCGCCTCATCTCAAGGGCCCAGCCGTCACTGGTGATGCCTTCTGCATCATCCATGGGAGTTCCCTCCCGTCCATCGCGGCGCTGGACACAGTTGAGCGGCCGGCGGCGCCCCGTCTCTACGAGGCCCGCCGAGTCGGGCGATGGGCGCCGAGCGAGTCGGCCAGCGTCCACAGCGAGACACCAAGCAGCACGACGTCCTTGAGCAGGAACTCGCCGAGAATCGACAGCACCGGTCCGCCTGCCGTGACTCCGGGTGCGGTGAACAGGAAGCTGATCGTGCTGCAGAAGAGCAGCACGCCGAACGCGCTGCCGACGGCCGAGACCGGTGACCAGAGCGGCCGGAGCGCGATAAGGATAGCCGCCAGGATCTCCGTGCTGCCTAGCGCATAGCCGAGCGTGTGGGTGTTGAAGATACCGTAAAGCCAGCTCAGCAGCGGACTGTGCGCAACCAGCAACTGGATGGCCGTGGGCGCAGCTATATGCCCTGCGCCGATCCAGGCGAGGACGAGGACAAGGCCGTACCGGGCCAGGAATTGGCCGACCTTGGCCACCGCGTGCTCTGCCGTGTCGGCCGTCACCGGCGGGTGACTCAAGGATTTCGCGTTCGATATGCGGATACTTCCTCTCGCCGTGCGAGGGCCGGGAAATTTCGTATGCAACATGCGAATCCTCCTGTCAGTGCTCGCAACATCGCGTCGCTACGACCCAGCGTGCGATGACCGCGGGTGAGGCAGCATCACCCCTGAGTCGGCTTCACCTGGGTGACGTGGTCGGGCAATGCTCCCGGCGGCCTTGACGGGACAACGCTGCTGCCGCGTTCGAGCGGATTCCACTCGAACGCGGCCAGCAGCGCAGCCGGTCTCACCCAGGTGAGACCCGTACGGGGGGATTGAACGCTCACCCGCTTCGGGCCGAGAGTCAAAGAGAAACCAGAGAAGGACGGAGGGAACGTGGGATCAATCCGATACCAGATCAGGGTTCGAGGGCGGTTGACCGAGCGTCTTGGCTCCGCATTCGCCGGGATGGCCATGGAGCCGGGAAAGGGACAAACAGCCCTGATCGGCGAAATCTGCGATCAGTCACATCTCTACGGCATCCTGGACCGGGTGCGCAGCATGGGCCTGGAGTTGGTGAGCGTGGAGCCGTTCCGGGCGGGCCAATCCGGTGATCAGAACGAGGGAACACCGGCACGGCACGCATTATGACGTAATGAGACCAGTAACCCGGCTGCCGCCCGGTGCCGGTGCGGCCAAGCCCGAGGGCCGGCCGGGACACGGCCTACCGGGCGTTACCGGGTCCGCGCCCGGGCCACGGCCTGCTGCCTGGTTGACACCCCGAGCTTGCGATAGATGTGACGAGTATGTGTCTTAACGGTGTCGTAGGACACGTAGAGCTCGGTGGCGATCTCCCGCAAGGAAAGCTGGCTGCTTAGCCAGCGCAGGATTTCGTCCTCCCGCTGGCTCAGGGGTTCCGCGGGCTGCGGCGGGCGGGGCCCGGAGGGCGGAGCAGGTCGGCCTACGTCACCTGCTGTGTCCGCGAGGAGACCGGTGAGGACCACGCCGGGGTCAGTGCAAGCCATGATGATGCGCCGGGCCGCGCCTAGTCGTCGGTGGGCTTCCTCCTCGCGGCCGGCGCGGGCTTCCAGCCTAGCCAGGCAGAGCTGGGCGTAGGCGTTCTCCAGCCGCGCCCGGCCACGTTCGGCGAGCCGCAGTCCGCTCCGTGCCGCCGCCTGTGCGTCGGCTAGATGGCCGCGGTGTTCCAGCAGCTCAGCCGATGTGAGCAGGGCCGTTGCTGCTAGCCAGTACTCACCCAGCCCATGGCAGGCGGCTAGGTCCATGGCCTTGTAAACGTGGGCTTCGGCGGCCTCATGATCGCCGCTCCTTGCAGCGATCGCCGCCAGGCAGGCCTGTGCCCACAGGCTGGCGAGGTTGTTGGCAGGCGACGGAACGGGCCCGGCGACCCGTCGCAGGATCGTCCGCGCCTCGCCGTCCTTGCCTTGCCAGCACAAGCTGGCGCCTAGCATCGCCGATGCCACGGCCTGCCACAGCGGGGTCCCGGCCGCCTCGAGGGCCACCGCCCGGCGGCTGGCTGCCTCCGCCCCGGCGAGATCCCCGATCATGTGGCGATAGCCGGCGCGCAGCATGCACGCGCACGATTCGATTGACGTATAGCCCTCCGTTAGCGCGCCCTGCGGTGTCGCGGTCTCCGCAGCCTCCAGCCAAGGCTCAACCTCTTCCAGCCGACCCAGATGACGTGAAATCCAGCCCATTACCAAGCACATTCGGGCATCGTCGGTCACCATCGCAGGCGGCAGCTGTGTCAGCCAGCCCTCCACCGTCTCGGCCAGGCCGTCGTTGATGTAGGCGTTCCAGTGGGTGGCGATCAGTTCCCTGGCGTCCGCCAAGTCGCCGGCCGACATCGCATGCCCGACGGCCTCGGCGATCGAGCCGTGCTGACGAAGCCATGCGGAAGCGCGGCGGTGCAGCAGCGGAGCAAGGCCCGGCTCGGCGCGGTCCAGTTCGTGTCGCAGCAGCTCAGCGAACAGTTGGTGGTACCGGTACCACTGGCGGCTAGCGTCGAGGGGGATCACGAACTGGTTGGTTCGTTCCAGTCGTTCGAGGATGCGCCACGATCCGCCGGAAGCGGTGACGGCATCGCACAGGGGCCCGCACATGCGGTCAAGGACTGACGTCTGCAGCATGAACGAGCGAACGTCGTCCGGCAGCGCGTCCAGCACCTCGGCCACGAGGTAGTCGACGATCTGGCGGTCGTCACCTGCGAACGCTCGTACCAGCCGGGAAGGGTCGGGCCGTCCGCGCAGCGACAAACCGGCGAGATACAGGCCCGCCGCCCAGCCCTCGGTCCGCCGCTGCAGCGCGTCGATATCCGCTGGTGCCAGGCCGAGACCGAGCGTTCCGTTGAGCAACTCCGCCGCCTCTGCGTCAGTGAAACGGAGCGCATCGGCCCGGATTTCGGTCATCTCACCCCTGGCCCGCAGCCGCGCCAGCGGCAGCTCCGGGTCGGCGCGAGCCGACACAACCAGGCGCAGCGTCGGCGGCAGGTGCTCGACCAGGTACTCCACGCATTCCAGCAGCCTGCGATTGGAAATCAGGTGGTAATCGTCCAGGACCAGCGTCACCGGGGCGGCCAGCCGGTCGAGATCATTGATCAGCGGTGTCAGCACGCCTTCCGCGTCTTTGGCACCGGGAGCGGTCAGCACTTGCAGGGATACCTCCCCTGTCCCAGGGGATACTGCGGCAATGGCCGCGATAACGTGCGCCCAGAACCGCACTGGGTCATTGTCGTCCCGGTCAACTGTCAACCAGGCGGCGCGGGACGCTTCACCGGCTGAGCACCAGTCCCGCAGCAGCGAGGTCTTCCCCCAGCCTGCCGGTGCCGCGACAACCACCAGCTTGGCCGAAGCACTCTCATCGAGGCGCATGAGGAGATCCCGGCGGGCTATTGAGCCAGGACGCCCGGCCGATGGATGCAACTTGGAGGACAGCACAACATCGCCGCGCACACCCCCCAGGGCATCCCGCGCGCGAAAAAACTGAGGCGCCGCGGTTACCGACCCCACAAGGTGACAGTACCCGGCAGCCGCCCAGCGATAAAAGCGGCGCTGATCACCACGGAACCGGCAGCAGTCACGGTTGACGGCCGGCTGCGGCCGGTCGCGGCGAGTGGCGGGGTTCGCGGGTCAGGTCATAGCCCGGCTTCGTCGAGGGACTGGAGGATCTGCCATGGTTCGGTGCGACTGCTGTAGTCGGGGTGGACATCAATCCAGCGGACGACATGGTCGCCGGAGAGGATGATCGTAGTCGGCATCGGCAGCGTCACGGTGCCGTCAGCGTTGACGCTGGTCAGGTCGAGTCCGAGCTCAAGCTGAGCGGCACGGGCCTCGTCAGAGGGCTCGGTGTGGATACCCAGGTGCCGGGCGATGACGTTGCCGGGGTCGGAGAGCACGGTGAAAGCCAGGTCGTGCTTTTGCTGCATGGTGAGCGAGCCGTCTGGTTTCTGAGGGGAAATGCGGCCGACTGTAGCCAGATGAGCTGTGGCCTGCTATCTCTTGGCCTATCGTCTCCCGATGCGGCCTGATATCGGGCTCCGTTGGCTCTTGGTTTGGCTCTTTGGATCGTGCTTCCGTGTGATGCGGCGGACGGCGCTCATGGTCGGTAAGGCCTGGTCCAGCGTTCGGGTGACTACCGGGGAGTGGGCCTCAGTGTGCGAGTCTCCCAGCGCCGTCCATCCTTGGAGTTGCCGGACCGTGCACGAGGCCGGTTAATCGCGCCGGCGGCAGGCGGCCTCTCGCCTGGGGCGCACCACTGGTTGGCGCCCATCAGGTAATAGGTCACGACCGGGAGCGCTGTCACCGACCCGCCGCGCATGGCGTCGTGCCAATGCAGCAACAGCACATGGTCGCCGCGGTAGGCCCGGTCGAACTCGGGGTGAGCCTCACGGCCCTCGTGGTAGCCGGGCACCTTGTACGCCGCGGACGTGATCAGCAGTCGGCTGTCCGCGCGGACCACGTCCCGGGCATTGGGCGGTCAGCTGGATCGCCAGCTCGGCGACTTCAGCCGGATATGAGGGCCGGCAGCGCGGTCTCTGACTGCCTTTGGAGGGAGACGAGAGACAGTCGGCCACGAGTCGATCAAGCTCCTCGGCCGTGAAACGGTCGTGGAGGTGGCGCTTGGGCGCCGTGTAGACGCTTTGTGGGGTCGGGGGAGCTGGGAGCCCCTGACCGTGCTGAGCGGCTTCGGCGCATCGCCGCAGGTAGGTGGCCAGATCCCTGTTCAACCTCAGCCGGCTGAGGCCCGCGAGCAGTTTCCGCAGGTTAGGGCTATATCGGAACATTGCGGCTGTTCGGTTGCAGGTCGCTGGCCGGTTCAGGGAGCGACGCTGGCAGCCTCTGCGGACCGCAGGCCTGCCAGATGAATGAGGAGGAAGCGCTGCCAGGCCTGTCCGTCGGGTTCCCCGGCTGCCTGGGCCAGGCCACGCATCGCCCATATGAGCGCGGTGATGTCGCCGGCTGTGGTGGCCGGGCTGACGGTTCCGGCGGCTGCGGCGCGCGCGGTGAGTTCGTCGATCGCTGCGGCGATCTGCCGGATGGCGGCGGGGTCGCTTTGGCGCTGAAGCAGCAGGCTGGCGTAGCGGGCGTGATCGGCGAATGACTGGCCCATGGCTCGCAGCAGTTCCTCGAGGCCGCGTCCGTCGGGGCGCTGGAGCGCTCTTTCGGCTGCCGAGACGATGTCTGCGAGTGCCAGCCGGAGCAGCTCGTCGATGAGCGAGTCTTTGCTGGTGAACTGCCGGTAGACGGTGCCAACGCCGACGCCAGCCCGGCTGGCGATGTCCTCCATCGTGGCGTCGGCGCCTGCTTCACCGAGTACCTCGCGCGCGGCGGTGAGGATCTTCTTATAGTTAAGCACGGCATCGCGCCGGACAGGCCGGGGCCGATGCTGGCGGTTGCGGCGCGGCGGCGCCTGACTGGTCACGTATCTTCTTGCCCGTGCGCCTGTTCGGCTTCGGGCCGGTCATTCATTGCCGCCGCCAGCGAGCGTTCCGCCGGGAACTATCGCCATCTTGGCATGCTCGGGCTCGTCGGCCCGTCGTGGGCCGCGCACTGAGGGAATGAGCACGGCCGCGATTGCCGCCAGGACCAGGCCGCCGGCCATCACCGCGAACCCGGTGGTGTAGCCAACTTCCTTCGGCAGTCCGGATGGCTCGAGCCGCGACGTGACGATGCTGGCCATCACGGCCGCGCCGATGCTGCCGCCGATGGTGCGGATGTTGGCGTTCATGCCCGTGGCCACGCCAGTCTGCGAGGACGGCACTGCAGCGACAATCAGCGCGGACATGGCCGCGAACGCCAGGCCGAAGCCGATGCCCATGATGCCGTTCGACAGGTAGATCTCCCATACGTGGTGGTGCGCGAACGCGAGGACCGACATGGCCGCGCTTCCGATCAGGCACCCTGCAATGACCAGCACCTTGCCGCCGAGCCGTCCAGCTAGCCGGCCGACAAACATGCCGGTCACGAACATGGTGATCGCCGACGGCAATAGCATCAGCCCCGACTTCGTGATACTCGCTCCGAAGCCGTAGCCCGCCGCAGTCGGTGTCTGCACGAACTCAGGCAGGAACGCGAACGTGGCATACATTCCCACGCCGATCAGGAGGGCGACAAGATTGTTGGTCCACACGCCGGGCCGACGCATCATCTTCATGTCGATCAGCGGCGTAGCGGCACCTAGTTCGGCGAGCACCCAGGCTGCCGCCAGCACTACAGCGCCGGCCAGAAGGCCGAGGATGGGGTCTGAGCCCCAGCCCCAGTCCGGTGCTTCACTCAGCGCTACCAGGAGCGCGACCAGCCATGCCGACAGCAGCACGGCAGGGAGCCAGCTGATCCGGCCCGGGGTTCGCACCGGCGACTCGGGAACGAACAGCAGGGCCGAGACCGCAGCCACGACGGTGAGGATCATTGGCAGCCAGAACAGCCAGGGGTAGCCGAGCGCGTCCACGATCGGGCCAGCCAGCACGATGCCGAGGCCGGCTCCGACTGCTGTCAGCGCGGCGAGGATTCCCACCGCGCCCGCAACCTTCTCCGCAGGGAACTCATCACGAATGATCCCGAACGCGACCGGCAGCATGCCGCCGGCGACGCCCTGGATCACCCGTGCCACGATCAGCACGGCGATCGAGGGAGCGATCGCGGCCAGCAGCGAGCCGACCGCCAGCGCGAGGAGGGTGGCCACGAAGACGCGCTTCTTGCCCATCATGTCACCTACCCGCCCCAGGATCGGCGTCATGATCGACGCCGACAGCAGGTACGCGGTCAGCACCCAAGTCACGGCGCCCTGCGTCGTGTGCAGCTCGTGCTGCACCGTCGTCAGTACAGGGATCACCAGCGACTGCAGCAATGCAAACGCCGCGACGCCAGCCGACAGGACGGCGAACGTCACGTGATGATGCGCACGCGGGCTACGCACTGCCATCCCGGACCTCCACGAAACGGAACCTGGCTTCCGCATGAGCGTAGCAAACCGGAATCCTGATTCCGCCGCTGACCGGAGACCACCGCTTGGGGGCATACGCTGCGGGTCAGCAAGCCGTCGTTCGGTCCGCTGGCCGGCTGCAACGGTGACCAGCGCGGCACCTATCGGAGCCTGTAGCGCATCGATGAAGCCCCCGCATCGTCGAAGTCCCCGACGTCGATCACCGCGGCGACATTTACCAGCAGCCGAACGCCTGACCAGCTAGGTTCTTCCACCGCAGGCACTGAGGTGATCTTCGGAGGACGGTGACACGTCAAAGAGCCGAACCAAGAGCCAACGGCAGGCCGAGACGGGCTCCACCGTCGCGCTAGGCCGCAGGCCCCGCCTTAATTGACGTTCGCGTAGGTGTCGGCGATCGCCTCGAGCTCGGCCTGCGGGCGGTTATCAATGATCTGCAGCAGAAACCCGGCCGAGAAGCCCAGCAGCTCAGGGGCGGCCGCGAGCACGCGGACATTAACGTCCGCTGCTATGTCGCCGGCGTCCTGAAACCTGCGGAACTGGTCGGCCGGCCGTTCGACATACGCGTCGTCCAGGCTGTCGAATTCCTGGGCCAGATCCGACTCCGTCACCAGCGCGGCGATGGTGACCTTCAGCGAAGCTGACCGTATCCGCTGGTTCCTGAAAATATGGGAGCAGGTCGCCGCTCCGGAGGCTGCTCATCTCGGGCCTCAACTGAGCCAGCTAGCCGCGGATATGCAGCTTGTCACCGGGAGAATGGCCGTCAGTCCGCTCCAGTTCGGGACCGTGCCTGGCGTGGGTGTCACCCTGCCCGAGTTTCAGAATGGTCCTTTCCCCGGCTGGCCATCGTCGGCGAGTCCTAAGCCTGGCTTGCGAGATCAAGCCGGCGGCTAGCGTACTGGACGCGCCGCCCTCGCCCATGACGTGCGAGCACACGCTCGGCCCAAAAGCGAGCGTGGTAAGCAATCTGGCCGATGCCAGCAAGCTGCACGCCGCAGGTTTCTGGCAGCTAGCTGCGGTTGCCGGGGCTAGGACCTGGTTGGGGTAGCCGCCGACCTTTTGGCCGGCTCGCTGTGCGAGCGCATTCTGACCTCCCGCGAGGCGCTGACTGGCAGTTTTGCCGCTTTGCGGCTTGACGGTAAAGCGGCATGGCTGCAGAATCGTATGTATGAGTAGTTACCGCGGATACGCGACGGTTCAGGGGCGGGGCACCATCGCGCTGCCGGCTGAGCTGCGCCGTAAGTACCGCCTGGACGAGCCCGGTGCGCAGCTGGAGATAACGGAACGAGCTGACGGCGTGATCGAGCTGCGGCCCACGCTCCCGGTTCCGGTCGAGGAAATGTGGTTCTGGACTCCGGGTCGTCAGGCGGCCGAACAGGAGGCTGAGGACGATCTGGCCGCCGGGCGGTATCGCGACTTCGACGACGCCGAGTCGTTCCTGGCCGACCTGGAAGGTTTGGTCGAGGCGGGGCGAGACGAGACCGGGGGGTGAAGTACCGGTCTCTTGAGTCGTTTCGTAACGACTTCCGGCGGCTGCCCGGCGAGCATCAGAAGTTGTTCCTGCAGGCCCTGCGGGAGCATTTCCTGCCGGCCATCGAGGCCGGGTCGTTCGGCGGCGAGCCGCCGTGGCCGAAACGGCTGCGGATCCATCGGCTCAGCAATACCGAGATCTACTCACTCACGTGGAATTTCGCCGCTCCCGACGGCCGTGCCACCTTCCACCTTGACAAGTCAGGCGACGGCGAGCCCCTTCTGGTCTGGCGCCGGATCGGCGATCACTCGATCTACCACCGTCCCTGAAGATCCTAGGCGCGGGGGTTGGTCAACGGTGACGCGCCGCGCGCTGCGTGCGGGGCAGGCTCGGCACAGCAGCTAACGACAGATGCGGCGAGTGCATCCTTTGGGTCATCGACGAGGCGGGGGAGGCGGGCTTCGCGGTCGTGACATCTGACTGGCCCGGCTGGGGCGCCGCCTGGGGACTATGGAACAGGCCGGCGGCCGGCGGGCAGTGTGGGTCGCTGTATGAACCATGCCGCGACGTGCCACCCGCCGAACTCGAAACCGCCTAGTACAGTCACAACGCCAGCCTCGCCGAAGCCGGATAACTCACCAAACCAAAGTCTCCACGCCGGCTCGATTCACAACCGCGGCGGCATGAGCACGCGTTCGTCGCGCGCGGTGAAGCTTGAATATTCATGCGGCCTCAACGAACGCGTGGCTGCCCTCGCTTGAACCAGCGGTCGAACTCGCTGATGCGTGGGCTCGTGCGACTGGTGGCATTGCTCTTTCAGATTGGTATCTGCACGCTGCTGGTGCCATTCTGCCCTCGTCGTTATGATCGGCAGAGGAGGTCGCGATGCGAGGCGCTCGCGCATTCGGTTCGCTGGCTGGGGCAGTGCTTGTCCTGTCGGCTGTCGCCGCCGCGCCGGCCTGGGCCGCGCCGACCCGCCAGCTAATGCCACCGGAGGCTGCGCCGGCCGTCACCGCTCTGCCCGCACCGGTGCCGTGCAATACGTCCGCGAGCTCTTGCTGGCACCCCCCGGTCGTCTCGCGCTGGCAGTACCAGTTGCAGGGCTCGGTCAACTCGGCCGGCCAGTGCATCTACCCGGCAACCGGGTTCATCAACACGGCCATTACCGGCCCGTCATTCGCGAACGGGCAGCAGGTCGCGCCGTCAGTTTTCGACATCGACATCTACCAGGACGGCAAGTGCTACACGCCGAACAACTACGGCGTCCTGAACACTGCCGCGGTCGGCGCCCTGCACGCGCTGGGCGATAAGGTCATCGGTTACATCGACGCGGGGACAGCGGAGACCTGGCGCCCCGACTACCCGCAGTATCAGGCCTTTAACTCAAGCTGCGGCGGTTGCCTGCTGGGCAAGCCGGTCGGAGGGTTCCGGGACGAGTTCTGGCTGAACATCAACACCGACGTGTCCGGAACGAACCCGAACACCGGGCAAACCGAGACGGCGCAGCAGTTCATCCTCGACGAGCTCGCGGCGCGGCTGGCGAAGGCCCGGTCGGCCGGCGTTGATGCGATCGAATTCGACAATGTCGACGCCTACCAGAACAAGACCGGGCTTACGATCAGCGCGGCGACGCAGGAACAGTTCGACGCCGCGATCGCCAACCTGGCGCACGCCGCCGGCTTCGCCGTCGGGCTCAAGAACGACCTCGGGCAGGCCAACGACCTCCAGCCGTACTTTGACTTCGCGATCAACGAGCAGTGCTGGGAGTACCGGGAGTGCAATTTCCCCGCGCCCGGGCTGCAGACCTGGCCATCGGCATACGGCAAGGCCGTGTTCAACGTCGAGTACAAGCTGGCGACATCGAAATTCTGTCCCCAGGCGAACTCATCCAGCTACAACTTCAATTCCATTCTCAAGGACGTCAACCTCTACGACGTCCCCTACACGCCCTGCCGCTGACCGCGTCGGTTCCCCGGATGTGCGCGGCTTCCGGGCCCCTGCGGCCCGCAGTGACACCGCGCTCGCCGTACGCGGCAGATGACGTGGTTGGGAGTGCCGTTGCCGGACAGAGACCACGCAACGTGTGTCTACGGAGCGCGAGACAGACCGCTAACGCACCTCGGACGACTGGCGCGCGCCAGTTGTGATTGCTGCCGTCCATCCACATCTCAGTAAGCAGCCAGTCAACCCGATCAAATGGGTTTCAGGCCGGGCAGGCGCGCACCCCGTTGTCGGCCACGTCTGCCGGCAACGGCCGATCCGGCCACAGGCGGCGGGTGGCACGACGATGGCGGGAATGATCGGCTGTAGCACGCGTGCCCGTAGCGGATGACCAGGTTCTCTGTCACCGACTGCGCAGATGACCCGGCGCGGAGCAGCGACCCGAGTACCGCTACACGCTTGTTCGTACCCTGGTACTCGCCGTGCCAACGTACAGATTGTCACTGATTCAAGTGTACACTAGAGAGATGGACGTAGCAGTCACCGAGCTTCGGGCCCATCTGAGCGAGTGGCTTGAGCGGGCACGCGGAGGGACCGAACTGGTGATCACCGACCGCGGGATGCCTGTTGCTAGGCTGCTCGGCCTTACGACTACCGCTGCTCTAGAGCGCCTGACAGCGGACGGGGTCATCGGTCGGCCAGCGGCGGCGCAGCGTCCGCGGGCATCGGGACGGGCGCGGCCGCGCCCGCGGCGCCCGCTGGCCGAGATCGTCAGCGAGCAGCGGCGCTGACCTGTGCCCCTGGTCTATTTCGATGCCAGCGCCTTCGTGAAGCTGCTGGCCGAAGAAACGGGAAGCGACCTGGCAGCTGAGCTGTGGGATGGATGCGACGCTGCGGTGTCGAGCCGCCTGGCCTATCCCGAGGTGCGGGCCGCGCTCGCCGCCGCCGCTCGCAATCACGACCTCGCTGCCGAAGACATGGATGCGGCCGAGCAGATATGGTCCTGCTACTGGGCTGCTACCCGTCCAGTTGAACTCTCCGCCGCCGTCGAGCAGCATGCAGGCCAGCTGGCTGGCTTGCACTCGCTCGGGGGCGCCGATGCTGTCCACCTTGCCAGCGCCCTGGCCATAGGGGACACCGACCTGGTGGTCGCGGTCTGGGACCGGCGGCTGCACGCCGGAGCCCAGGCAGCCGGACTTCGCGTCGCTCCAGCCCAGCTCGAGCCCTGACTACATCTGCCCGTGCTGGTGTCAACCGGCACGGCAGTTCGGTGGCTAATGTGCGGGGCGCGTCAGCGACCTGCCGATCACCCTCGACAAGCTCCTCTGACCAAGGCCTGAATCAAGGGAGAAGTGACCGGCTATGGCTGCATTGTGGCCGACGCTTCCGGTGGCCGATGTGTCTCCGCCCCGCGGTGCAGGTGGTGCGACGCTGCGGGAACGCCTACCACAGCGCGCTGCCGACAAGGAACGCTAAGTCAACCAGAACGAGCAGTGTCGCCTGCAACGCTCATGGATCACCGTTAGTCTGACGCGGCAAGCATGCCAAGATCGGCAACGTGGCGCGCTTCGTGCCCTTCTGGGCTCAGCCTGGACGGGATCCGGGTGACAGGTTGGCGTCGATGAGCACGAACTGGGCCGTTCGGCTCACCACGGCCACCCGCTACGGCTTGTAGGCAAACGGCGCCAGCTGGGTGCCGCCCGGTCCGAGGGTGTACCCGGTCGTCGTGGCCGGGTTCACCTGCAGGTAGCTGCCCATGTCAAGCAGGAAGATGTTGAAGAAGTTGAACTGCGCGATCCGCTGCACCAGGTTGCCTTGCTCATCGAGGACGTCCACGGCAGACATGGCGTTATTGTTGGGGGTCGTGCCGGTGGAGCCCGGTGGCGACACCTCCTGGACCAGGAACCGGGCGTGCGCTGAGTCCGCAGCCGGGTGCTGGTAAATGCTGCCGCCCACGGTCAGCTCTGTACCCGTCTGGGCCGACAGGTCGTAGATGCCGAACGAGGTATTGGACGGGATGAGCGCACGGTGGGTAGTCGGGTCGACGGCCACGCCGGACACGAAGAACGTGCTCACCGACGGGAACTGCGAGACCTGACCGGTGCCCAGCTGCACCGTCACGATCCTGCCGGGAGCGGTCGGATTGAAAGCGTCAACGATCGGCACGATGGCCTCATTGGCCGCCGTGTCCTGGCCGATGCCACCCGGGACGCTGATCGCGCTCGGGTCGAGCGCCGGGGCCAGGCTGACCGGCTTGCTGAAGGTGTCATTGGCGATACTGGATGTGGATACGTTGAGCGACTGACTGCCGTTGGTGCCGCCCAGGATCGCCGTGTCCGGTGAGTCCTGCTGGGCCGCCGCGCAGATCACCCCGTTCAGCGCGGCCGGCGGGGTCCAGGTACTGGTGTCGGCGCCGCTGCCGACCGACAGCACCCGGTCGGTCTCGTTGCCCTGGGGGTCGAAGTCCTGGTAGAGGCCGACGTCGCCGGCGAACTGGCCGGCGCAGCCGCCGTTGAACGTCTGGTAGAAGTCTGACGACGTCCGGACGGTGTGGGTGATCGCCTGGTCGGACTGGCTGAAGGTTTCCACCGACCCGATCTCAGTGCCGTCAGCGGCCACCTGGTTCGAGGTGACGAAGCCGTCGGTGCCGGCGCTGTTGACGCCGAACCCGGCGGCGACAGCGCCGCCGTCAGCCGGCCGCACACCGTCCATGCTCACCGTGCTGACGCCGCTCGCCTCGCCGGTCACCTGACCGTTCCGCGTGGCGAGCACCCGGATCACCTGGTTCATTGTGGGGACGAGGCCCAGCGAAGCCGCGCTGAATGTCACGGTGCCGTGGCTGCCATGCACGGGCACGTAGGCCGTCGACCCGGTGTCGAACCCGTTGGCGTCGCGCTCGCTGCCGTTGGGGTTGTTGAACGGATTGAAATTATTGAAGGTGGTCGGCCCGGGCGCGCTGACCTCGATGATCACGCCGTTGGCGCTGCTGACGTTGCGCACGTCGTAGCTCACCTGGACAGAGCCGCCGAAGGCGGGCTCGGCGAAATGGGATAGCGGCTGCCCGGCTGCGGCGACCAGCGGCGGCGCCGGCTGCGCGTCACCGGTCGGCGCGACGCGGGTGAACGCGAACAGCGACAGGTTGGCGCTCGCGAAACCGCCCGGCGCCTCCTGGATGCCAACGCCGTAGATGCCACCGCCGGGAAGGTCCGACACCGGCACGCTCACCACACCCCTAGGCGCAGTGAGCGGCACCGAGAAGGCCGGCCGGAAGAACAAGCCGCTGGCTGCCTCGACCCGGCCGGGCTGCGACACGACGAGCGTCGGCGCGGTCGCCCCGACCAGGTTGTGGATGTCGTAGGACACCTTCATCGTGGCCCCGCGTATGACGGGATCCACGATGGGCGCCTCTACGCTGTTGACCGTCCCGTTGGTCGGGCCGAGCGTGAGCGTGACTGTGGCACTGGCGAGCGTGACCCCGTCCTGCGAGGCGGTATAGGTCAGCGGGATGCTGCGTGCGGAGCTGGACACGACCGGCAGGCCGGCCGCGGTCAGGATCTCGCTCGGGTATAACCGCGCCGTGGGCGTCGTGGCGAGCGTGCCGCCAGGCCCGGTCGCGGCGCCCAGACGGTACGTCACCTTCCCGCCCGGCAGCCCCACCCAGTCCGGGGCGACAGTGATGAGGGCATCGAGCAGCCGGCCGGTGAGCGTGATGTTGGTCGGGTCGGTCGTCGTCGTGATCGTGCCGCCGAGGGCGCTGGCTTGCTGCCGCTGCGACACGGCCACCCTGGCCACGCCGGGTACCATGACCGAGCCGTGCCGGGCGAACAGCGTCCCCACCGCGTTGCCCACGTCGATCTGCGGGCCGACCGGGGTCG
>DASXIA010000017.1:0-5585 GCA_036488155.1 Streptosporangiaceae bacterium | reverse complement strand
GAAGACATCCTCATCCCGGTCTCGCTGTCTCGCCGCATCCACGACGCGGTACGCGGCTCGGAGTGGGCCACCACCAAGGGCGGCCACGGCTGCTGCTGGGAGCACCCCGCCGAGTTCAACAAGACCTTCCTCGACTTCGTCCGACGCCACGGAAAGGGCTAGCGATGGCCACCACCTCACAAGCCAAGAGCCAGGTACTGGAACGCGGCCAGCTCGGCCTGTTCGGCGTCATCATGCCGGGCGTCGCGCAGGTGGCGCCGGCTTTCAATCTGTTCTTCACCACCGGCGTTATGGTCGCCTATGCCGGCGCATCGGCTCCGCTGATCTTCCTGATCAGCATGGTCGGGATGGTCGCAACGGCAAGCAGCCTCGCCCAGTTCGCGGGCGTCTACCCGAGCGCGGGATCGTTTGTCACCTACATCACCCGGGCACTGGGAGCCAAGGTAGCGACGGCCATCGGCATTGTCACAATCCTCGGCTACATCATCTCGTTCGGCGGCATTTACATCTTCGTCGGCAGCTACATCGTGCAGAACGTGTTCGGCGACCCGCACATCTGGGCGATCACCCAGCTAACCACTATCGTCTACGGCGCGCTGGTGGTGGCACCCGTAGTGGTCGGCCTCAAGTTCGGCGTCCGGATTACGGTCGTGCTTTACGTCTTCGAGGTGCTGCTGCTCCTCGCGATGAGCGTGACCATCCTCGCTCGCGGCGGCGCCAGCGGCCTGTCTGCCACGCCGTTCAGCTGGCCGAGCGGGCACTCGACGGACGTTCTGCTCGCCTTCAGCCTGGCAGTACTCGCATTCGGCGGGTTCGAGGCAGCGGCACCGCTGGCTGAGGAAACCCGCAATCCGCGCCGCGCGGTCCCGATCGCGGTGATCGGCGCCGTCGTGATCAGCGGCATCATTTACGTCGTCGGTTCGTATGCGCTCGTCACAGCGTTCGGCATCGGGCACGCAGGCGCGCTCGCGGCTGACCCCAACCCCTTCCACACTGCGGCCCGGGCCTTCATACCGTTCGTCGCACCGCTGATCACCTGGGTCTTCCTGTCCAGTGTGACGAGCTCCTACGTCGCAGCGAACACGCAGACCTCGCGGGTGATCTTCGCGGGCGCGCGCGGCGGACTGTGGAGCAGCGCACTCGCCGCGATCAACCCGCGGTTCCGCACGCCCGCCGCCGCGGCGGTGGCCTTCGTCGCGCCAAGCGTCCTGATCGGCGTGGTGGCGACGGCGTTCACGACGCCGTCCTCCGCCTCCGGGTTCCTCGGCACCTACGGCATCCTGGGACTGATCATCATGTACCTGATGGCCAACGTGGCACTGATCGTGGAGTGGGCGAAGCTCCGCGCGCGCGGCATCCGCAAGAACGTCTGGCTCTGGGTGGTCGTGCCGGTCATCGGCGTCGCGGTGCTGGCCGTCCCGGTATGGGGTGACCTGCGGCCGGGCCAGCCGAGCCCGTACAACATTCTGCCGTGGCTGACGCTCGGCCTGATCGCCGTCGGCGTCGTCTACGCGCTGATACTCGGCATCACGCGGCCGGAAGCGCTGCAACGGGCGCCCGCTCTGCTGGAAGGCGACGAGAGCATGGCTAATGACGACCCGCTGGCTCTCCCGGCGTCCTGACAAAGCGCGCAAAGTGCATGCCGAACGGTGTCCCGGACGTCGTAGCGCAGCAGACCGGTAGTGTCAATCGATTTTCGCGTTCGGCAAAGTTGCGTGATCCGAAAGTTTAGGTATCCTAACTGACGTGATCGCAGCACGGGTGACGACGAGTTCGGTCGAGCAGGTCGCGCAGTGTCCCGTGGCACCGTCGGGACTGCGCGAGCGCAAGAAGGTCGCGACCCGTCAGGCGCTCAGCGAAGCGGCGATGCGGCTTGCGGTCGAACGCGGACTGGACAATGTCCTGGTCGAGGACATCGCCGAGGCGGCGGGAGTCTCGACTCGCACGTTCAACAACTACTTCGCCAGCAAGTACGAGGCGATCTGCGCGCTGCAACAGGACCGTGCTATCCGGGTCGGCGAAGCGCTGCGCTCCCGGCCGCCGGGCGAGCCGCTCTGGGAATCCATTACCCAGGCCGTGTCCTCGCAGTTCGGCTCGGCGCCCATTGACGACGGGCCAGCCGGCCAGTCGCAAAAGGAATGGATAGCCGGGATCCGGCTAGTCGTCACCTCGCCCGCTCTCGTCGGTGAGTACCTCAAGGTCCAGGGCCTGGTGCAGTATCACCTTGCTGCGGCGATGGCCGAGCGGATCGGGACGAGCCTGGACACCGACATGTTCCCGCGGATCATGGCCGGCGCTGTCTCGGCGGCGATGCAGGCGGCAATGGAGCGCTGGCTGCGTTCCGACCCGCCGGTGCCGCTCGCGCCGCTCATGCGGCAGGCGCTTCGCCAGCTTTCCGAGGGAATGCAACAGGTCCTTCCCGCCGAGTCCGGACTCGGCGATTCCGGCTAGAAATCCGCGGCCAGCCAGGCCGCGGAGACCGTGAACTACCCCGTTCCCGCCCTCGTCGTTCAAATCCCGATCCCCAGAGAGAGCCCCGGTGCTGATCCGATTGCTGCGCGAGTACCTGCGCCCGTACCGCAAGCCGCTGTCCCTGGTGCTGCTGCTCCAGCTAGCGCAGACGTTGGCGACGCTGTACCTGCCCACGCTCAACGCCGACATCATCGACAAGGGCGTGATCCCCGGGAACACCCACTACATCATCAGCATCGGCGGGGTGATGCTGGCGATCACGCTAGTGCAGATTGCGTGCGCAGTCGGCGCGGTGTACTTCGGGGCGCGGACCGCTATGGCGCTTGGCCGGGACGTACGGCACCGGATCTTCAGCCACGTGCTCAAGTTTTCCGACCGGGAGGTCAACCATCTCGGCACGGCATCGCTCATCACCCGCACGACCAACGATGTCCAGCAAGTCCAGATGCTGGCGATCATGACGTTCACGCTGCTGTTGTCCGCGCCGATCATGTGCATCGGCGGCATCATCCTGGCGCTCAACCAGGACGTGCCGTTGTCCTCCCTGCTGCTGGTCGCCGTGCCGCTGCTCGGCGTCGCGGTGACGCTGATCATCCGCAGGATGCGCCCGCTATTCCGGCAGATGCAGGAGCGGCTGGACAACATCAACCGGGTGCTGCGCGAGCAGATCACCGGCGTCCGGGTGATCCGGGCGTTCGTGCGCGATCCGCAGGAGCGGGACAGGTTCGCGGGGGCTAGCACGCAGCTGTTCGAGTCCGCGCTGGGCGCCGGGAAGCTGATGGCGCTGATGTTCCCGTCGGTCATGCTGGTGCTGAACCTGTCGACCGTCGCTGTGGTCTGGTTCGGCGGCCATCTGATCGCCGACGGCAGCATGCAGATCGGATCACTGACCGCGTTCATCACCTACCTGGCCCAGATCCTTATGTCGGTGATGATGGCTACCTTCATGTTCATGCTGGTGCCGCGTGCTGAGGTCAGCGCGGAGCGGATCATGGAGGTTACCGACACTCAGCCGGACATCTCCGCTCCGGTCCGCCCGCAGCGCGCGGCCGGGCCGGCCGGCCGGCTGGAGCTGCGCGCGGCCGAGTTCCGGTATCCAGGCGCGGAGCAGCCGGTCCTGCGCGACATCTCGTTCGCGGCGCTGCCCGGCCAGACCACGGCAATCATCGGCGGGACCGGCAGCGGCAAGACCACCCTGATCAACCTGATCCCGCGGCTCATCGATGTGACCGGTGGAGCGGTGCTCGTCAGCGGTGTCGACGTGCGCGAACTGGATCCGGCGGCGCTGTCAGCAGCGGTCGGTCTGGTGCCGCAGAAGCCATACCTGTTCTCCGGCACGGTGGCGACCAATCTGCGCTACGGCAATCAGCAGGCGACCGACGAGGAATTGTGGCGCGCGCTGGAGATCGCCCAGGCCCGCGACTTCGTCGAGCGGATGCCCGGCGGGCTGGACGCCCAGATCGCCCAGGGCGGGACGAACGTGTCCGGCGGGCAGCGGCAGCGCCTGGCGATCGCCCGGGCACTGGTCCACAAGCCGCAGATCTACTTGTTCGATGACTCTTTCTCCGCGCTGGACTACGCAACCGACGCGCGGCTGCGGTCCGCCCTGGCGACGGAGGTGACCGGCGCGACCATGATCATCGTGGCGCAGCGGGTCAGTACGATCCGGCAGGCCGACCAGATCCTGGTGCTGGACGCCGGCCAGATCGTCGCGCGCGGCACTCACGGCGAACTGATGGACTCGAGCGAAACCTACCGGGAGATCGTGCTTTCCCAACTGACAGAGCAGGAGGCCGCAGCGTGAGCGGGGGACCGAAGCCAGACAGCGCAGGAGACGGGTCGGCCGCATCCGGGCCAGAGACCGACTCCGGAGCTGAAGCCGGCCAGGCCCTTGAGACGGGGGAGCGGGCGACGCCCAAACGCGGGCCCGGGCCGGCCGCCACGATGGGCGGTCCGGCACGATTCATGGGCGGCATGTCCACGGAGAAGGCGCTGGACTTCAAAGGCTCGAGCAGGCGCCTGCTCCGCCTTCTCACCCCGTACCGGCTGCTGATGATCGTAACGCTGGCCTTCGCGGTTGGGAGCGTCACTCTCGCGGTGCTCGGCCCGCGGATGCTCGGCGAGGCGATCAACGTCATCTTCGACGGGTTCGCTTCGCGCCACGGCACCGACTTCAACCATGTCGGGCAGATCCTGGGGGTCGTGGTCGCGCTGAACATCGGCAGTTCGGTGTGCGCGCTGTTCCAGGGCCGGCTGACGGCCACGATGGTGGCGCGGGCGGTGTTCTCGCTGCGCGAGGAGGTCCAGGCAAAGCTGTCGCGGCTGCCGCTCCGTTACTTCGACCGGCAGTCGCGCGGCGAGATCCTCAGCCGCGTCACCAACGACATCGACAACCTGCAGCAGTCCGTGCAGCAGACACTGAGCCAGCTCGTTACCTCGCTGCTCACGATTGTCGGCGTACTGACGCTGATGTTCGTCGTCTCCTGGGAGCTGGCCCTGATCGCTCTGGTCACGGTGCCGGCTTCCGCGGTGGCGATGCGCAAGATCGCTCAGCGCGCGCAGCCGCAGTTCATCAACCAGTGGAAGTTCACCGGCAAGCTGAACGGCCACATCGAGGAGATGTATACCGGGCATGCGCTGGTGGCCGCGTTCGGGCAGCGGGAGAAGGCGCTGCAGACCTTCACCGAGCAGAACGAGGCACTGTTCAACGCTAGCTACCGGGCGCAGTTCATCTCCGGCACGATCCAGCCGGTGATGATGTTCGTCTCGAACCTGAACTACGTGCTCGTGGCCGTCGTCGGCGGACTGCTGATAGCGGGCGGATCGCTGACGCTCGGCGCGGTTACGGCCTTCATCCAGTACTCCCGGCAGTTCAGCCAGCCGCTCACCCAGGTCGCGAGCATGGCCAACCTGCTGCAGTCGAGCGTCGCGTCCGCCGAGCGAGTGTTCGCGCTGCTGGACGCGCCAGAGCAGGAAGCAGACGCCGCTGAGCCCGCCCGGCCTGCTGGTGTACGCGGCAAGGTCGAGTTCGACGACGTGTCATTCCGGTACTCGCCGGACCGGCCGCTGATCGAGCATGTTTCGCTGACCGTCGAGCCGGGTCAGACCGTCGC
>DASXIA010000421.1:0-9731 GCA_036488155.1 Streptosporangiaceae bacterium | reverse complement strand
ACCTTGATTCTCGCGGTCGCAGCCGCCGCTGCTGCCTGCATGGCCGTTGTCCCGAGCGCCAGCGCGGCGCCAGCCCGGCCGGCTGGCGGCGCCCAGCGCCTGCCACTGGTAATCCCTGGGGAAAGGCGCAGGAGGTACCCGGCACCGCCGCCCTCAACACGGGCCGAGCCGGGATCTCCTCGGTGTCGTGTGCCTCGGCGGGCAACTGCAGCGCGGGCGGCGTCTACGCGTCCGGGTACTACCAGGACGGGACTGAAATCTTCCAGGCGTTCGTGGTCAGCGAGGTGCACGGCACCTGGCGGAAGGCCGAGGAAGTACCCGGCACCGCCGCCCTCAACACGGGCGGGAACGCTGGGATCACCTCGGTGTCGTGTGCCTCGGCGGGCAACTGCAGCGCGGGCGGCGTCTACGCGTCCGGGTACTACGCGCGCGGGACTGAACTCTCGCAGGCGTTCGTTGTCAGCGAGGTGCACGGCACCTGGCGGAAGGCCGAGGAGGTGTCCGGCACCGCCGCCCTCAGCAAGGGCGGGGTCGCTCAGATCACCTCGGTGTCGTGTGCCTCGGCGGGCAACTGCAGCGCGGGCGGGTGGTACTCGGGCGTCGGCATCGGCCGGGAGGCGTTCGTGGTCAGCGAGGTCCACGGCACCTGGCGGAAAGCCGAGGAGGTGCCCGGCATCGCCGCCCTCAACACGGGCGGGAACGCCGAGGTCCTCTCGGTGTCGTGTGCCTCGGCGGGCAACTGCAGCGCGGGCGGGTGGCACTCGGGCGCCGGCATCGGCCGTGAGGCGTTCGTGGTCAGCGAGGTGCACGGCACCTGGCGGAAAGCCGAGGAGGTGCCCGGCACCGCCGCCCTTAACGAGGACGGGCTTGCCACGACCACGTCGGTGTCGTGTGCCTTGGCGGGCAACTGCAGCGCGGGCGGGTACTACCAGGACGGGTCTCACGTCACCCGGGCGTTCGTGGTCAGCGAGGTGCACGGCACCTGGCGGAAAGCCGAGGAGGTGCCCGGCACCGCCGCCCACGGCATGGGCCGCGGCGCCCAGATCACCTCGGTGTCCTGCGCCTCGGCGGGCCACTGCACCGCGGGCGGGGCCTACGCGGACGGGCCTTTGAGCACCCGGGCGTTCGTGGTCAGTGAGATCCACGGCACCTGGCGGAAAGCCGAGGAGGTGCCCGGCATCGCGGCCCTCAGCAAGGGCAGACCTCATGCGGCCGCGATTACCTCGGTGTCGTGTGCCTCGGCGGGCAACTGCAGCGCGGGCGGGTTCTACCAGGACGGGTCTCACGCCACCCAGGCGTTTGTGGTCAGCGAGGTCCACGGCACCTGGCGGAGAGCCGAGGAGGTGCCCGGCACCACCGCCCTCAGCAAGGGCCGCGGCGCCGAGATCACCTCGGTGTCGTGCGCCTCGGCGGGCCACTGCAGCGCGGGCGGGGACTACCTGGTCAAATCCGGCGCGGAAGCGTTCGTGGTCAGCAGAAAATAGAGCGTCACCCGGTGCAAAGCCGAGGAGGTCCCCGGCACCGCCCGTGATCTTGTTCATGGAGGTCCCGGTCCTCCGCGGTTGGTGCAACCCGCACTGCGGATCGCGCCTCGCCTTGTGCGTGAAGTGGCGGCCTTCCCGGTCCGTGCAACGGGAAGGCCGCCAGTGATCGGGCCCTGCGGGACCCGGGGGGTTAGCGTGCGGCCGCGAACTGCTCGCTCTCGGTCGACCCGGCCAATGCGGTGGTTGACGCGTCCGGGTTGATCGCCGAGGTCACCTGGTCGAAGTAGCCGGTGCCGACTTCACGCTGGTGCCTGGTCGCGGTGTAGCCATCGGCCTCGGCGGCGAACTCGGCGTCCTGCAGTTCCACGTACGCCGACATGCCGCGCTCGGCGTAGCCGCGCGCCAGCGTGAACATCGACTCGTTCAGTGCGTGGAAGCCAGCCAGGGTGATGAACTGGAACTTGTACCCCATTGCGCCGAGTTCCCGCTGGAACCGGGCAATGGTGTCGGTGTCCAGGTGCGCGCGCCAGTTGAACGACGGCGAGCAGTTGTAGGCCAGCATCTGGTCCGGGTAGGCGCCCTTGATTGCCTCGGCGAACTTGCGGGCGATCGTCAGGTCCGGGGTCGATGTCTCCATCCAGAGCAGCTCGGCGTGCGGCGCGTAGGCAAGGCCGCGTGCGATGCAAGCCTCGAGGCCGTTGCGGACCCGGTAAAAGCCCTCAGCGGTACGTTCGCCGGTGACGAAGGGCCTGTCCCGCTCATCGACGTCGCTGGTGATGAGCGTCGCCGCCTGCGCGTCCGTACGAGCCACGATCAGCGACGGCACACCGCAGACGTCGGCGGCCAGCCGCGCCGCGTTGAGCGTCTTGATGTGCTGGCCGGTCGGGATCAGCACCTTGCCGCCAAGGTGGCCGCACTTCTTCTCGGACGCGAGCTGGTCTTCCCAGTGCACGCCCGCGGCTCCCGCGGCGATCATCGACTTCATCAGCTCAAAAGCGTTCAGCACGCCGCCGAACCCTGCCTCCGCGTCGGCAACTATCGGCGCCAGCCAGTACGGAGCGTCAGCGTTCTGCGACTCGGCCCAGGTGATCTGGTCGGCGCGGAGCAGAGCGTTGTTAATCCGGCGCACGACGGCGGGAACTGAGTTCGCCGGGTAAAGGCTCTGGTCGGGGTAGGTCTGCCCGGCCAGGTTCGCGTCTGCGGCGACCTGCCAGCCGGACAGGTAAATCGCGCGTAGCCCGGCCTTCACCTGCTGGACGGCCTGGTTACCGGTGAGCGCGCCGAGAGCGTTGACGTACCCGTCCTCGGCCAGCATGGACCACAGCCGCTCGGCGCCAAGACGCGCCAGCGTGTGCTCCTCCTGGACAGAACCGCGAAGTTTGACTACGTCGGCCGCGCTGTAGCTGCGCTCGACGCCAGACCAGCGCGGGTTTGCTTCCCACTCACGGTGCAACGCTGCTGTCTGGCTCTCAATCTTGGTGGCTCCCAAATGGCCGTTGGCCTGGTTAGGAACTGAGCCGTCGAACTGGTCCTCGAGGCGACGATCGGTCACGGGTTCCTCCTGGTGTGTCGTCCCCGGGTGAAGTAACGATGTTGTTAACAGCCTGCCTGCGGAGGACACGGGATGGCTAGGAGCGGACTGTCTGAAACTCGCAAGGTCTTCAGCTATAGTGAAGAAGTGAGAAACTTCACAGCCGAAGAATCACCATCTTTGCCTGTAAGCGGCCTAGATCTCGACCTGTTCGGTCAGCGGCTCCGACATTTCCGGCGTTCGCGCGGCATGACGCTGGCCGAGCTCGGGGAGCGCGTTGGCCGTGCCCCGTCTGCGCTGTCGCTGCTGGAGAACGGCCGCCGCGAGCCGAAGCTGTCACTCATCGAGGCGCTGGCTGCCGCGCTGTCGGTGCCGGCGGACGAGCTGATGCGCAAGCAGCCGCCGAGCCACCGGGCCCAGCTTGAGATCGCGCTGGCGGACGCCCAGCGGGACCCGGTCCTGGCCGATCTCGAGCTTCCCCCGCTCCGGGTCGGCGCCAAAGTGCCCAACGACGTGCTTGAGCACATGCTCGCGCTGCACGCGGAGCTGCGCCGGCAGCGAGCCAAGCCGACCGCGACGCCGGAGGAAGCCAGGGCCGCCAACGCGGACCTGCGGCTGATGATGAGTGAACGCGGGAACTACTTCGCCGAGATCGAGGCGGCAGCGGACAAGGCACTGGCTCCCGTCGGTTACTCCGGCGGCGCGCTGTCGCAGGGCATGCTGCTGTCGGTCGTCAGCCATCACGGCTTCAGCGTCCGGTACGTGCAGGATCTGCCGCGTTCCGCCCGGTCCGTGACCGACCTGCGCAACCGGCGGATCTACCTGAAGCAGGAGCCGCTCGGAGTCCATACCCCCCGCGCCGTGCTGCTGCAGACGGTCGGGCACTTCGTGCTTGGTCATTCCGCGCCGGCTGACTTCGGCGAGTTCCTGAGGCAGCGGGTCGAGGCGAACTACTTCGCTGCGGCCGTGCTGGTGCCCGAGCAGGCCGCGGCCAAGTTCTTGCAGGAGGCCAAGGACGCCAGGGATCTTTCGGTCGAGGACCTGCGGGACGTGTTCTCGGTGTCGTACGAGATGGCGGCGCACCGGTTCACCAATCTCGCCACCCACCATCTCGGCATCCCGTGCCACTTCGTCAAGAACGACGAGGGCGGCACCATATATAAGGCGTACGAGAACGACGGCGTGGTCTTTCCCGCTGACCCGGCTGGCGCGATCGAGGGCCAGCGGATGTGCCGGCAGTGGTCCGGCCGCCAGGTCTTCATGGCCGCGGACAGGTTCAGCCCGTATTACCAGTACTCCGACACCCCGTCGGGCACCTACTGGTGTCAGGCACTCGTCGATTCAGGGCGGGAACGCGGATTTGCCATCACCCTCGGCGCCCCGTACGAGCACAGCCGCTGGTTCCGCGGCCGGGACACCACGATCCGGATGCAGTCGCGCTGCCCGGACCCGGATTGCTGCCAGCATCCGCCCGCTGCGCTCGCGGCCCGATGGGAAGGCATGGCGTGGCCGTCGGCACGGGCGCACTCGCACATCCTGCTCGCGCTGCCGTCCGGCAGCTTCCCCGGCGTGGACGAGACCGACGTGTTCGAGTTCCTAGACCGGCACGCGACCGGGTAACGCGCAGTTAACCGCTCGCCGCAACGGGGCGTGCGGCAATGCCACCGGACCCGGCTCTTGGCAACGTTGAGGCCGAGCGGCTGATAGCGCTCGGCATGCTCCTCGTGGTGTCAAAATCCGATAGCTTGGCGGAGCAGCAGGACGCTGCCGCGCCCGGCTTCGGGTTCTGCGTTGAGGATGAGCACACGGTTGAGGGCACTGGGCCGCCCGTAGACCTGCATGGCGCGGTCGTTTTCCAGCGGGAGGCAGTGGTCTTCGATGCGGCGCAGCGCGGCTGGCAGGTCGGGCACCACTTTCTGCGCCCCGACGACCCAGATCACGCGGGCGGCGGCGCCGGCGTAGCCGGGTAGTTGGCTCCCGCTGGCCGAGGCGATCACAAGGGAGCCGGTCTCGGTGACCGCGGCGACGCTGCCCACGATGACGTCGGGGGTGGACATCAGCCGCCAGATCTCGTCCCTCTGCGTGGCGCGGTCCATGGTCCTGCCCCGTGACCTGAGGGCGTCGTACCGCCCGCTTTTGTTGATGTCATCCTCGATGCCGGACAGGCGGAGGGTCTCGCTGGCCCCGGTGAACACGCTGGCGCCCTCGGGAATCAGGCCTTTGATTCGGGTACGCGCGGCGGCGGCATCATCGAGGATCTCGACGGCGAAATTCTTTGCCGACAGCGCAGCGGCTGTCCGCTCCAGGCGCCCGGCAGGCGCCGGGTCAGTGAACGATGTAGCTGGAACCGATGTAGTCACGGTCTCTCCCGAGATTCCTGCTCGCTGGATGATGTGCTCGTCTCATCAGTACGACAAGGCGACCCGCTGGATTGTGAGGCGAAGCGCCGACCTCACGTTTCGGTGCGCTGTCTTGTCGAAGTGGTGAGGGCACATGCGACCGAGGGAGCCGCCGGCACCATGACCACCCAATCCGGGCCAGACGCAGCTGATTCAGGCCGGGGCCGGCCCGATCAGGCCTTGAACGTGATCATGAGCGAGCGGCGTCAGCTGATCAATCTCGCGTACCGGCTTCTGGGTTCGCTGGCCGAGGCCGAGGACGCAGTCCAGGAAACCTACGCCCGCTGGTATGCCATGTCCGCCCAGCAGCAGGACGCGATCGAATCCCCCGGTGCGTGGCTGACCACGGTCGCTAGCCGCACCTGCCTCAACCTGCTCGGCTCGGCCCGCGCCCGGCGGGAGACCTACGTGGGCGAATGGATCCCCGAGCCGCTGCCCGAACCCGCGGAGTGGATTAGCGGGCGGCCTGGCGGCACCACGGTTGACCCGGCCGACCGGGTCACCCTTGACGAGTCAGTCAGCATGGCCTTCCTCGTCGTGCTCGAATCGATGACCCCTGCCGAGCGCGTCGCATTCATACTCCACGATGTCTTCAGCTACCCCTTCATCGAGGTAGCCGAGATCACCGGCCGCACCCCGGCGGCCTGCCGCCAGCTGGCTTCCTCAGCCCGCCGCCGCATCCGCGCGGCGCAGGCTCCCGCGACCGCGACAGCCCGGCAGACCGGCATCGTCAGGGCCTTCAAGCAGGCATGGGAAGCCAAGGACATCGACGCGATCGTCGGCCTGCTCGACCCTGACGCCACGGCGATCGCCGACGGCGGCGGCCTGGCCATTACCTTCCTGAGCCCCATCGAAGGCGGCGAGCAGATCGCACGCGCTTGGATCGAGATCGCCAACCGGGTGCCGAGCAACATGACGTTCCTGGAACGCACGGTCAACGGTCAGCCCGGGCTGGTAGCTCAGCACGACGGCGTCACCGTGACTGTGTTCGCGTTCGACGTCGCAGGCGACCGGATCAGGCACATCTGGGTAGTACGCAACCCAGAGAAACTCCGTCGATGGACGACGGGCTGACGCGCGTCTCCATCCGCCGGGTCCGCTCATTGCCGCCGCGACACTGCGGACAGGTCGCCGGCAGGCACACTGGCTGGCCGCCGTGACCGAAGCCCTCACCCCGGCTAGCCGAACTGCGGCGTTAGCCGAACTGCGGAGGCCGCTTTTCCCGCAGCGAGGCCAGCCCTTCTTTGATGTCCTCGCCCATGAAGGTGAGCATCTCGTAGGCAGCCGACTGGTCGAATATCGGTCCGGCGTTGCGCACCCAGCCATTCAGCGCCCGCTTGGTGAGCCGGATGGCAAGCTGCGGCCCGCTCGCCAGCTGGTTCGCTACCCGCATGGCCTCGGGAAGGACCTCCGCAGCAGGCAGCGCCTTGGACACCAGGCCAATCCGCTCCGCCTCGTCGCCGGCCACCATCTCTCCGGTCAGCAGGTAGTACTTCGCCTTCGCCAGCCCGCACAGCAGCGGCCAGATGATGGCGGCGTGATCACCTGCGGCCACGCCGAGCCGCACATGACCGTCGCCGAGGCGCGCGTCGCTGGCGCAGATGCTGATGTCTGCCATGAGCGCCACAACTAGTCCGGCACCGACAGCCACTCCGTTGATCGCCGAGACGATCGGCTTCTCGCAGTTGGCCATGTTGTACACCAGGTCGCTCATCTCTTTGAGCATGCTGGTGACCAGGTCGTAATTGCCGATCTGGCGCTCGACCATGCCGAGGTCGCCGCCAGCCGAGAAGGCACGGCCCGCCCCGGTGACCACGACGACCCGGGTCTCTTCGTCGCGGCCGAGGTCTGCCCAGATGGTGGCTAGCTCGGAGTGCATCGCCTCGTGCGCGGCGTTGAGAACCTCCGGCCGGTTGAGCGTGATGAGCATGACGTTGCCGGGCTTGCGCTCGAACTTCAGGTGCTGATAACTGGCGAGGTCCATGCGGGTGGGCTTCCTCTCGGGACCGGGCTGGAGTCAGATCATCATCGCAGGCACCAACGGGAGCCGAGCGCCAGTGGCGCGGCGGCGGCACTGGGCATAAAGTTTGTATTACTAGGGAGTAACTTAGCGAGCCAGGGAGCGACATGAGCAGTCCCGACCAGACCGCGACCGGGTTCTCGCTCGCGTTGTCTGATGACGTCAGGCAGACCAAGGACTGGTTGCACGAGTTCGCCCGGGACGTGATGAGACCGGCCGCCGCTGAGTGGGATGAGCGGGAGGAGACACCCTGGCCGATCATCGAGGAGGCAGCCAAGATCGGTCTGTACTCGCTTGACTTCTTCGCGACCCAGTGGATGGATCCGAGTGGCCTCGGAATGGTTGTTTCGTTCGAGGAACTGTTCTGGGGCGACGCCGGGATCGGGCTGTCGCTGGCCGGCTCGGGCCTGGCCGCCGTCGCTGTCGCAAGCAACGGCACCAACGAGCAGATCGGGGAGTGGCTCCCGCAGATGTTCGGCAGCCCTGGCGACGTGAAGCTGGGGGCGTTTTGCTCCTCGGAGCCAGACGCAGGCAGCGACGTCGGTGCCATTCGCACTCGGGCGGTCTACGACCAGGCCACGGACGAGTGGGTGCTGAACGGGACGAAGACCTGGGCGACCAACGGCGGGATCGCCGACGTTCACGTGGTGGTGGCTTCGGTCGACCCGGCCCTCGGCAGCCGCGGTCAGGCAAGTTTTATCGTGCCGCCAGGGACGCCCGGGCTCTCGCAGGGGCAGAAGTTCCGCAAGCACGGCATCCGGGCTTCGCACACCGCGGAGGTCATCCTGGATAACGTCCGCGTACCCGGCCGGTGCCTGGTTGGCGGCAAGGAGCGGCTTGACGCGCGGCTGGCCAGGATTGCCAGCGGTGGCAGCGCTGGTGAGCAGGCCGCGATGAAGACGTTCGAGCGGTCGAGGCCGAGCGTTGCGGCGATGGCAGTCGGTGTCGCCAGGGCAGCGCTTGAGTACGCGACCGAGTACTCCACTCAGCGGGTCCAGTTCGGCCGCCCGATCGGCCAGAATCAGGCTGTCGCATTCATGCTCGCAGACATGCAGGCGTCGGTGGACGCGGCGCGGTTGCTGACCTGGCGCGCAGCCTGGATGGCACGCCACGGGCTGCCGTTCGAGAAGGCAGAAGGCTCGATCTCCAAGCTGGTGGCGGCCGAGACCGCGGTGCGGGTGACGGAGCAGGCAATCCAGATCCTGGGCGGGAACGGTTACACGCGTGAGTTCCCGGTCGAGCGCTGGCACCGGGACGCGAAGATCTTCACGATTTTCGAGGGCACGTCGGAGATCCAGCGCATGATCATCGGTAGGGCTGTCACTGGGCTTGACGTGCGGTAATAACCGCAGGTAGTGCCGCTGGTGCGGATCTTGAATTGGCCAGCTAACTCGGGTCTCCGGCGGTCGGCCGTTTGCCCGTTATTCCTGGTTGGTTCCCGTCAGTTCCCGATAGCGTGCTGAGTTGGTGCTTCCAGAGACGGCCGGGTGAACAATGCGGTGGGTGCCGGCCGGACAGGAAGTTGGCTGGCCCATCTCGACGTAGCCGCCAGCGCTTCGCGCGCCGCAAGAACTAAGGCGTTGCTTTCGCGGAGCTGGCTTAACTCTGCTCGGGTTCCTCGATCGCGTAGCGAACGACGTCGTCCCGCGTGAGGGTGCGCCCGTGTGACCACGCTTGCCGAAAGGCGGTCTGTGCAATCCGGGCGCGCAGTGGCGCTAGCGCCCCGTCGTCGTGCGGGGCGCGCGGCACGTACGCGTGCAGCCAGCCGCTGCCGCTCGCCTCGAGCAATGCGCTCGCAGCGGCGAGCAGGCTCGTCGCACGCTCCGGGCGGTCCTGGCCGGCAGCCAGGGCGGCCAGCGCCTCAAGGTAGTTGGCCAGGCTTGGTTCGTCGCCTGCTTCGGCTGCCAGCGAGATACCCTGCCGTAGCAGGTCAGCGGCGTCGTCTGACCTCCCTGCCGCTTGGCGGCCGAGCGCGAGGTCATAGAGCGAGACCAGAATGGTAAATCTGTCGGCAGCATTCTGTGCCGCGCTCAGACCGTCAGTGAACAGCTCCGCCGCGCGACTGTGGTCTCCCTTGCCGAGCTCGATCTGGCCCAGGAAATTGGCCGCTAGAGCGACGTCGAGCAGGTACTGGATGCGCTTAGGCCCCGCGAGGAGGTCACCAGGCAGCTTGCGGAGTTCGCTGAGGGTTTGCTCGAGCAGGTCGCTGGCGATCTCGAATTGGCGCTGAGAGGCTAGCAGGTGCCCTAGTGCCGCGGCGGTCAGGCCCATGCCGAGCTTGTCGTCAACCTGCCGGT
>DASXIA010000338.1:0-23626 GCA_036488155.1 Streptosporangiaceae bacterium | reverse complement strand
CCCGGTCACGCTGGCCGATGCCGACACCCTGGCAGCGACTCGCGCCGAATTGGCCCGCACCGATCCGGGCGACCCGATCCACGCGATTCTGCTCGAGCAGCACGCGCTTCTGCAGCAGATGATCACCGCACGCACAGCTTCAAGCCACTTAGCTTCCATAGCCGCTAATGAGAGTTAACGGGTCCCTGTCCGGCTATCACATGATTTGTATCTTTTGCGCCGCACGTTTCGAATGCTAAGTCGCGACTAGCACCGCACTGACAGGCGATTAGTCCGTTTGAGTGACCTTCGACAAACCCCGAGGCTGGTCCGGGTTGATGCCGAGCCGCCGCGCTAGCGCCTCGGTCAGCAGCTGGCCGGGAACGATCAGCCCGATAGGCGCCAGCCACTCCGGCAGCACCGGCCCCGGCACCGCGGCCGTGCACGCCGACGCCAGCGCATCTCCGCCGCCGATGCCGAACGCGGCAGCTCCCGCCCCGGTCACCCGCCGGGCTAGGTCAACGGTGCCGGCCAGGGTCGGGCCGGAGTCGGCGGCAACCACGATGGCGGGAGTCTCCGCGTCGACGACCGCGATCGGGCCGTGCAGCAGATCCGCGTACGACAGGCCCATGGCGTGCAGGTAACACGCTTCCTTCAGCTTGATCGCGAGCTCGAGAGCTGCCGCATACGCCATCCCGCGCCCGGACACCACCACGCCCGGTACCTTGGCGAGCTTGACCAGGATGGGCTCCAGGTCAGCCGGGCCGGCCAGCAACTCCGACACCGCATCCGGCACTGCCCGCAGCTCCCCGGCGTCCACCGTCGCGCCGAGGCCAAGACCCAGCACGGCCAGCGCGGCGAGCTGACAAGTGAACGTCTTGGTCGCGGGCACCGCCTGCTCAACCCCGGCTTGCGTCACGAACGCGACCTCTGCCGCCTCCGCCAGCGGCGACCCGGCACCGCCGTTGGTGATCGCCATCGTCCGAGCGCCGCAGTCCTTCGCCCAGACCAGTGTCTCGACGATCTCCTCGGTCCGCCCGGACTGGGACAGGGCGACGGCAAGAACCCCGGACAGGTCAATTCGCGCCTTATAAGTCGTCGCAATCGACGGCGCAGCCAGCGATGTCAGCCGGCCCGCATGCGCCTGGATCAGGTAGCTCCCGTACACGGCGGCGTTGTCGGAGGTCCCGCGTGCGATGAACAGCACGGCCCGGGTCTGTCCGGCCAGTGCGGCCACCTCGTCGCGGCGCGGCAGCAGCGCGTCAATCGTCGCCCTGAGCGCCTCAGGCTGCTGGCAGATTTCCTGGCGCATCAGCGACGAGCCGCCCGCGGTGTGAGCTTGCATGGGATCGGGGTCCTTTCTCCCTCATGTCTCCCTCACGCGGGCACAGCAGCCAGCGTGCCAGCGGCGCCGTCGGTATAGACCAGGCGCCCGGCTATCCATGTCGCCCGGGTCCGCAGCTCCGGGCTGAGCCAGACTAGATCAGCCGCCGCGCCGGGCCGGAGCCGACCGAGGTCGGGCCGGCCGATCAAGTCTGCCGGGATCCGGGTCGCGGCGGCAACTGCCGCGGGCAGCGAGAGGCCGCACCGCACCGCGTTAGCAACAGCGCGGTCCATCCGGAGTGCTGACCCGGCGATGGTGCCATCACCACGAACTGGCGGCGCGCCGTCACCGGCCGGCAGCGTGATCATCTCACTGCCCAGCAGATACTCACCCGGGGGCATGCCGGCTGCCGCCACAGCATCGGTCACCAGCGCGATCCGGCCCGGTGCCGCTCGGAAAGCCAGGCCGCACACCGCCTGCGCCACATGGTGCAGATCAACGATCAGGCCGCTCGTCAGCCGTTCGTCCGTAAGGGCCTGGCCGACGACGCCCGGTTCCCGGTGGCCGAGCGGTCGTTGCGCGTTGAACAGGTGCGTCACCATCCGGGCACCCCGCTCGGCCGCCGCCGCAACCTGCGCAGCGGTCGCGTCGCTGTGTCCCACGCTGACCAGAACGCCGGCGGCCGAGAGCTGCTCGATGGCCGGGAGCGCACCTGGCAGTTCCGGCGCGATCGTGACCAGCCGGAGCGCACCGCGGCCAGCCTCGCTGAGCTCTGCGACCGCGCTCGGAGTGGGGTCAGTGATCCACTTCTCATTGTGCGCGCCGCGCCTGGCTGGCGCGATGAACGGCCCTTCTGCGTGCACGCCAAGCACCCGTGCGCCGCTGGCGGGCAGGTCCGGCATAAAGGTGGCCGCGGTCCGCAGCGCCTCGGCGAGGCTGCCGACTGGCGCGGTGATCATCGTCGGCAGGCAGGCAGTCGTCCCCGTCTCCGGCAGCCGGGCCATCACCCGCGCCCACGATGCCGCGTCGGCGATCTGGAACTCGACGCCGTAATAGCCGTTGACCTGCAAGTCGATAAAACCCGGCAGCAGGTATCCGTCCGCGAGCGTGACATCGGCGGGACGCATCCCGGTACCGACGGCGCTGATCACGCCACCGGTAATCTCGACAAACCCAGGGGCGGGAACGTGGTCGGCCGTGGGATTGGCCCTTGGGTCGGCCCTGGTCTCGGCCCTGGTCTCGGCCGTCAGAAGGTGCTCGGCGGCAATCAGCATCGCGGCGGGCGACTCAGGGACTGGCCGGGCTGAGCGCGCCGCGACCGCCAGCCGATGCTGGCCCCTGGCGCCGCGAACCGCGCGCGGGCGCGGCCTCGCAGTACGCCTGCTGCTCGAGCGCGCCGCGCAGGAAGGCGCACATCTCCGCCGCGACGAGCTCAGGACGCTCCATCATCGCGACGTGCCCGATCATCGGCAGCACGACGGCGCGGCAGTTCCGGAACGTGCGCGCCGCCCGGCCGGCCATTGCCGGGTTCACCAGGCGGTCATGGCTGCCGTGGATGAGCAGCGTCGGCGCCGTCACCTTGGCTGCGTCTTGCCAGAGCGAAGTCGGTCCGGGCCGGGTGTACTCGGCCACTAGCGCCCTGGTCGAGCCGAGCAGCGCTTCGACTGAATAGCTGAGGCGGTCGCGGCGGCTTACTTCGGCGATCGCCTCCGCCCGGCGCTCGGGAAGGAACCGACTCGGATCCGCGTACAGCTCGCCGATCGAGGTATCGGTCCGCTTCTCCGGCGTCATCGTCCGCATCTTTCCGAGCAGCCAGGGGCCAACCCCGGGCATGGCGACGACAGCCAACCGGGCCGGCAGCAGGCGCGGTCGCAGATCGGGCAGCGCGGGCGAGATCAGCGTCAGCGTCCGGACCAGGTCAGGACGGCGGGCCGCGATCCGGGTGCTGATCGCTCCGCCAAGCGAGTTGCCGATCAGGTGCACTGGCCCGCAGCCGCGCTGCTCGATCAGCGAGATGACCGCGGCTGCCCGGGCCGCGACCGAATAGTCGCCGTCGGCGGGCGGCGGGGAGTACCCGAACCCCGGCAGGTCGAGCGCGTCGCAGGCCATCGGCGGTCCGGCAGCCGCGCCCTGGCTGAGGAGGCTCATCAAGTCAGTCCAGTTCAGCGCTGAGCCGCCGAGGCCGTGCACGAGCACGGCTGGCTCGGCGCCCGGCGGCGCTGGCGTGCTGCGCACGAAAACGTCGCCGACGCTGAGGTGGACCAGTTCGCCTGGCCATCGCTGGATTGGGGCGGCCCCTCCCGGCATGCCCGGCACTGGGGTCATCCCGCTGGCGAGCGTCTCACCAGGCCCGATCGGGTTAGTCATAAGCGAATATGGTACCTGCCGGTAGCCGAATTCGGCTCCGAGCGGCCGCGCCCTTTCGGCCGGACCCGGCTGCACCGCAGGTCGGTAACAAGCCACGCCCGACAGCGCTACCGCCCGTGCCGCGGCTGTGGCCAGTCGGCTACTGGGCACCGGAGCGCCACTGGAGATCCGAGCATCTGGGTTCATAGGGCGCAGTCAAGCGCTGGAGGGGTGAAATCCTGCGCCAGCTACCCGAAATGCTCGTTACGCTCCGGTGAATCTCGCCGACGGCGAGGCGGTCAGCTGGCGCGCCGTGACCGCCGCTGGGCAGTCTTGGCCTCGTCGGCGGAGCCCTCGCTGGCTCGGCTCGATCCCGTCTTGGCTGCACTCGGAGTCTTCGTCGACGATTTGCCGGATGCGCTGGTTTTGCCGGCAGCGCTCTTCCCCTCGGCACTCGCCTTCCCGCCCGCGGACGCCTTCGCCGCAGCAGCCTTGGCACCTCCGGACTTCGTGCCGCTCGACCTGGCCTTGGCCCCAGTGGCCTTGACCCCAGTGGGCCGGCGAGGCGCGGGCACCTCGCCCACCTCGTCGGCAGCATCCGGGACCGCTCCCAGCTTGCCGCCCTTGGCCGCCGCGAGGCTGGCGCGCAGTGCGTCTGCCAGACTCGTCGTGTCGCCGGCCGGAGCCTCGACCTCGGGCTGGACAATCTCCCGACCCTCGGTCTTGGCTGCCACAAGTTCCTGCAGAGCTTCCCGGTAGCTGTCGTGAAACTCGTCCGGATCGAAGTCCAGCGTCATCGATTCGATCAGCGAACTTGCCATGCGCAGTTCCTGCGGCCGGACCTCGACGTCGTCACTCAGAAACCCGAACGCGGGATCCCGGACCTCGTCCGGCCACAGCAGCGTCTCAAGCACCAGGACCCCGTCCCTCGCCCGGACGACCGCCAGCGACTCACGCTGCCGTAGCGCGACTTGGGCAATGGCGACCTTGCCGGACTGCTCAAGTGCATCGCGGAGCAGGCAGTAGGCCCGCGCTCCGGTCGCCTCTGGCTCCACGTAGTAGCTTCGGTTGAGCAGGATCGGGTCGAGCTGTTCGATCGGGCAGAATTGCACTACCTCGATGTTCTTGGTCGTCGGCAGCGGCAGTTCGGCCATGTCCTCCTCGGTGAGGATGACCATTTCGCCGCCGGGCAGCTCGTATCCCTTAGCGATGTCCTCGTAGGGCACTTCCTGCTCGTCGATAGTGCAGAAGCGGCGGAACTTGATCCGGCCGCCGTCCTCCCGGTGGACTTGCCTGAAGGCGATGTCCCTCGTCTCGGTCGCTGCATAGAGCTTGACCGGGATCATCACCAGACCGAAGGAGACGGCCCCCTTCCACATGCTGCGCATGGCATCTCCCTACCCCGGCGCTGGATCGGCTACTAATTCTGACCTTGACCGAGCGCGAATGTCAGTCCCCTGCCGGGTACTGATACAACCAGTGTTGTCCGCATTACACTATTCGGCAATATGTTCGACTGCCTAATTGCTACCGGAGGCGCAGCAATGAGCGATATGAGCCTCGAGGCACCTGACGCCGATGCGGCAGAACAGGACACGGACGCGCTGCCAGCGGATAATGGCGAGCTCGGTGACCGGCCGGAGCCGCCGCTGGAGGCAAACGAGGCGGACAGCGATGAGCAGGCCCAGGCGGTTTCAGTTGACGACGACGAATATCGCTGACCGGGCTGAGCGCTTACTCGGTCGTAGGATTGCGTACTAAGGGACGTGCGCATGACCGCAACCACAGGCAGCAGCCATCCGGAGCCACCATTGACCGTAACGCAACAGGCCAAGGCCGGCAGTACGCGGCTGCCACGCCCTGCGCGCAGGCTGCAGCTGCTCGGCGCAGCCCGTGATGTCTTTGTCGCTCAGGGATACCACGCGGCGGCGATGGACGAGATCGCGGAGCGCGCGGGGGTCAGCAAACCCGTTCTGTACCAGCATTTCCCCGGCAAGCTGGAGCTCTACCTCGCGCTTCTGGACGAAAGCGCCGAACAGCTAGTCCGGATCATGAGCGATGCCCTCTCCTCGACGACAGACAACAGCCAGCGCGTACCGGCCACGTTCAAGGCGTTCTACGACTTCGTGTCGGGTGCTGGTGAGGCGTTCCGGCTGGTATTCGAGTCTGACCTGAGCAACGAGCCAGCCGTCAGGGAGAAGCTGGAACGGACCATGTACGACTGCGCCAACATGGTCAGCCAGTTCATCCGCGCGGACGCTGGCGTGAGCGATGGCGAAGCGCACCTGCTTGGCATGGCACTGGTCGGCATGGCTCAAGTGAGCGCCCGGTACTGGCTCAGCACGGATCAGGAGATCCCGAAGGACGCGGCCGAGCAATTGATCGCACGGCTGGCCTGGAGGGGTATCAGCGACTGGCCCATGACAGGCTGACGTCCTGCGACTTACGCGGCCGGATTCGGCCGCGGGCTAGCCTCGGAGTGCGGAAGGGAGAGCAGTGGAGGTCAAGATCGGGATACAGTCCGCGCCGCGCGAGCTCATTGTCGAAACTGAGTCGGACGCAGACGACATCGAGGCCGCGTTGAAGGCCGCCATCGCCGACAGCGGCGTGCTGGCAGTGGCGACCGCCAAAGGCGGCAGGGTGCTGGTGCCAGCCGACAAGATCGCCTATCTGGAGTTCGGCGACTCGCAGGCGCGCCGGGTCGGATTCAGCAACCTGTAGCTGCTCACCCGGCGTGTCCATCCGGGTGCGGCCGACGGCAGGTACTCGAAGCTAATCGGCAAGGCCCAGGGCGGTCATCCGGGCCACGTGCGCATCGGTCAGCCGGGCGAACATCCGGCCGATGTCGCCAAGCTGGCTGTTAGCCTCGCCAGCGAGCATCCGGGCCAGCGGCTCTCGCTCCGCCGCGACGCGCTGCGCCTGGCCGAGCGCTTCGCCCACTAGCCGGCGGGCCCATAGCGCGAGCCTTCCGGCCACCCTCGGATCGGCCACGATCGCCTCCCGGACCCTGGCAATCACGAACTCAGCGTGCCCGGTGTCGGCGAGCACGGCCAGCACGAGATCTTTTGTCCGCGAGTCAAGAACCTGAGCGATGGTGCGATAGAAGTCCGCCGCGATGCCATCGCCGACATAGGCCTTGACCAGGCTCTCCAGCCAGTCCGATGGAGCGGTCCTGGCGTGAAAATCGTCCACGGCTGTCACGAACGGCTGCATGGCACCTCTGGGATCGGCCGACATCTCCTCGATGCGGCCGCGCAGCAGCTGGAAGTGCCCGAACTCCGCCACCGCCACCTCAGCGAGCGCCGTTTTGTCGGCGAGCGAGTCGGCCAGGGCGGCGTCGTCGGCGAGGCGGAAGAATGCCGTCAGCGAGGCATATGCAAGCAATCCCAGCAAGTCGAGCACCCCGTCGGCAGTGATCGCCCCCGCGTCTGGCTCGCCCGTGCCTGGGTCGCCCGTGCCTGCGTCGCCCGTGCTTCGGTCGCTCACTAGCGCAGCCTAACAACAACTCGCCCGCCCGCCTGCCGAGCGTCGCACAAGTTCACGAGGTCAGTGTTGCTACACTGCAGGCAGTTCCGCATCAGGAATGCGGATTCCCCCGACTGCGTTGTAGTAGCTGTTAGGCGCATTGACTGATAGGGCGCTTGTGCCCGGCCGGTGAACGCGCCGCTTCCTCTCCGCGAGCGCGCGGCTGAAGCTATGTGTTGGCGCGGCCGCCCGGTGGCGAGGTCATATGCCCGCCCGAGGCAAGTAGCGCCTGGTCAACGCATGCCAGGCCACCGAGGGCCGTTACTGGAGGCGTTAGCGCTGAGCACCTGTACAACGAGAATGGACGACAACCCAGGCGCCGAGCCGTTGGACGCAGACCTGGCCGGCACCACGAAGACGTTTCGTGACTTCGGCATTGCCGAGCCGATCTGCGCTGCTCTGGAGGCTGCGGGAATCACTACCGCGTTCCCCATCCAGGCCCTCACCTTGCCGGTCGTGCTCGATGGCCATGACGTCATCGGTCAGGCACGGACCGGCACCGGTAAGACTCTCGCATTTGGCATCCCCATCCTGGAGCGACTCGGCGAGGCCGGGCGCGAGCCCGCTGCCCCGCGTGCGCTCGTCGTCGTCCCGACGCGCGAGCTGGCCATACAGGTTGGCGAGGACCTGCGAGTTGCAGGAGCGCGGATCGGCGCCAGCATCGTGACTCTTTATGGCGGCCGTGCTTACGAACCCCAGATCGATGCGCTGGCCAGCGTCGACGTCGTCGTTGGCACCCCCGGCCGGCTGCTAGACCTGGCGCGGCAGGGTCATCTGAAGCTTGGCAGAGTCCGCCAGCTGGTTCTCGATGAAGCCGACAAGATGCTGGACCTTGGCTTCCTGCCCGATGTCGAGCGCATCCTCCAGCTCACCCCGCCGACCCGGCAGACCATGCTGTTCTCTGCGACCATGCCGGGCGAGATCGTGACGCTGGCCAGGCGACACCTGAGCCGGCCGATGCACATCAGGGCCGAACAGCACGACGAGCCGGCCCACGTGCCGAGCACTGAGCAGCATGTATTCCGCGCGCACCAGATGGACAAGATCGAGGTACTCGCGCGGGTCCTGCAGGCTGAAGGGCGTGGCCTGACCATCGTGTTCAGTCGCACTAAGCGGTCTGCCGACCAAGTCGCCGCAACGCTGACGGCCAAGGGCTTCGCGGCCGCCGCGATCCACGGCGACCTTGGCCAGAGCCAGCGGGAGCGAGCCTTGCGGGCGTTCCGGTCCGGAAAGGTGGACGTGCTGGTCGCGACGGAGGTCGCCGCACGTGGCCTGGATGTCGAAGACGTGACGCACGTGGTCAACTACGAGTGCCCCGAAGACGAGAAGGCCTACCTGCACCGCATCGGCCGGACGGGACGGGCCGGGCGCGACGGAGTGGCCGTCACCTTCGTGGACTGGAACGACCTGCACCGGTGGAAGGCCATCAACGAGGCGCTGCACCTGGACTTCGCTGACCCGCTCGAGACGTACTCGACCTCCGAGCATCTGTACACCATGCTGCGCATCCCCGCGGGCGCGACCGGCGTTCTGCCCCGCGGCCAGCGGGCCAGGCTCGGCCTCGACGCCGAGTCGCTCGAGGACATCGGCGAGACCGGCAAGACCCGTTCCCGCGATTCCAGCCGCGGACCGCGTAACAGCGGTACGGCAGGACCGGACGGCGCGGGGACAGCCGAGCCCCGTGACGGGGGTCAGCGCAGTTCGCGCAGCCGGCGCCGCACCCGTAGCGGCCGGCCGGTCGATGCCTCCGATAGCGGGCCAGGGGAAACCAGCGCGCCCCTTGATGCCGTCGGCATGAGCAGCCCGAGCGTCGATAAGCCGGGCCCCGACGGCGAATCGGCCGGGCCGTCCGACCTGGGCGGCGGCCAGGCCCGCAGGCGACCACGGCGACGGCGGCCAGCGGGCAGCAAGCCCGGCGCGGTTTCTGCAGAGCCGGCAGCTGCAGCGCAATCATCCGTGAGTCAGGCGGCCGCCGGCTCGGCTGAGTAAGCAACCCGGTACCGGACCGGCTGACCCCGGATAAGGGCACTGACCAGCGGACCTCCCTGCGCTGGTTACTGGCAGTTACCCGATCGCGACCTGCTAGCCGGGTAGTCCGGGTCGTCCGGGAGGTAATCTTTTCAGAGAACCCTGCGTTATTTGCCTGTTATATTTCGGTCAGTTCTCGGTAGGCTGCCACCCCGTGAGCACCATCAGGTCCCTGCAGTTGCCGGAGGGCGTGCGGTCAGGAACGCTGGCTACCGCTCGCGGCATGTTCGCGATCCTTGAGGCACAGCCCGCACGCGGGGTTCCGCACCGCAGGCCGGCTTTGCTCGTCCACGGCTACACCGGCAGCAAGGAAAACTTCCTGCCGATCCTGGAGCCACTTGCCGCGGCCGGGCGGACGGTCGTGGCGGTCGATCTCCGCGGGCAGTACCAGAGCCCGCACGCGCCGGGCCGGGCCGGATACGCGGCCGACGCGATGGCTGCGGATGTGCTGGCCCTCGCCGATGCCATGTCGCGCGAGGGCGGCGGAGTGCACTTGGTCGGCCACTCTATGGGCGGCCTGATAGTGCGCGACGCGGTGCTGCAACGGGCGGCCGGACTCCTGTCGCTGACTCTGCTCGGCTCAGGACCCGGCGCGATCGGCGGCGAGCGGGCTGCAGCCCTGAACGAAGTGCTCGCCCTACTAGACCCGACTGACGGCGAGGCGCCCGATGACCTGGAGCAGCTTCGCGCGCTCGTGCGGATTGCCTGGCACGATCAGCACGAACCACAGGCCAGGGCAGAGGGCGTCGACGAGCACATCGTCGCATTCCTGCGGGAACGAGCGCTGAGGACCTGCCCGGTTAGCCTCATCGTGCTCGCCAGGTACCTGATCAGCTGCCCGGACCGGACCAGTGAGCTGGCAGAGCTGGTCAACTGCGGGCTGCCCGCCATGGTGGTGTACGGCGAGAACGACGACGCCTGGCCGCCGGCCGTCCAGGACCTGATGGCCCGGCAGCTCGGCGCCGAGCGCACCTGCATCCCGGGCGCGGCACACTCGCCTGCGATCGACGCGCCGGTCACGACGGCCAGCTCACTGACTCAGTTCTGGAACGCAGCCGAACGCCGCCAGCCGACTGTGCACGCGTGCGGCCGCAGCAGGCATCAGGCAGCCGCAGGTACGGCAGCCAGCCCATCCTGACCCCCTGGATCGGCCTTGACGCTGGCCGGGGACGGCCTCCAGCTGGTATCGCCGGTTCTCAGGCGACCCCCGCAGCCGCCACGCCGGCCGCTTCGTCGCCAGCAGCTAGCCCGAGCCCATCCCAGGGCCGGCGCCCGGGTGATGCGAGGCTGCCCTCGCGGCAGTGGGCTCGGAAGTCACACCAGCCGCAGCCCGGCCCCGGCCGCGGCGCAAACACTTCGTCTGCCGGCGGGCCGCCGCCTGCTGCGGCCTTGTACCGCTCGTCCGCCGCTGCGCACTCGGCGGCGATGTCCTCCGCCCGGCCGAGTTGCCTGGCCAGCGACTCCGGCGTGTGCTCCCAGGCCCGCACGCTGGCGGTGGGCAGGTGGTGCAGTTCCACCTTGGTACACGGGCGCCTCAGCACGCGGCTCGCCGCCAGCGCGTACAGAGCGAGCGCCAGCGAGGTACGGGCGTCATCGACAGTCGGGCGGTGGCGGCCCGTCTTGTAATCGACCACGACCAGATCGCCTGGGCCCTGGCCATGCGGCCTCCGGTCGTCCAGCCGGTCGATCCGGCCCGATACCGCAATCAGGTCAGTCCGGGTGGCCACCGTTCGCTCGACGCCAGCAGGCTCAGCCGCAGGGTCGAGCCCTGCCACGTATTCTTCGACTAGCTGCCGGCACCGGCGCCGGTGCGCGTCCGACTGCGCGGCATCGGCGAAGCCGTCGGACAGCCAGCCGCGATCCAGCAGGTCGCCCCCAGCCACCACCGTCCTCTCCCGCTGCGGCAACCGCCACCATCCGGCCAGGGCATTGTGGACGCTTGCCCCGAGGCTGTTGTGGGCCCACGGCGCCCCCTTAGGCGGCGTCGGGCGGTCCAGGTAGCTCATCTTGTACCGGCGCGGGCAGTCCAGCCACGTGCTCAGCCTGGTGGGCGTGCAGGCATAAAGCCGTCGCGGCATCCCCTCGAAGCCGAGCTGTTCCACCTGTCCATCCTCGCCGGTCCGCCGAGCAATGCCAGCCAGGCGCGCTGTGCAGGGCACAAGTACCGTGCAGGCCCGGGCACGCCGAAAACCGAACCCACGGTGCAAGCCCGGCGCCGGGCAGGCCGGGGCACGCCATGCGTCAGACCCGGCTTGCGAGCAGGGCTGGCTGCTACTCGGTATCTTCCCGGACGCTACTGACAATCTGGTCCTGGCCGCCCGACACCCAGGCGTTGAATCGCTTCTCCGCGTCCGCAACGGTCAACTCGCCGCCATGACCGGGCAGCAGCCGCGTCTCCGGCGGCAGCGTCAGCACATGAGCGCCGATCGCATCGAGTTGCCGGCCCCAGTTCGGGAAGGCGTCCTCGTGCGGGACCGGGCCGGCCTCGCTCACAACATCCCCGGCGAATGCCGCTTCGAGCTCCTCGGAATAGAGCAGAACCGATCCCCGGCTGTGCCCGGGAGCATGCAGCACCTCGAGCGTGACGTCCGCAACCTCGAACCTGCCGCCGTCTTCCATGTCGATCTCGGGATCCTCGTCATGCAACTCGCGCCAGGCCTGGCGGTCGGCTGGGTGCAGCGCGACCGGAGCCTCGTCGCGTTCGGCGACCGCCAGCGCGGCCGCTGCATGCCCGGCATGGCCGTGCGTGCAGATAACCGCGACGATCTCCCGCTCACCTATAGCAGCAAGCACAGCGGCCGCATCATCGCCTGGGTCGATTACGATGACCTCCTCGTCGTCCCCGACGATCCAGGTGTTGGCGGTGCCTTTCACTGCGTCGATCCGAGCGTCCTGACTGCTCATCAATACCGCTGCCTTCCATCGGTTACGGCCGCCCGCGGCCTGGACGGGCCTTAGCCAGTCCCGCAGAACGATAGTCCGCGTACCGGGCGGCAGGCTCACGTCCCGGTTACTGGCCTGGCGCCGGTGGCCTGGCCAACGAGCGCCTCGTATCCGCCCTCCGGTGCGACCTCGGTGCCGATCCGGAAGCCGGTCAGCGCACCGTGGTCGTCACTGCCACCCGAAGGCGCGAGTCCCAGGGAGTGCGCGAGTTCGCCCAGCAACTGCCGTTCCCGGTGGTCTTGCTGGGGATGGTTGATCTCGATGCCGGTCAGGCCCGCTGTGGCCAGGTCAGCGATGACCTGATCGGGAACCTGCCAGCCGCGCTCCGCGCCACGCGGGTGCGCCAGCACGGTCACTCCGCCGGCCGCACGGACCAGCCCGATGGCCTTGACCGGGTCTAGTGCGTACCGCGCGACGTGAGCGGGGCCGCCGGGGCCGATCCATTGGTCAGTGAAGGCCTCATTCACGCTCGACACGACACCGACCTCGATCATCGCACGCGCGATGTGCGGCCTGCCCACCACGCCGCCGCCGGCTATCTCGCTCACCTGCTCCCAGGTCACTGGCACGCCAAGCGCGGCCAGCTTGTCCACCATGGCGCGAGCCCGGTACAGCCTGCTCTCCCGGATCTCCGCGAGCTCACCGGCTAGATCGTCGTTCTCCGGGTCGAACAAGTACGCCAGCATGTGGACGCTATGACCCTCCATGCGGCAGGAGATCTCAGTGCCCGGCAGCAACGTCAGACCCGGTGGCAGCGCGCCGGATGCCTCGCGCTGCCCACCGATCGTGTCATGGTCGGTGAGCGCGATCACATCGAGGCCAGCCTCGGCGGCGCGGCGGATAACGACCGCTGGCGGCTCGGTGCCGTCAGAAACGCTGCTATGAGTGTGCAGGTCGGCGCGCACCCTAGCGACACTAGCCGGGAAGCTGCGGCGAGCGGGCGCCGAACGGGAGGTCTAGTTCCTGGCCGGGGTCGCGCAAGTCACGAAGCTTCATCGGCTCCACCATCAGCATTCCCGCGGTGTCCGGCCACAGTACGACCCAGAGCCAGGTACCGCTTACCTCGCCGGCAAAAGCGGCCCTGCCTGGGGTCTGCACGTTCCAGAGCGGGAACTCGTGATTGGCGAACTCGACCTCTGCGGCAGGCGGGCCAGTCGTGAACTGGATGCCCGGGTCCCGGCCGCCGAGGCCGGCGAACCTAGCGCCGAGCCCGATGCCCGGTTCCTCCGAGATGAGCATCATCTCAGCGGGGCCGCCGACCGGATTGGGCCCGGACAGAGCCACCGAGCAGCCGCGGGTGCCAGTGCGCTCGTCGCCGGCGACCGCGAATCCGGTAACCAGCCAGCCGGCTGGCAGCGGCCACGGCACCCAGACCGGAACGTGCGCATCCCGCAGAGCACCCTCCAGGCCCTCAGGCGAGGGGCTGAGCGACGAACGTAGCGGCTGCACCTCGCCATGTTGCTCACAGTGGTATGCGCTGGACCAAATGCTCGGTTCGCGTACTGCACTGTCGCAGCGCGGGCAAGTGAGTGCGGGTCTCATCTCACACAGCGTTATCCCCCGGATCGCCTGCGTCAAATATCTAGCGCCAGGTAATCTCCCTGGCCGGACATAATGGACGGGTGGCAGAGTCCTACGATCATGTGCCCGAACCCAGCTCGTCCGCCCGGCTCCAGTGCGTGGGAGCCGTTATCAAGGATGCGTCCGGGCGACTGCTGCTGATCTTGCGAGGTCACGAGCCGGGCAAGGGGCTGTGGTCGATTCCGGGCGGCAGGATCGAGCCCGGTGAGACCGACGAGCAGGCCGTAGTCAGGGAAGTGCGGGAGGAGACCGGACTCACCGTAACCTGCGGCCGACTGCTGGGTGCCGCGGAGCTACCAGGCAACGACGGGGCCGTCATCGAGGTCAGGGACTACCTGGCGGCGTTGCCAACGGGCGCGGCCACGGCCGTCGCCAAGGCGGGCGACGATGCAGCAGCCGTCCGCTGGGTGAGCGAGGCCGACGCCGGCGCGATGGAAGCACGCCGCGAACTCACCCCCGGGCTTCTGGCCGCTCTGCGATCCTGGACCTGACGGCGGTCCTGGTTCAGCCCACGCCGATCGCCGACAAGACCGCGGCCCTGGCAGCAATCGCGGAGCCGCGCGCCCCGGCCATGTCCAGATCAGGCACTAGAGCGATCGCCGACGCCTGCGCCTGCTCCTCGCGCAGCAGGGTGTGCGCGCGCACCCTGGCCAAGAACCAGTCACGGAACTTCGGCGTCGCCTCCACTACGCCGCCGCCGAGCAGGTAGACGTGCGGGTCAGTGAAGTTTGCCGCGATCGTGAAGAGCCTGCCGATTGCCATCGCCTGCTGTTCGAAGATCTCCAGCGCGAGCGGATCGCCCTTCTCGCCGAACTCGCGCACGCGCTTGGCGGCGACGCTGACTGGCTCGGCGGCCAGTTCATGCCCAGGAAACTGAGTCAGCCAGTAGGGCAGCAGGCTCTTCTCGATGGCGGTCAGCGACGCGACGCTCTCAGCGTCGCCCGGCAGCCCGCAATTACAGGCCGGCACGGGCTGGCCAGGGGCCAGCAACCCGTCCATCGGCAGCCAGATGTGCCCGAGCTCGCCAGCCATCCCGGCGGCGCCGCGGATGACCTGGCCCGCCTCGACCACTCCGCCGCCAAGGCCAGTACCCACGATCACCGACACTGACGAGCGAAGCTCCGCCAGTTCGGGCCCGAAGTGCTCGTGATGGGCGTACAAGGCGGCCGCGTTCGCGTCGTTGTTGAACACCACCGGGAGCCCGAGGCGGACCTCTAGCGCGTGCCGGACGTCGAAACCGCGCCATTCTGCCGCGGCGAAGTTGGTCGCACCCCTGGAGCAGATCACGCCCTCGGCCGTTACTGGACCCGGTGTGTCGAGCCCGACGGCACGAACCGCGTCGCGCGTGATCCCGGTCCGCTCCAGAACGTCAGCCAGCGACCGGGCGAGTGCCTCGACAGCCTTGTCCGGTCCCTCGCGGACGCAACTTGGCGACTCGGCCATCTCCGACACGAGAAAGCGGCCGGCCGAATCAAGCACAGTTGCGTTGATCGTCGTCCCGCCGCTGTCGAGCCCGGCCACGACCCACCGGTTCGAATCCAGCATCAGCTTGCCTCCTGCCACGTCCGCTGCGACCTAGCTTGTCAGCTTTGGCCACTAGGTCGCCACCGTGAGGGGTGCACCGTGCCTTCGGCTGATCACGCCGACGCCGGGGCATGCCCCGGTCTCCGGTGTCCGGCGCGATCAGCGAGTTTCTCTCGATCCGGTGCTACTCCGGGGGCTCGAACCGGCGGGTCCTGGTCAGTCCGGCAGCCCGCCCGCGGACCGCAACGACCAGGGCCAGCTTCCTTGAGGCTTCGTCGATCATCTCGCCGTCGAGCATCGCGGCCCCGCGCCGCAGCACTGTCGTGTAGTACTCATACGCCTCGATCAGCAGCTCAGCCCGGTCATAGTCAGCCTGCGACGGAGAGAACTCTGCGTTCACCACGTCAACCTGGCCCGGATGCAGCACCCACTTGCCGTCAAAGCCAATCGCCGCCGCGCTGGCCGCACTCGCGGCTAGCGCGGTGGTGTCCCTGATTGCGGCGAACGGCCCGTCGATCGCCTGCAGCTCGTGCGCTCTGGCGGCTACCAGGATCCGCAGGTGCGCGTAGTGGAACGCGTCACCCGCGGCATACCCAGCAGGCTGCGCGCCCACAGTCAGCGAGCGCATGCCCAGGCTGGCCATGAAGTCAGCCGGGCCGAACACCAGCGCCTCAAGCCGCGGCGAAGCTGCCGCTATCGCGTCAACCGCTGCCAGACCTGCCGCGTCCTCGATCTGCGCCTCGATCGCAATCCGGCCCTCTGCCAGTCCGGTGGCCTGCTCGATCTGGCTGAGTAGCAGGTCCAGCCAGCCCACATCCAGCGGGCCCATCACCTTGGGCAGGACGATGGCGTCGAGCCACTCACCCGCCTGCTCGACGACGTCGACAACGTCGCGGTAGGCCCAGCCGGTCCGCACGTCGTTCACCCGGACTGCCCTTATCTTGCTGCCCCAGCCGCCGTCGCGCAGCGCTTGCACGACCGCTGCGCGGCTCCGCTCCTTTTCCGCTGCCGCGACAGCGTCCTCAAGGTCGAGAAAGACCTCATCGACCGCCAGTTCGCGGGCCTTGGCCGTGAACCTGGGGTTACTGGCAGGCACCGCAAGCGTTGTCCGCCTGGGCCGGTACGCGCGAGCCGTCACGCCGCCTGAGCATAATTGGTGCACCCTCCACGACAGCGCAACTCAAGCGAGTCGTCGAGTCCGGGCGTTCGGGCAGCCCAGGCGGGCGGCCTTGCTGGCCGGGCACGGGGCAGCGGGGCCTACCATAGGGCCATGTCCACAGACTCAGCGCCAGCGGCTCAGGGCGTCGTCCTGCCCAGCCCGGAGCAGGTGGCCCAGGCGCTTTCTACCGTGAATGACCCCGAGATCCACCGCCCGATCACCGATCTGGGCATGGTGAAGAGCATCGAGGTCACACCGGGGGGCGTAGTACTCGTCGGCGTCTGGCTGACCGTCTCGGGTTGCCCCCTCCGGGACACCATCACGAGGGACGTGACCGCCGCGGTCGGCAAGCTGGGCGGTGTCACGGCGGTTCGGGTCGATCTGGACGTCATGAGCGAGGAGCAGCGGCGCGAGCTGCAGACCAAGCTCCGCGGCGGCCAGCCGGAGAAGGAAATCCCGTTCGCCAAGCCCGGCTCGCTGACCAAGGTCTATGCGATCGCCAGCGGCAAGGGCGGCGTCGGCAAGTCGTCTGTAACAGTCAACCTGGCCGTGGCGCTGGCCGCGCTCGGCCATACGGTTGGCCTGCTTGATGCGGACATTTATGGACATTCGGTGCCGCGCATGCTGGGCGTCACGGACCGTCCGACCCAGGTTGAGCAGATGATCATGCCGCCGACCGCCCACGGTGTCCGGACCATCTCCAGCGGCATGCTGAAGAAAGGCAACGAGCCGCTGCCGCTGCGCGGCCCGATCCTGCACCGGCTGCTGCAGCAGTTCCTTGCGGACGTGTTCTGGGGCGATCTGGACATCTTGCTACTTGACTTGCCGCCGGGCACCGGTGACGTTGCCATCTCCGCAGCACACCTGGTCCCGGGCAGCGAGCTGCTCGTTGTGACCACGCCCCAGCTGGCCTCGGCCGAGGTCGCCGAACGGGCCGGATCGCTGGCCGTCCAGCTGCATCAGCACGTGGTTGGCGTGATCGAGAACATGTCCTACCTGCCATGTCCGCATTGCGGCGAGCGAGTGGACGTGTTTGGCGCGGGCGGCGGCGGCGCCGTCGCCGAGACGCTGACCAGGCTTACCGGCGCCCCGGTGCCGCTGCTCGGCGAGATCCCGATCGAACCGAGACTGCGGGAAGCCGGAGACAGCGGCACTCCGCTGGTACTTTCCGATCCCGACGCGCCGGCGTCTCAGCAGCTACGGAAGATCGCCGAGAACCTGGCCGGCCGGTCCAGGAGCCTGGCGGGCCGCCAGCTAGGCCTGACACCCGTCTAGAGCCCTGGCAGGTCAGGTGGCCTCGATGTCATAGGGCGGGGTCTCGCCAGGCAGCAGTCTGATGACGGACGGCGCCCGGCTTGCTAGCGTCGCGGCGTTATTGCCGTTGCTCCCGTTGCCGCCGATCACGACGGCATCGCCGGTGACCTCATCGAGCAGATGCTTGCGGACGAAGTGCTTCGGGTTGATGTCGGCGAGGTCGAACTGGCTGAACTCCGGGCCGAGATTCTCCTGCAGCTCCGACTTAGCACCGTCGGCCATCCTCCGCAGTTCCCGCAACGCGCGCCCGGCCTGGGCGGCCATGGCAGGCAGTCGCTCGGGGCCGAAGACGATCAGCGCCACGACCCCGAGGAACAAGATCTTAGGCAGGTCCAACTCAAACACCGGCAGGCTCCAAGGGCTAAGACCACGCAGGCTGCGGCCCGCCCTCACAGCGTAGCCCGTGACCCGCCCTCATCAGAATCCCGCGTTGTGGAGGCCACGGTCACACCCGGACTTCAGGCAGCGCCTTCAGTGCACGTGCGGCGAGGCCAACATGTACGGAGCAGCATGAGATTCGCTGCGGTGGCGCAGGCGGCCATCCCGGGCGTTCAGCTGTCCGTGCGGGACAACCAATACGTCTACGCTTGGTGTCACTGGTGGTGACGGAGCCTGTGCCTGTGGCTCGCCGCCGGCGATGAACGCAGCCGTGCCGAGACCAGCCAGGAAGACCACGAGCGATCCGGTCAGGAAATACCGCCCGACCCGCTGCTCTGAACGCGCGGCTTGGCGAGGGAACTGCCAGCCGCCCGGCGGGGGCGGAGGCGGCCACGCAGCTTCAGCCGCTGGCATCCCATCCGCCAGACCAGATTCCAAGAGGCGCATCAGCCGTCCGGTCAGTCCGGCGCCCGCGGCGGCCTCACCCAAGTCATTCATCCTGCGCTTGAGCATCCGGAGCGCGGCGACCTCGTCGCGGCATGACCCGCACTTGGCCATGTGCAGGAGCACGCGCTCGCGCTCGCTGCGATCGAGCTCACCGTCGATCAGCGCGGATAGCCGCTGGCCGAGGTGCGTCAAGGCTGACCTCCCTGTGCTGCCGGTACCTCAATTTGCAGCCTTGGCTGGGGCACCGGCGCGCCAAGGCGCCGAGGCCGCCGGTGCTCGAGTGCCTGCCTGAGCTGCGCCCGGCCACGATGAATCCGGCTGCGGACGGTACCAAGCTTCACATCCAGAGTGTCCGCAATCTCCTCGTAGGACAGACCCTCGATGTCGCAGAGAATGACCGCCGCCCGGTACTCGGGCGCAAGTGCCATCAGCGCCGCGTGAATGTCCCCGTCGAGATGCCGGTCGTCAAAGGCCTGAGCCGGCGTTGGCTCAGTGCCACCGAGGCGCGCCTCGGTTTCGTCAGCCAAGCCCTCGAACCTGATCCGCTGCTTCCGGCGCGCCATATCGAGGAAGAGGTTGGTCGTGATCCGGTGCAGCCATCCCTCGAACGTGCCGGGAATGTAGCTGTCCAGCGAGCGAAAGACCCGGACGAACACTTCCTGCGTCAGGTCCTCCGCGTCATGGCTGTTGCCGGTAAGCCGGTAGGCAAGCCGGTAGACGCGCGCGGAGTGATCGCGCACCACCGTCTCCCAGCTAGGCGGCGTCCACGGGACAGCCTCTGCGGCTTCCTCGGCCGGGCTCGCCTCTTCTACCTTGTCCCCCTGCACCGGCTCACACCCTTCAACGCCCTACTCCTACCCAAACCTCTGGCGGGTCGGCGTTGTTCCGTCGATCCGGCCGCTGGCATAGCATTCGTGCCCCCAGCCATCCGCTGCCGGCGACGCCGCCGAAAGAGATATTTCCCGTTTCCGGCTAGTCAACCAGCAACCCGGCGCTTATGCTCCGCCTGCCTATCGCACCCGTTAACGCACAAGGTTACCTGGCTGGTTCCCGGATCACCGGGCTGGCCGCTAGGCTGCGGCCCTGAGGCCCGGGACGGTGAGGCCCAGACAGCAGCCCGCGACAGCGGGCAGAAGACGGTGAACGAGGACGGCCAACTGCCGGCAGCGGCAGCGGCCGGCCGGTGCGGAGGTACTCATTTCGATCAGTGCGGGCACGCTCGCCTACGTCGATGATTTCTTGCCCGAGGATGACGCCCTGATCAGCGCTCGGCGGAACGCAGCCGAGGTGGGTGGGGCAGCGCCGGTGAGCCCGCTGACAGGCGGCACGCTCCGGTTCGTTGCTGCCGCCATCGGCGCGAGGTCGGTGGTGGAGATCGGCACCGGCTGCGGCACCTCGGGGATCTGGCTGCTGCGCGGCATGCGGCCCGGCGCCGTTCTGACGACGGTCGACTCTGAGCCTGAGCATCAGCGACTGGCACGCGCTGCCTACCTTGCGGCCGGCTTCCCGGCGAGCAGGTACCGGCTGATCGGCGGCCTGGCGCTCGAAGTACTCCCCCGGCTCGCCGACAGCGCCTATGACATCGTGTTTTGCGACGCTGATCGGCTTCAGCTCAGCGACTACCTGGCGAGCGCCCTCCGGTTGCTCCGGCCGGGCGGAATCGTCCTGTTCAACGCCGCGCTGCCGGGCAGCACTGGAAACGAGCGGCTGCCAACCGACGCCGAGGCTGCCGCGGCTGCTGAGGTACGCGAGCAGGTCAGGGCTGACGAGCGGCTGACTCCGCTGCTACTGCCGATCGGCAATGGCCTGCTTGCCGCCGTCAAGCAGGCCGGCAGCAGCTAGGCATCGATCGTCCAGGCCGACCGCACGAGACTGCGGGCTGTATGTCATCGGAACAGTGAAAGTGGGCTTGACAACAACCGCAGATCGAGGAATCTTGTGGCCGAGGCAGCAGGGATTCCCAGGCCACTCACGGCAGCTGGTCAGCCGACGCAGGAGTTCAGCGCCTCGCCGAGCGCGCGGGCCTCGTCCGGGGTCAGTTCGACCACCAGTCGCCCGCCACCTTCTAGCGGCACGCGCATCACGATGCCACGGCCCTCCTTGGTGACCTCAAGCGGACCGTCACCCGTCCGCGGCTTCATCGCCGCCATCCTGCTCCCCTTCCCTGCCTTGGGGCCGCACCGAGGCGCAACCGCCAGACAGGCCCGACGGCCGTCGTCTGGCGGTACTCCAGCGAGCCACTTACATCTCGATCAGTCCCTCTATTATCCAGTGTTCGGCCGTCCTGCGCTAATGATCAGCGTTCCCACCCGCCGCGACCCGATAGCGCCTGATACCGGGGCACTCGGCAGAACCCGCCCAGCACGCTCCCAGCGCGGGCTATTGAGCCCCTTCCCGGGCGGACTTGACCATGCTCCAGGTTGCCCGCAGGCCAGCGACTCAGGCATGCTCAGGCTCGACGGTCCCGAGCCGCCAGGACGGCCCAGCAGGGCAGACCGTGCACCAGGGAAGACCGTGCACCAGGGAAGGAAGGCCAGTGGCCGATAGCGTGCTTCACGAGGTCAACGGCGCAGTCGCGACGATCACGATTAACCGGCCCGCGGCCCGGAACGCTCTGACTGCCGATACCAAGGTCGCCTTGCTTGAAGCGTTGCGGGACTGCAGCGCGAACGACGCCGTGCGCGCGGTCGTGATCACCGGCGCTGGCCAAGCGTTCTGTTCAGGCCAGGACCTGCGGGAGCACGCCGATCTGCTCGCCGCTGGCTCGGCGCCCCTCGAAACTGTCCGGCGGCACTACAACCCGATCATCGAAACGATCACCGGAATGCCCAAGCCGGTAATCGCGGCGCTGCCCGGAGTGGCTGCCGGCGCAGGAGCGGCGCTTGCCTTTGCCTGCGATTTCCGCATCGCCGCCGAGCGGGCGAGTTTGCTGCTGGCATTCGCCAGGGTCGGGCTCGGCGCGGACTCGGGGGCGTCGTGGACCCTGCAGCGGCTCGTCGGCCCGGCGAGAGCGGCCGAACTGCTGATGCTGGCCGAACCAGTCGACACCGCGACAGCGCTGAACCTCGGGTTGCTGACGTCAGTCGTGCCCGACGCAGAACTGCCCGCGGCCGCCGCAGCCATGGCCGCCAGACTGGCTGACGGTCCCACCCTGGCCTATGCGGCCATTAAGGAGAGCCTGCTGTACTCGAGCAGTCACGGCCTCGCCGAGTCGCTGGAGAAGGAGGCCGACTTGCAAGAGCGCCTCGGGAGGTCCGAGGACCACCAGGCTGCGACGATGTCGTTCCTCAACAAGCAGACTCCGGTCTACCGGGGCCGCTGAGACCGCCGCCCTACCGGTCCGCTCCCAGCAGGTCCGTCGGCGTCTGCGGCTCCGACGTTCTTCGACTCCCTAATTGCTGGGCGACTTCTGGTGAGGGATTTGCCGGTTATGTGGTCACCTAAGGACTAGGGAGTCAAGTTCCATGCAATGCCCTGCGCGGCACTAGACGGCCATCGGCTCGTGGAGTGCCGTCTCCTCGTGCGCGCAGACGATGTGCTCGGCCACATCGACGAGATCCGTCAGGTCCATTCGCTCATACCGCCCCGACGGCGAACGCCAGGAGGCTTCGGCCCCGTGCCGCCACACCGTCAGGTGACGGCTGATGGACAGCACTGAGATCCCGTCCAGGTCAGCGCGGACGATGGTGCTGAGCCCGCGGTCGGCCAGCATGTCCTCAAGCTCGTCGATCAGCCACTCGGGGCTGTACCGTGGCCTGCCGAGGTGATCCGGCATCGCAGCCGGCGGAATCCGCAGCGAGAACCACACCGCCTTGCCCGGTACTTTCCAGTTGCCCAGCCGCGAACGGCTCAGGTGGCAGCCCCATTGCCCTGCGGACAGGCCCGCTACTACCTGCAGTCCCCGGCCGCTCACCGAGTCCAGCGGCGCATCGGACATGCCAGGACGGTTGCCGGGCGCCCAGTGGCGCTCGGTGTCGAATACCTTGCACACCAGTTCGCGTGTCCGGCCTGTGCCGCGAAGGTACACCCAGATCTCCGGGATCCCGGCTGCCGATCGCTGCCGGGCTCCGCCCGGCGCAACGTTCCGGTGAGCATGAAGTGTGTTGGCAGCCAGTTCGCTGGCCATGGTGACACCGTCGTGCACGAGCCCGGCAGGGATCGACAGGCTGGATACGGCTTCGCGGAAGAAGCGCCGCGCCGCGGCCGCGCAGGTGGTATCAATCGGCAACGGCCGGGCGAAGCAACCGCCGTTGCTGATGCCAGCGTCACTGAGGCTCTCAGCGGCATCGGGCGCGAACGCGAGCGCCTCCGCAACCGGTGCTCCGAGCAACGCGGACGGCGGCACTGGCACGCTGGTCAAGCGCCCAGTGGCCGACGGTGCTGGCCCGCCGACTGCTGATGAGTCGAGCGCGCTCTCGCCACCGTCGGCAGGCGTTGGCGGCCGCATGCTCCTCCGCCCTCCCGATTCTGGCCTCGTCGGATCCACATTATGGGTATTGTGCGAAGTTTCGCAATGGGATTCAGGTAATGTCCCGGCAAATGGTCGTACGAGCTTGCCGCGCATCACGAAGGCCCGACCCCCGGCGAGCGGTCTTTGGCACGTCATTCTGGCCCTCCCCCGCGCTCGTGTCGAGGCTCGGTTGAGAACCGACTCCGGTCGCCTGGAGCACGGTCGGTCGCGGCCCCCGGAAGCGGCGCGGCGCAGTCGTCCAAGCGATGGCATGACATGCTCGGACCTGCTCAGAAGCCGTGGATCAATGACCGTGCGGGAATGCCGGGCACCCTGGCCGGCGACGAGCGCCGCCAGCAGCCCGGCCCGAAGGATCTCACCGCTAACGGCCAGGCCGGCTAAAGCTATACGGCGAGACTGCGCGCATCGCCGGGCAACGGCTACTGGGCGGTGAGCGGAAAAGGATCTCGGCGAGAAACATTTGCAGGCTCGCCGCAATTGACGCACAGCTTAGGCAGGCGGCGACATTGGTGCCGACGAAATGCCATGCGGCTACCAGGCAGCGAGGAGTGCCTACCCGGTTAACGTCGCCGCAACTCGTTTCCTGCGCCGCTTTTCACCAGAAACG
>DASXIA010000357.1:0-6889 GCA_036488155.1 Streptosporangiaceae bacterium | reverse complement strand
GTCCGGCCTGGCCGCGGTCCGGGCGGCACGGGAAGCGGCGGGCAGCGACCTGGCGATCATGGTGGACCTGAACCAGTGGTGGCGGATGGCGGGCGACATGTCCCCGGCGCTCGACGTCACGGCGGTCCGCCGGGTCGCGGCGGAGCTCGCCGAACTCGGCGTTACCTGGCTCGAGGAGCCGCTGCCGGCCGCGGACCTGGCCGGCATGAGGCTGCTGCGGGAGCAGTGCGGCATCCGGGTGGCCGGCGGGGAGATGGCCCGCAGCGTGCCGGAATTGCTAGCCGCGATGGCAGCCGGGGCACTGGACGTGGTGCAGCCCGATGTCGTGCTTGCGGTCGGCATGCTGCGCGGCCGGACCGTGGGTGAGCTCGCCTTGCAGCAGGGCCGCTGGTTCACCCCGCACACCTGGACGAACGGGCTCGGCCTGCTGGCGAACCTGCATGTGGCGGCGGGCGTCGGCGGCGGACCGTACCTGGAGTTCCCCTATGATCCGCCGGGGTGGACGCCGCAGCGCCGGGACTTTTTCCTGGCGCGGCCGGTGACCATCGAGGCCGACGGTACAGTGCGCGTCCCAGCTGTTCCTGGCCTCGGTGCCGAGATTGACGAGGACGCCGTCGCCCGGTGGGCCCTCACCTGTAATCACTGAGCTGATCGGAGTATCCGTGCGAGTGGGATTCATTGGCCTCGGGCACATGGGCGGCCCGATGAGCGCGAACATCCTGGCGGCCGGCCATGACCTGGTCGTGCACGACGTGCGAGAAGAGGCAGCGGCTGGCCTGCTCGCGGCGGGCGCCGCCTGGGCCAGCTCGCCGCGCGAGACTGGCGCCGGCCGGGATGTCGTCATCACCATGCTGCCGACCCCGCGGCATGTAGCTGACGTGCTGCTCGGCGCGGACGGGTTGCTGGACGGCCTCGCTCCCGGCACGGCCTGGGTGGACATGTCCACCAGCGTGCCCGAGGTGGCGGAACGAGTCATGGCCCTGGCGGCGCCCCGCCAGGTCGCGGTGCTCGACGCGCCGGTCAGCGGGATGGCAGCCGGCGCGAAAGCAGGCACATTGCAGATCTTCGTCGGCGGCGCCGCCGCCGACTACCACCGCATCTGGCCCGTGCTCGAGGCGATGGGCGATCCCGAGCGCATCATCCACGTGGGCGGGAACGGGGCTGGTTACACCGTCAAGTTGATGATCAACCTGCTGTGGTTCGGGCATCTCGCCGCGACGGCCGAGGTGCTGACTGTCGGCGTCCAGGCCGGCGTCGACCTGGGGATCCTGCGGCGCTGCCTGCTGGCCAGCCCGGCAGCTAGCAACTTCCTCGAGCGTGACGTGCTCTCGGTGCTCGAGCACGGCGATTATGACGACTCGTTCGCGCTGGAACTGGTCTGCAAGGACCTTGGCCTGGCTGTCGACCTGGCCAGGCAAGTGGACGTTCCCGCAGAGGTGAGCGCGCTGGTCGAGCAGATCTGCCGGCGGGCGAGGGCGCAGTACGGCGACGATGGCGGCGAGATGCTGCCGATCAAGCTGCTCGAGGACCTGACCGGCAGCCCTCTCCGGTTGTCGCGGGAGTAACGACAGGAGCCTGATGTACCGGGTGCTGTTTGTGTGCACAGGTAATACCTGCCGGTCGCCAATGGCCGCGCAGGTGCTGCGAGGCGAGCTGGCTGACGCGGGCCTGGCAGCCGAGGTGGCGAGTGCAGGGCTGCGGGCGCAGGGCGAGGGCGGGCCCGCCGATCCGCGTGCGCAAGAGGTACTGAGGGCGCACGGCTACCGGTCCGACCACGCCGTCCGGCAGTTCGAGCCGCCGATGTTCGACCAGTATGACCTGATCATCGCGCTGGACAGTCAGCATGAGTGGGTGCTGCGCCGGACGGCGCCGGATGCCGTCGCGGCCGGGCGGGTACGGCTCCTCGGCAGTTTTGATCCGTCGGCCGGCGCGGGGTGGGACGTGCCGGATCCAGTCGCTGGTGACGTATCTGACTATGAGCGAACGCTGCGCCTGGTCCGGTCCGCGATGCCAGGCGTTCTGGCGGAGATCACGGCCGCGATCAACACCTGCCGCGCCGCTGGCGGCAGCGACTGCGGTTAGATGATGATGCCCAGCCAGAGGAGGAATCCAGCATGAGTGAGCAACCGGCAGGCGCCAGGCCCGTGCGCGCGCCCCGCGGCAGCAGCCTGACCTGCAAGGGCTGGCCGCAGGAAGCTGCCATGCGGATGCTGATGAACAACCTGGATCCTGACGTCGCTGAGCACCCTGACCAGCTCATCGTGTACGGCGGCTCGGGCCGGGCCGCGCGTAGCTGGGAGGCATTCGACGGGATCGTCGCATCCCTGCGTGACCTGGCGGCGGACGAGACGTTGCTGGTGCAGTCCGGCAAGCCGGTCGGCATCTTCCGGACGCATGAGTGGGCGCCGCGGGTGCTGATCGCGAACTCCAACCTCGTACCGCAGTGGGCGACCTGGGAGGAGTTCCGGCGGCTGGAAGCCGAGGGGCTGACCATGTTCGGCCAGATGACCGCCGGGTCATGGATCTACATCGGCACGCAGGGCATCCTGCAAGGCACGTACGAGACGTTCGCCGCAGTGGCGGCGAAGCGGTTCGGCGGTTCGCTCGCCGGCACGATCACGCTGACGGCGGGTCTTGGCGGGATGGGCGGTGCCCAGCCGCTCGCGGTCACCATGAACGGCGGCGTCGCGCTGTGCATCGACTGTGACCCGTCCCGGATCAGCCGCCGGATCGAGCATGGCTACCTTGACGTGGCGGCAAGCGACGTCGACGACGCGGTGCGGCAGGCCACGGCGGCCGCCGATTCCGGGGAGCCGCTGTCGATCGGCCTGCTCGGCAACGCAGCCGATCTCGTCCCGCAGCTGTTGCGGATGGGCGCGCCGATCAGCGTGGTCACCGACCAGACGTCGGCGCACGACCCGCTGACCTACCTGCCCAAGGGGGTCGCGTTCGAGGACATGGCCGCGCTGCGGGCCGAGGACCCCGCCGGGTTCACTACCAGGGCAAGGGAGTCGATGGCCGAGCACGTTCAGGCCATGGTCGGCTTCCAGGATGCTGGTGCCGAGGTGTTCGATTACGGCAACTCCATCCGCGGCGAGGCTCAGCTGGCCGGGTACGACCGGGCGTTCGCCTTTCCCGGTTTCGTGCCCGCCTACATCAGGCCGTTGTTCTGCGAGGGCAAGGGCCCGTTCCGGTGGGCCGCACTGTCGGGCGACCCGGCCGACATCGCCGCTACCGACGCGGCGATCCTCGACTTGTTCCCGCAGAACGAGGGGCTAGCCAGGTGGATCCGGATGGCCCGGGAGAAGGTGCACTTCCAGGGCCTGCCCGCGCGGATCTGCTGGCTCGGCTACGGCGAGCGGCACGTCGCAGGCCTGCGGTTCAACGAGATGGTTCGGCGGGGCGAGGTGCAAGCACCGATCGTGCTTGGCCGTGATCACCTGGACTGCGGCTCGGTCGCCTCGCCGTACCGGGAGACCGAGTCGATGGCCGACGGCAGCGACGCGATCGCGGACTGGCCGTTGCTGAACGCGCTCGTCAACACCTCTTCCGGGGCGTCCTGGGTGAGCATCCACCACGGCGGCGGAGTGGGCATCGGGCGATCCATCCATGCCGGCCAGGTCTGCGTCGCCGACGGCACCGAGCTGGCCGGGCAGAAGCTCGAGCGGGTGCTGACCAACGACCCAGGGATGGGCGTGATCAGGCACGCCGATGCCGGCTACCAGCGGGCCACCGAAGTCGCGGCTGAACGCGGCGTCCGCGTGCCGATGCAGAAGTAGGGTCAGGCTCGTTAGCGGAGGCGGCCGCACCGGACCAGGAGACGGCAGATGACGTTCGCGAAGTGGTGGGCTGAGCTGCTGCCCGTCGGGCGGGACGAGCTCACTGGCGGTTACCGGCGGTATTCCTGGACCGGATCTGATGCCGCCTGCCGGGCCTGGTTCGCCAGGACCGCGACTCAGCTCGGGTTGCGGACGGACTGTGACCGCAACGGCAATCTGTGGGCCTGGTGGGGCCGGCCAGGCGGGCCGCAGGCGGTCGTCACGGGCAGTCACCTGGACTCGGTGCCCGATGGCGGGGCGTACGACGGGCCCCTCGGCGTGGTCTCCGCCTTTGCCGCGATCAGTCAGCTCCGCAGCGACGGGTTCCGGCCCGCCCGGCCGATCGGCGTCGCTGCGTTCACTGAGGAGGAAGGCGCCCGGTTCGGGGTTGCCTGCCTCGGTAGCCGGCTGCTGACCGGCGCGATAACGCCGGGTGCCGCGAGCGCGCTGCGCGACCAGGACGGCGTGACGTTCGCCGAGGCGATGGTTGCGGCTGGCCGGGACGCGAGCCGCATCGGGCCGGATGAGGAGCTGCTGGCCGGGATCGGTGCCTATGTCGAGCTGCACATCGAGCAGGGCAAGGCGCTAGCGGATCTGGGTGCCGCCGTCGGCGTCGGCGACGGAATCTGGCCGCACGGCCGCTGGCGGATCGACTTCGCCGGACGGGCCGATCACGCTGGCACGACCCGGCTGGCCGACCGCCGGGATCCGATGCTTCCCTACGCTGCGACTGTGCTAGCGGCGCGGGCGGCCGCCGAGCGCTGCGGCGCGCTCGCTACTTTCGGGAAGGTAGTGGCCGAGCCGGGTGCGGCGAACGCCATCAGCTCCTCGGTCCATGCCTGGCTGGATGCACGGGCGCCGGATGAGGCCACGCTTGACCAGCTGGTGTCCGAGGTCTGGGCGGCGGCTGAGGCCGCTGCCGGGGAGCACGGCGTTGCCGTGCAGCAGCGACGCGAGTCAGTCACGCCGCTGGTCAGCTTCGACCGCGGGCTGCGGGACAGGCTGGCGGGCGTGCTGAGCGCCGCCGGGATCGCCGCACCTGTACTGCCCACCGGGGCGGGACACGACGCCGGCGTGCTCGCCGCGCGGATCCCGGCCGCGATGCTGTTCGTGCGCAATCCGAGCGGCATCTCGCACTCGCCCGCCGAGCACGCCGAGATGGCCGACTGCGAGGCCGGGGTGTCGGCCCTGGCGGCGGTGCTTGCCGACCTGGCAGCCCAGTGACCGCCACTCGCGCCTGGCTGGCTGAGCTGGCCTGGTCGCCGGACTTCGGGCTGCGCTCTGATGTCCTGATCGAGGCGGCCGGTGACCGGCTGGCCAGTGTGACACCCGACGCTGAGCCCTCGCCGGGGGCCACCCGCCTGGCCGGGCTGACAATGCCCGGCCTGGCCAACGCGCACTCGCACGCGTTCCACCGCGCGCTGCGCGGCATCACACAAGCGTCCCGCGGCACGTTCTGGACGTGGCGGGAGCGCATGTACGAGGTGGCCGACCGGCTCGACCCGGATACCTACCTGGCGCTGGCCACCGCCGTGTACGCCGAGATGGCACTGGCCGGGATCAGTTGCGTCGGCGAGTTCCACTACCTGCACCACGGCGGGGGCGGAACGCCGTACACGGACCCCAACCAGATGGGCCGGTCGCTGATCGAAGCCGCCAGCCGGGCCGGGATCCGGATCACTCTGCTCGATGCCTGCTACCTGTCCGGCGGCTTGTCGGCCGACGGCCGGCCACAGCCACTGGCCGGACCGCAGCTGCGTTTCGGTGACGCCGACGGCGCAGCGTGGGCTTCCAGGACAGCCGCGCTCGGCCAGGATGCCGTCGGCAGCCTCGGCCCGCACGCACGGGTCGGCGCGGCCATCCACTCGGTCCGCGCGGTCGCGCCCGAGCAGATGCCTGAGGTCGTCGCCTGGTCGCACCGTTACGGCGCACCGCTGCACGCCCACGTCTCGGAGCAGGTGGCGGAGAACCGGGCCTGCCTGGCCGCATACCGGGCAACACCAGCGGAAGTGCTGTCCGGCGCCGGCGCACTCGGCCCGCGCAGCACGGCGGTGCACGCAACGCACCTGGCCGGGGGTGACGTGGCCCTTCTCGGCGAGAGCCGGGTGCACGTGTGCATGTGCCCGACCACCGAAGCCGACCTGGCGGACGGCATCGGGCCGGCTCGCGAGCTGGCCAGCGCAGGCAGCCCGGTCACGCTCGGCAGTGATAGCCAGGCCGTCGTCGATATCCTCGAGGAAGCACGCCGGGTGGAGCTTGGCGAGCGCCTGGCCTCGCAGGAACGAGGCTGCTTCACCGCCGTCGAGCTGGCGAGCGCGGCGACGACGGCCGGACATGCCAGCCTGGGCTGGCCTGAGGCGGGAGACTTGGTCGCGGGCGGGCTGGCCGACTTCTGCACCGTCGCGCTCGACTCTCCTCGCACGGCCGGCGCGGCTCCGGCCACCGCGCTGGAGTCGGTGATCTTCGGGGCATCGGCTGCCGACGTGCGGCACCTGGTCGTGGGCGGCCGGGACATCGTGGCCGAAGGCCGGCACGTGCTCATCCCCGACGTGCCAGCCGCCTTGACCACGGCGATCAAGGCCGTCCTGCACTGAACGGAAAGCTGGTTGATGCCGAACTGGCGCCGAACATTCGACCTGCACAGCTGCAGTCGCGGCACAATGCAGCTGTGAGCGTCCTGCACCGTCGCGGCCAGGCCTCGCCGTCTGGACCTGTTCCTCGCCATGGTCGAAGCGCGAATGAGTGCTCACGCTGCTGGTATCCGGGCAAGGGCCGCCGCGGGAGAAGAGGCGTTCGGGCGCCTGCTCCTCGAGGTTGTGCCCGATGCCGTCGACCAAGCCTTCGCCGACCTGGCCAGCTTTCCCCGATAGGACGCTCGGGAGATGCCGTGTGACCTGTGCGGCGACCCGTCCTGACCAGCGCGAACTCTCTTTGGCAGATCATTTAATGCGGAAAGGGGCTGGCCGAGGTCACGGCCGACCCCGTTCTCTCGTGTGGACCGTCGCGTGCGGTCTCGGGTTAGGAACCGATTGCTACGAGGGTGCCGTTGCGGGCGCCGATGATCAGGGCGT
>DASXIA010000316.1:0-3954 GCA_036488155.1 Streptosporangiaceae bacterium | reverse complement strand
ATTACTTCCCGGTCGCAAGCCAGGACGGCAGCGGCAACTAGGACGGCAGCGGCGCTCACGACCAGGCCGATGTACAGCCGTGCGGCCCGGGAGACCATGCCGTGACCCCCTTGCTGCGGCAGTGTCCAGTTCCGCTACCAGGACAATCCCGGTATCCGGTCGAGCGCCGCGCCCTTCACGGCTGGTCGGCGTATCTGACTGGCGTCGCGACTTAGAGTAACGCGCGGACCGTGTTCGTAGCCACGACTCGGCCACAACATGCTGGGTGCCTGATGCTGGGTGCCTGCGGACTGCGGAAGCGGACGTAACCGTGGCCGGCGCCAGGCGGCGCACAACGCGACTCGGGCCGGTCCGTCGTAAGGCGCGGTGAACCTCCGCCAGCCCGCGCAGCAGTGCTCAGGCGCCCTCCGGCGCGCTGAGCGCTCCGCAGGCAGCCCGCGAAGCAGTGCCCAGGCACCTCCAGCCCGCGGAGCAGTCCGCTGGTGCCGATTACTCGGCCAGGACCTCAGTCTGCTCGATCTCCGCCCGCACAGCGGCGATCCGGCCTAGCACTTTGGTCCGCAACTCACCGGGCACCGCTTCGCGCCCGCAACAGTTGTGCACTAGCCGCTTGACGAGCTCCTCGAGGCCGTACTCGCGCAAGCATGGCCCGCACTCGTCGAGGTGCTCGCGAATCTCGGCGGAGCCGCTGCCTTCCAGCTCGCCGTCGATGTAGGAGTACACCATCGCGAGTACCTCGGTACACGGCACTTCGTGCGGCTTCCCGCAGCTCATTGCGCGTCCTTCCGTGAGGCCTCGCCATCGGAGCTCGCCGTGGCCGGGGCAGCGGGCGTGGTTGCCAGCATGCCCCGCTCCGCCGCGTAATCCTGCAGCAGGTCGCGGAGCTGCCTGCGGCCGCGGTGCAACCGCGACATGACCGTTCCGATCGGAGTGCCCATGATCTCGGCGATCTCCTTGTACGCGAAACCCTCGACGTCGGCCAGGTATACCGCCAGCCGGAAGTCCTCAGGCAAGGCCTGCAGGGCCTCCTTGATATCGGAATCCGGCAGCCGCTCGAGTGCCTCGCTCTCAGCGGACTTAAGGCCCGACGAGGTATGCGAGGCGGCCCTGGCGAGCTGCCAGTCCTCTATCTCTTCGGTACCGGACCGCTGTGGTTCCCGCTGCCGCTTCCGATAGCTGTTGATAAAGGTGTTCGTCAGGATCCTGAACAGCCAAGCCTTTAGGTTCGTACCAGTCTGAAACTGGTGAAACGACGCATAAGCCTTGGCAAAGGTTTCCTGCACCAGGTCCTCGGCGTCGGCCGGATTGCGGGTCATCCGCATCCCGGCCGCGTAGAGCTGGTCGAGGTACGGCAGCACGTCGTGTTCGAACCGATCACTGCGCTGCTCGAGTGTCTCGGGGACCGAACCCACCCCTTCCGGAATCGAGGGCTGCAGCCGATTAGCCTGCAAGCCGCCTCGCCGGGAGGATACAACGCCAACGCCTACCAGATCGCGCTCGGCCACCCCTGACCGATCTGGCCGCGTCGGACTGGTCGCAAGAGACATGGTTTATGGAACGCGAAGCCCGTCGCCTTCATTCCGACCCATTGGCGCGCGCTATCTACCGTGCGCGGTCGACCGTGCGCCGTCTGCCTCCTGGCCGCCCGGCGCGGCCCAGGCAGCCGTCCTCACCGGCGCATCCGGTCCAGTTTCCCCTGGCAGGCCACGCACCTGGCCGCTTCCGGCTTAGCCTCCAGCCGGCCCTCCGGAACTGGCCCGCCGCAGTCCAGGCAGGTTCCGTAGGTGCCAAGGTCGATCCGGTGCAGTGCGTCCAGCACGTCGGAACGCTGTCTTCTGGCAACCGCGAGCACCGCCTCTGACCGGTCGGCCTCGGACAAGTTGGCGCCCGCGTCAGCCGGGTCCTGGGGGTAATCGCTGGACCACGTCTCCTGCTCGCTCTTTCCCTTGAGCACTGTGATCGACCGGTCCAGCTCGCTGCGAATCTCCTCAAGCCGCCGACGCGCTGCGATGACATCCATGCGATCCCCGCCTCCTTCTGCACCTGGCCGACAGCACCACCGGGGAGCTCAAGCGCGCCGCCTGGCCATCCAGACTGGCCTAGAACAGCGCTCCAGTGCCGTCGTCGCCCAGATCACGAGCCGTTTGCGTCGCGGCGGCCGGCTTTCCGCTGCGCGGCGCCGCGGCAGTTAACGGCCCGGCCAGGCCTACCGACGCCGGCTCGATCAGCTCCGGGCCGTTATTTCGGACCGAGTTCACCGCGGTCGAGACCGGCCACGTGGTGAGGTGGCCGACCATGGCGGGGGTAAGCAGCGTCTTCAGGTCGGCAACGTCATTGTTCGCCGGGTCGAGCCAGTCAGCCCAGCCGCTCTGGTCGATGATCATCGGCATCCGGTCGTGGATCATGCCAATCTCGTCCGGCGCGCTCGTGGTGATGATCGTGGTCGTCCAGAGCCAGGCGTCCTGATCATCGGAATTCACCGCGGGGTCTCGCCACAGCTCATAGAGGCCCGCGAAGGCAAGCGAGCGGCCGTCCGTGCGGCTGATATATACCGGCTGCTTCGCCGCGCCGGGCAACTGCTGCCACTCGTAATAGCCGTCGGCAGGTATCAGGCAGCGGCGCTTGGCGAACGCGCGCCGGAAGGCCGGCTTCTCCGCTACGGTCTCGGCCCGGGCGTTGATCATCCGGCTGCCGATCTTGACGTCCTTCGCCCAGAACGGCACCAGGCCCCAGCGCATGACTCGCAGCTCGCGCTCCGGCGCTCTCGTGCGGGCATCCCGGCTGACGCCACCGTCCGCGCTGGCCGCTTCTTCATCGTCCGGCCTGGCCGCCCGGTCGACGACTGTGTAGACAGCCTTGGTCGGCGCCACGTTGTAGTCCGGCTTCAGCGGCTCGGCGACCTGGTCGCGCTGCACGCTGAACTCCTCGAGGAGCTCAATGCGCTTACGCGCCGACGCATACCGACCGCACATATCCTCACCTGACAGCCCAGCCAACCGACCCGGCCCACCACCGAATCCGGCAGTTCATATCCCAGATCCGGCTATGCCAAACCTTGCGGAGATATCCGAGTGCTTCCCGGCCCGTAGATTCGCGGTGTCTGATTGTCGCTCCGCGCAGCCAGGCACGTCTAGACGGTTACCGAGCCAGTAATCTCTTGAGACATGCAGGTTACCGGCCAACCCGACGTCGACTGGCAAGCGCCAGCCGCCATGACAGCGGTGCAGGCCAGCATCCGGCTGCCAGGCTCTAAGTCCATCACCAATCGTGCCCTGATCCTGGCCGCCCTGGCGGATGGTCCTACTACGATCACCGGGCCGCTGCGCGCCAGGGACACCGAGCTGATGGCCGGAGCGGTAACTGCGCTTGGCGCATCGATTGACGATCCCGGCACTATCCAAGCCGGGAAACCGGCGTGGACAGTCATTCCGGGCTGGGCGTCGGGTGCGACCGCCGTCGATGTCGGCAACGCCGGCACGGTGCTTCGGTTCGTGCCTCCGGCCGCGGCGCTGGCGACCGGCGACGTTCAGTTCAGCGGCGACCCCAGAGCCGCGCAGCGCCCCGTCGGCGAATTGCTGGCCGGACTGCGGCAGGCCGGGGTGGAGGTCGATGACGGCGGTCGCGGCGCTGTGCCCTTTGTGGTGCGCGGCCGCGGTCGCGTCCGCGGCGGCACCGTCACTCTCGATGCTTCCTCCTCATCCCAGCTGGTGTCCGGGCTGATGCTCGCGGCGCCGCGGTTCGAGCAGGGCATCCAGATCACTCATAACGGCACGCGGATACTGTCCGCGCCGCACATCGCGATGACCGCGGCCATGCTCAGCGCAGCCGGTGCCGACGTGGAGTCGTGGAGTTCCGGCGATGCCAGTACGGACGGGCAGCCGTCGCCGGATTCCTGGCGGGTTCGGCCGGGACGGCTGTCTCCCGGCACGATCGTGGTCGAGCCCGATCTGTCCA
>DASXIA010000305.1:0-8842 GCA_036488155.1 Streptosporangiaceae bacterium | reverse complement strand
ACTGGGCCGCCCAGCGGTGCTGGAACTCGCGAGTGTGCTGGCCCATGGCAGCCCATGGATGTCCGATGCGAAGCCTCGTGTGGCCGGTGGTCGCCTCGGCGACCAGGTTGTCTGCCGCTGCGAGTACCTGACGCGCCTGAGCCAGCACATGCACCCCGGCCGTGGTCGGAGTGACGCTCCGGCTGGTGCGGTGCAGCAGCCGGACACCGAGGACCCGCTCCAGGGCGATGAGATTGCGCGAAACCGCTGCCTGCGAGATCCCGAGCTCGATGGCGGCATCGGTGAATGTTCCGGCGTCCACGATCGCGACCAGGCAGCGCAAGTGCCGAAGCTCGAGATCCATAATCACAGCGTATAGATGCCTTCGTGCATGCATTTTGCGCATGCGCGGCCGCGGCCCATGCTCTGGTCATGGCTATCGTCGTCCGCGAGCAGCGCCATCCCGCCGCAACCATCCCCGGCAGTACAGCCGCTGGCAGTGCTGTCCGGCGGTCGGGCCGGCTGGCCGGCATCGCGGCGATGACCGGCAGCGCCGCGTCCAACCAGATCGGCGCCGCGACTGCTGCGCTCGCCTTCCCGGTGCTCGGCCCGGCCGGCGTCGTCGCGGTGCGGCAGTGGGTGGCCGGGGCGGTCTTGCTGGCCACTGTCCGACCCAAGTTCGCCTCGTTCACCCGCCAGCAGTGGCAGCCAGTGCTGGCCCTTGCGGCCACCTTCGCCATCATGAACCTGTCGCTGTACAAGGCCATCGACGCGATCGGGCTCGGCCTGGCAGTAACGCTGGAGTTCCTCGGCCCGCTGGCGGTCGCGCTGGCGGCCTCTCGCCGGGTGAGGGACCTGGCCTGCGCCCTGATCGCTGCTGCCGCCGTCGTAGTGCTGGCGCGGCCGCAGCCCAGCACCGATTACGCCGGCATCGGCCTCGCCTTGCTGGCTGCCGTCTGCTGGGCCTGCTACATCCTGGTCAACCGGGTCGTTGGTGCCCGCCTGCCGGGATCGGCGGGACCCGCGGCCGCGGCCTGCCTGTCAGCGCTGCTCTACGTCCCGGTCGGTATCTGGGTACTGGCCAGCCATCAGGTCACGGCGGCCGCTCTCGGGCGCGCGGCCACCGCGGGCGTCTTGTGCTCCGCGGTCCCGATGACTGCTGACCTGCTGGCCCTGCGGCGCGTTCCAGCCCGGGTGTTCGGCGTCTTCATGAGCATCAACCCGGTATTCGCCGCGCTGACCGGCCTGATCATCCTCGGCCAGCCGCTGCAAGTCGCCGACTGGCTGGCCATCGCTGCCATCGGCTCGGCCAACGCGGTCAGCGCCGGCAGCGTCAGGGCAGGGTCAGGATCTCGTAGCCGTCCCCGGTGACGACGAGGGTGTGCTCGAACTGTGCGGTGCGCTTCCGGTCGGCGGTAAGCACGGTCCAGCCGTCCGGCCAGATGTCGTACTCCACGGTGCCGAGCGTGAGCATGGGCTCGATGGTGAACGTCAGACCCGGCTCCATGATCACGCCCACCGCGGGGTCGTCGAAGTGCGGCACTACCAGGCCGGAGTGGAACGTGGCGCCGATGCCATGCCCGGTGAAGTCCCGGACGACGCCGTAGCCGAACCGCCGTGCGTACGACTCGATGACGCGGCCGACGGCATTGAGGGGGCGGCCAGGGGCCACGGCGCGGATGCCGCGCATCATGGCCTCCTTAGTGCGCTCCACCAGCAGGCGAGACTCCTCGTCGACGGCGCCGGCCAGGAACGTGGCATTGGTGTCACCGTGCACGCCGCCGATGAAAGCGGTGATGTCCACGTTGACGATGTCACCGTCGGCGATCACCGTGTCGTCGGGAATGCCGTGGCAGATGACCTCGTTCAGCGAGGTGCAGAGCGATTTGGGGAAACCCCGGTACCCCAGGGTGCTCGGGTAGGCGCCATGGTCGATCAGGAACTCGTGGCCGATCCTGTCCAGCTCGTCAGTGGTCATGCCGGGCGCCACGTGCCGGCCGACTTCCGCCAGGGCCTGGGCAGCGATCCGTCCGGCGACCCGCATCCGCTCGATAGTCTCGGCGTCCTTGACGTCGGGCTCGCCCGCGCGCGGGGCGCGCCGGCCCACATACTCGGGACGGGGGATGGCGGCGGGCACGCTTCGCTGCGGCGAAACGCGGCCAGGCTGGAGAATGGCAGACATGATCTGCAAGTCTAAGGGTCATGGACGATGACAAGAGCTGGTGGTTCTGCCTGAAGCACCACGAAGTCGAGCAGGGACCGGGCTGCCCGGGCAAGGACCGGCTGGGCCCGTACCCGAGCCGTGAAGCCGCGGAGCACTGGCAGGAGACGGTGCAGCGGCGGAACGAGGAATGGGACGACCAGGACCGGTGGCCGGGCGAAGCGGCAGACCGCCGATAATGGCGGCGGTCAGGGCAAATCGGGCGACCTAGTTCGGGCGACTGACCTGGGCGCCGTCCGGGGCAGCGGCTGCTGCGCTGTAGGCCCTGCGATCTTGTAGTGTGAGGCCAGCGGCAGGAAGCGCGACAAGGGGGCGCAGAGTGACCGTGAATGAGCCGGATAGTGAGCTCCCGCGCGCCGCTGAGGCGCGGATGGCCGAAATCCGGCAGAGCGGCACGTGGTCATCCGCGCTCAGTGCGGACGAGTTCGCTGGCATCAGGAGCACCGGGTTCGAGCCCGTCGGGCAGGTGCTCGGCGCGGCTGTCTACAACATCGGGTACACGGGGGGTTACGGCTGCCCGGCCTACGGAGCCGGTTACGGCTTCGGCCTGGGCGGCCTGGGCGGCTTGGGCGGCGGCCCCTACACCAGCGTGACGGCCACGTCGGGCAGCGGTTCGCTCAATTCGTACGCGCCGCTGGTCCGGACCATGTACCAGGCCCGGCGGCAGGCAATCGGCAGGATGATCGCGGAGTGCAAGGAACTGGGCGGCCACGGCGTCGTCGGCGTCAAGCTGACCATCGGCAGCTTCCCGGCCGGCGGGCTGGAGTTCAAAGCCATCGGCACCGCGGTCCGGGCTCCCGGTAACGTCCGGCTGCGCGAGCCGTTCACCTCCGACCTGACCGGGCAGGATTTCGCCAAGCTCATCCTGGCGGGCTGGGTGCCCGCCGGGCTCGTGCTCGGCATCTCCGTCGGGGCCAGGCACGATGACTGGGCGACGGTGAACCAGACCCGGTGGGGCGCGGGCAACACCGAGGTGAGCGGCTACACCGACCTGGTGAACGCGACCAGGCATGATGCCCGCCATCAGCTCGAAATTGACGTGGCCAGGCACGGCGCCGACGGGGTCGTGCTGCAGCAAATGATCATCAGGGTTGCCGAGCACGAGTGCCCGGTACAGGAAGGCCGCCGGGACCACGTTCTCGAGGCCACCATCATCGGCACTGCGATCGCGCATTTCGGCCGGCCACGCGGACCGGCGAAGCCGCCGCTCGCGATCATGTCACTCGACCCGCACCGGCGGCAGGCCGCGCGGGTCCGGCTCGGCTCATGACCACAGGGCGCGGCCACAGGCAAGACAAACTCGACGCTGAGGGAGCGCGATGACTGAGCAGCAGGGCACTGACCTCGGGGTGCTCGGAGTACCACAAGACGCGATGCGCAGGCTGGCCGAGCTGCAGCCAGGCCGGCCAGGTTCGATCTTCACTTCAGATCTGTCGGTCAACGAGTTCCTGCTCGTCCGGGAGGTCGGCTTCCGGCCGGTGGGGCTCGTCCTCGGCAGTTCGATCTACCACGTCGGGCTGCAGTTCGGCCGGTGGGGCCAGAGCCAGGAACTGAACGTGCTCTCCCAGGCGATGTACCACGCCCGCGAACTGGCGATGACCCGGATGGAGGCCGAAGCGCAGGCGCTCGGCGCGGACGGCATCGTTGGTGTTCGGCTGGACGTCGAGCTCAAGGAGTTCGGCGCGGACATAGCCGAGTTCATCGCGGTCGGCACCGCGGTGGTAGCCGAGCCCGGTGCCGGCGGTGGCGGCGTCACGAACTGGCGCAATAACAAGGGCATGCCGTTCACCTCTGACTTGTCCGGCCAGGACTTCTGGACGCTGATCCGGGCGGGCTACGCGCCGCTCGGCATGGTGATGGGCTCGTGTGTGTATCACATCGCGCACCAGCGGCTCGGCAGCAAGATGAGCAACGTCGGCCGGAACGTGGAGCTTGAGCAGTTCACTCAGGCCCTGTACGACGCACGTGAGCTAGCCATGAGCCGGATGCAGGCAGAGGCCGAGGAACTGGCCGCCGAGGGCATCGTCGGAGTGCAGCTACGGCAGCACAGCCACACGTGGGGCTCGCACACCACCGAGTTCTTCGCGATCGGTACCGCGGTCCGGCCGCTGCGTGAGGACCACATCATCCAGACGCCGACCATGGTGCTGAGCCTCGACTCCTGACCCGCTGCCGGTAGCCGCCTGGTAGCTCAGATGCCGACCGATGACCAGGCTGGACAGGGCCCGCGCGACGAGGACCAGACGCGCGCGGGCTTGCCGCCGGTTGCTCAGGCCCGGCTGGCGGAGCTGCGGCAGAAGCGTAGCTGGGGATCGTCCCTGCAGGCCAGCGAGTTCGCGGCGATCTCTAAGGTCGGGTTCCAGCCGGCCGGGCAAGTGCTCGGTGCAGCCGTCTACAACATCGGCGACCCTGGCGACGAGGACTGCCCGTACGGCGTAGCCGTCTATCGCGGCGAGGGCTACCGTCCGTACGGGCCGCCCGCGGGCGGAATGCGTCTGGGCGCCGGCCCGGTGCAGCCTCCGGTTGGCGCAGCGGCCATCGGGTCAGCCCGGCCGCTGGTCTCGGTGCTCTACCAGGCCCGCCGCGCCGCGATCAGCCGGATGACAGCAGAATGCGCGGCGCTCGGCGGCCTCGGCGTTATCGGCGTGACACTGTCAGTAGGTCCGTTCGGCGAGGACGAGAGCATTCTGGAATTCCGCGCGTTCGGTACTGCGGTCCGCGCGCCCGGCGTGGTGAGCCGCACCCAGCCATTCGCTTCCGACCTGTCCGGGCAGGACTTCACCAAGCTGGTCGCGCATGGCTACGTTCCGGTCGGCCTGGCACTCGGCGTCGCGGTCGGTTACCGGCACGATGACTGGCTGTCTAAAGGTCAAACCCGTTTCAGTGCCGGGAACGTCGAAATCTCCGGCTACTCCGAGCTCGTCCGGCAGATGCGTACCGACGCGCGAAATGAACTGGAGCTTGATCTGGTACGCATGGGCGCGGAAGGCGTGGTCGTCCGGGAAATGTCGACCAGGATCTCCGAGCGTAACTGCCCGATCGTGCCGTTCGGCAAGGACCACGTTGTCGAGTCGAGCATTGTCGGCACGGCGATCGCGCAGTTCGCCCGGATAGCCCCGCCGCCTATCTACGGCATTCACAAGCTCGACGGCCGCAGGCCCGTCCAGGCGCCTGAGCGACAACTCTCGGTGAGCCTCGACGGCGAGGAGACACCCGAGCGCACCGACACCCCGGAGGCGCCGGGACCGCCGGCCGAGCCTTGCGCGGGTGCACCCGGTTAATTGCGCAGGCGCTCGTCCAGGAAGAGCAGGAATGTGGGAAGCCAGTGGCTGCGGCCGAAACCCTCGGACGGGCGCATGCTGCCGGCCCGCTGCCGGTGCGTGTCTGCCGCAGCGAGCGCGCGGGGCGCCACCGGGTGATCGGGCGGCAGGGCACGGCCGATGGCATCCAGGCACCAGGCCCGCGCTACGACCAGTCCCTCAAGGTGCACGGTGCCAGGGTCGGCGGCATCGGGCCGGAAGTCCGGCGGCGACCAGGCAACGTTTGCCGGATCGGGCAGGGCCTGATCGAGCCAGGCGGTGAACTCAGCCGGCCCGAGCACGTCGGCCATCAGTGCTGCCTCGGTTAGCTCGGGGGTGTGGAAAGCGTCACCCGATGGCGGGTCATCCCAGCGCAGTGCCCGGTCGGGCCCGAACATGCGCAGTGCTGCGGCGGACAGTTCGGCGACCGCGGCGTGGTCAGCCCGCCGCCGGGCGGCCATCAGCGCGACCTGCAGGCTGAACGCAGTGTTGCCATGTGTCCCGGTCCGGATCGGGAACGCCAGCTGGCCGCCGAAGTACCCGGACAACCGCTGCGACAGCAAGTCGGCGAGCGGGCGCAGGGCGGCGGCCCACTGGCTTGGCCGTTCCCTGCGTTGTGCTGTGCATTCTGCGTGCAGCAACGCCAGCCAGGCCCAGCCGTAGGGTCGTTCGGCGGTACGTCCGCCAGGACCGGCGTAGAAGGCAGTCTCGGCGGCCAGCGGCTGCGCGGACAGGTGCTCGTCAAGAACCTCCCCGACCGCGGTGGCGAGGGCGTCAGGCAGCCCGCGGTCCAGAGCGCGGACCAGCAGCCAGTGATTGTGCACGGCGGAATGCCAGTCGTAGCTGCCGTAGAACGCCGGGTTCAGGCGCCGCGGCGGGAGCACGTCGGCGTCGGAGTTCAGCTCCTGGATGAGCTGATGGGGGTACTCTCGCCTGACTGCCGCCAGCGCGGTAGTCGCCAGCGCCTCCAGGCCGGAGCGGTCCAGGGGAATCATGAGAATGCAGCCACCTCCACTGCCCGTGCGGTGAGCACTGCGCGCAGCTCACGGGCGACATCGACGGCGCCGGGGGTGTCGCCGTGCACGCATAGTGAGTCGACGGTCAGCACCATCGGCGAGCCGTCATCGGCCTCGATCGGGGTCCCGGTCGCGATCCGCCAGCCGCGCTCGGCAACTCCGGCGGGGTCGGTCAGCACCGCGCCGGGCCGGCCGCGCGGAATCAGCCGGCCGTCCGCGGAGTAGCCGCGGTCGGCGAAGCCCTCGGCTACCACCCGCAGGCCCTGCTGCCGCAGCACCTCGGCTGCCGGGCTGCCGGCCAGGACGAGCACGCCCAGGTCGCAGTCGTATGCGGCCACGGCCTGGCCGAGCGCGCTGGCCAGTTGCTGATCACCGGCCAGGTCGTTGTAGAGGGCACCGTGCGCCTTGACGTAGCGCACTGCCGTGCCATGCCGCCGGCAGAACGCTTCCAGTGCCCCGATCTGGTACAGCACGTCGGTGATCAGTTCCTCGGCGCTCACCCGGAGTTGCCGCCGCCCGAATCCGACTAGGTCGGGATAGGAAACATGAGCTCCGATGGCGACGCCGCGGGCAGCCGCCATGGCCACCGCGCTATCCATGGTGCGCGGGTCGCCAGCGTGGAAGCCGCAGGCGATGTTAGCGCTGGTCACCTGATCCAGCAGCGCCTCGTCCGCGCCCATCACCCAGGCGCCGAAGCCCTCGCCGAGGTCGGCGTTGAGGTCGATCACTAAGCCACCTGTTCGGTCTGAGGTTCGGTCAGGGGGAAGTGGCACGCGGCGCGATGGCCGGCGCCGAAGTCGCGCAGCGCCGGCTCCTGCTCCGCGCACAGCTGCGCTGCCGCCGGGCACCGGGTGCGGAAGCGGCAGCCCGACGGTGGCGCTGAGGCCGAGGGGAGCTCGCCGCGGATCGACGACATGGCACCCGCCTGGCCAGGGGTCGGCTGGGGGACCGCGTCGATGAGCGCCCGGGTGTAGTGGTGGGCGGGTGCGCGGAAGAGCTGTCCCGGCGGTCCCGACTCAACGATCTTGCCCAGGTACATCACCGCGATGTGGTCCGCCAGGTAATGGATGACGGTGAGGTCGTGCGACACCATCAGGTAGCTGAGCTGATGCTCGGCCTGCAGCGCGGTCATCAGGTTCAGGATCTGCGACCGGACGGACACATCTAGCGCCGAGACCGGCTCGTCGGCCACGATCAGCGCCGGGCCGGTAGCCAGGGCACGCGCCAGGCCGACTCGCTGGCGCTGGCCGCCGGACAGCTCCCGCGGGTACCGGTCCAGCTGGCTGACCGACAGTCCGGTCTCGTCGGCGAGGCGCCGCACTAGGGTCGTGCGCTGTTGCCTGCTCATGCCGCCTTTGGCCCGTAGCGGCTCCTCGATGATGCGCGCCAGGGTCATTCGTGGATTCAGCGCCGCATACGGGTCCTGGAACATCATCTGAACGTCGTAGCGGGCAGCACGGCGCTGGGCGCGGCTCATAGTGCCGAGCGCCCTGCCGCGCAGCCGCACCTCGCCATCGGTCGGCTTCTCCAGCCCGACGACCATGCGGCCGAGCGTGGACTTCCCGCAGCCTGACTCGCCCACGATGCCGAGCGTGCTGCCTGCGGCGATCTCCAGGCTGACGCCCGATACCGCCTGGACTGGGGCGGCTGACCTGGACAGCAGGCCGCCTCCCCGGTAGTGCTTGGTGACGTTGACCAGGCTCAGCAGCGGCGGCGATGCAGGGCCGGCGGACGCCGGCCGGACCTCGGCAGGCTCGGGCACGGCGGGATGCGCGGTCATCGGGGAGCCTCCGTCATACGGGGCGAAGCGCCGGCCTGGTTGGCCGGGTGGTAGCAGCACCAGTGATGGCTGTCCGACCCGGCAACTGGCGGCAACTCGCGTGAGCACTCGGCGGATGCGGTCGAGCAGCGTGGCACGAACGGGCAGCCGACGCTGCTCACCGTCAGATCCGGCGGACGGCCCGGAATCGTTGCCAGTTCGGACTTGCGCGGGGTCTCCAGGCGCAATACCGAATCCAGCAAGGCAGCGGTATACCGGTGCTGCGGCGTTTCGAAGATGTCCGCCGTGCGGCCGGTCTCCGCTTCCCGCCCGGCGTACATGACGAACACCCGGTCGGCGTGCCCGGCAACCACGCCCATGTCGTGGGTGATCAGCAGCGTGGCCATGCCGAGCGTCTCGCGCAGGTGGCCGAACAGCTCCATGATCTGCGCCTGGGTCGTGACGTCCAGCGCAGTGGTGGGCTCATCGGCGATCAGGAGCCGCGGCCGGCAGATGAGCGCGGCGGCGATGACAACGCGCTGGCGCATCCCGCCTGACAGCTCGTGCG
>DASXIA010000328.1:0-9045 GCA_036488155.1 Streptosporangiaceae bacterium | reverse complement strand
GCCGAGGTCCTGGGTGTCTCGGCGGCAACCATCCGGCGCGACTTCGACGACCTGGCTGGTCAGCAGATGCTGGCGCGGATCCGCGGCGGCGCGGTCGCCCAGGGCGTTACCTATGACCTGCCGTTGCGCTACAAATCCGAGCGCCATCCCTCAGAGAAGCACCGGATCGGTGCCATGGCTGCGGGGCTCGTCCAGCCCCGCCAGGTAGTCGGGCTGAACGGCGGAACGACCACAACGGAGGTGGCCAGGGCGCTGGCCATGCGCACCGACCTGACCTCCGCAGCAGGCTCGCCGGCTGCAACCGTCGTCACCAACGCCCTGAACATCGCCACCGAGCTAGCCGTCAGGCAGCACATCAAGATCGTGGTGTCGGGCGGTGTCGCCCGCCCGCAGTCATATGAGCTCACCGGGCCGCTAGCCACCGGAGTGCTGGAGCGGGTGAGTATCGACATCACTTTCCTGGGCGTCGATGCCATCGACCCGGCTACCGGTGCCATGGCGCAGCACGAGGGCGAGGCCAGCATCAACCAGCTGATGGCGAGCCAGGCAAGCCAGGTCGTCGTCGTCGCGGACAGTTCGAAAGTCGGCCGCAGGGCTTTCGCGCGAATCTGCGCTGTGAGCGAGATCGATGTGCTCGTGACTGATGCGGGCCTGGCAGACGAGGCGGCAGCCAGGTTCGCCGACGCGGGGGTTCGGGTGATGGTCGCGTGACCGGGCCGCTAGTAACTGGGCCGGCCGTGACTGCTCCCGGCCCGGCTGCCGAGCTTGACCTGCTGGTGGTTGGCGACTGCAATCCGGACGTGCTCGTGCTCGGCGAGGACGTAGTGCCGGAATTCGGCCAGCAGGAGAAGCTGGTTGGCAGCATCTCCCTGGTGGTAGGCGGGTCGGCCGCGATCACCGCGGTGGCGGCCGCGCGGCTCGGGCTTCGGGTGTCGCTAGCGGCAGTTGTTGGCTCGGATCCCTCGGGCGAATTCATGCTGGCGCAGCTCACCAGTGAGGGCGTCGATACCGGGGCCGTCATCGTCCGGCCCGGCCTGGCAACGGGCATGACAGTCGCGCTGTCGAACGGAACCGACCGGGCCATCGTCACCGCGACTGGCGCGATGACCTCGCTGACCGCGAGCGACGTGCCGCGCGCCTTGCTTGCCGGAGCACGTCACCTGCATGTCAGCTCCTATTTCCTGCTCGAGCGGTCGCTGGGGCCCGGCCTCGCCGGCCTGCTCGCCGACGCGCGGGCCAGCGGGACGACGACGTCGCTGGACACCAACTGGGACCCGGCCGGACGCTGGGGCGGCGACCCGCTACGCGAGGTACTGGCGCACACCGACGTCCTGCTGCCGAACGCGGAGGAAGCGTGCCGGCTCAGCGGCCAGCCGACCGTGCAGGCCGCGCTGCCGGTGCTGACGTCCGCCGTCGCGAAAGTCGTCATCAAGCTTGGCGCTAGCGGGGCGCTGAGCGCGGACGGCAGCCTGATAGAGCAGGTCGCGCCGCCAGCCGGGCTGGCAGGCGAGGTCATCGATGCGACCGGCGCTGGCGACTGCTTCAACGCGGGCCTGATCGCGGGCCTGCTGCGCGGCCTGGACCTCGCGGCCGCCGCCAGGCTGGGCTGCGCAGTGGGATCAGCATCCACCCGTGCAGCTGGCGGGACAGCGGCCGCGCCTGACCTGGCTGCCGCGCTCGCCCTGGCCGGGACGGTGCGCACGCTGCCGGTGAGACCTGCTGCGTTCCCGGTTTAGAAATGCCTCTTGGCGGAATCCGCGTTCGCGACCGTGCCGAAGGCGAGGGGCAGGCCACCGGGCCGGCCCCTGTCAAACCCGGTGGCCACACCTGCGACGGAAACCATCCGTGCTTCCGCTCCGATACCTCTGGTCCCGGTGTGAAGCGGTAGCGCCGGCGTGCCTCGGTAGCGTCGGCGCTACCGGTCTGCGGATGAGCTGTCGACTGGACTGATACATGGCTGTCCGGATTTCCACAATTCGCGCCAGCTGCACGTATCAGCGGTCCTGGTGCTGCATCCGGGTTGCAGGAAGGAGCCGCCGCATGCTGCCGTTACGGCCAGCCGCCCCTGGGAAGGGGCGCACATGGACCTGACATACGGGGATGTCCGGGTCGCGCGTCATCACGGGGCGCTGCGTGCTCCGGCGCGCGGCCGGTTCCGCACTCGTTGCCTACCTGGGCAATTGAGTCGGTTTGTAGCGGAACTGCGCAGGGTCCGTGCGTTGCACGGAATAACATTCAGGTGGGTCCGCCGGCCTCGGAAAGGACACACCATGCGCGACGACCCGTCAGTCATTGCCCTGGTGAAGAGGGTATGCGACGGCGACCAGGAGGCCTGGAACGAGATCGTCGACCGGTACTCCCCGTTGGTGTGGGCTATCTGCGCCCGGTTCCAGCTCAGCCGGACGGACACCGATGACGTCGGCCAGGGCGTCTGGCTCATGCTGGTGGAGAACATCCGCAATCTCCGGCAGCCTGCCGCGCTCCCCGGCTGGCTGGCGACTACCACCAGGAACGAGTGCCTGCGGGTATTGCGGACGGCCCGCAGGTATGACCCGGACGGATTGCCGGCCGATGACTTGATGCCGCGGGACTCCGGTGAGCGGGCGATCGAGGAAGACCTGATCGAGGCGGAACTGAACGTAGCGCTGCGCGCCGCGTTCGCTGAACTGCCGGAGGCCTGCCACAAACTGCTGTCGCTGCTGATCCAGGATCCGCCGCCCAGCTACGCCGAGGTTAGTTCTTCTCTTGGCATGCGGGTCGGCAGCATCGGGCCAACGCGTGCCCGGTGCCTGGCCCAGCTCCGGCGATCGCCGCACATGGTTGCCTTCCTGCCCGAGCGAGCCGGCGCTATTGAAGTCAAGGAGACGGGGAGGTGAGCGTGGTGGGCACGGGCCTGACTGATGATGAGCTCCTGGAGGCGCTGCAGCGAGCGGTCAGCGCGAGGAAAGCAGTGCCGGATGACTTCCTCACAGCAGCCAAGGCCGCCTTTGCCTGGCACAACATCGATGCCGAGCTTGCCCGGCTGACGTATGACTCGCGCGACGCTGAGCACGCGCTGGCCACGAGGACCGAGGCTGCCTCCATCCGGGCGCTCACCTACACCTCGGGGCGGCTCACGATGGAGCTTGAGGTGACGCAAAATTCGCTGGTCGGGCAGATCGTGCCGGCCCAGCCGGCGGTGATCAGCGTGCTGCCCAGGGCCGGCGACGAGCTCGTCATAACAGCGGACGAGATCGGCTGCTTCTCGGTGGAGCCGATTCCGGTCGGACAGTTCCGGTTGCGCTGCCGGACATCAGCTGGCGTCGAGACCATGACTGGCTGGATCACGTTGTAGGCCGGCTCCTGTTGTCCGGCGCGGGTCAGTCCGCTCCCAGCATGAGCAGTGACATCGCCGCGGCGTGCTGCACGGGATCAGCTGGGGCCTGGGTCCTGACGTTCAGCAACGCCTCCGCGAAGGTGTCGCCGGCGCGTATGTTGCGGTGCAGGTCGACCATCAACGGCACCGCGGCCTGGTCATTCAGCGGCCCGACGCCGGCGATAACCCCTGCCGTTCCGAGTGGGAGCAGGCTGCTGACCAGGCCGAGTAGCTCGTCGGCTCCGGCTGGGGCGAGCACGCCGGAGTCGCAGCTCGACAGCACCAGCCGGTACGGTGCGCGCTCCAGTTGCTCGAAGTCGTAAACCGTCAGCGGTCCGTCGTGCAGCCGCAGCGACGAGAACATCGGGCTGTCCGCGCGGAATGTGCCGTGCGCTGCGATGTGCGCGAGCCAGGCACCGTCGAGCGCCCTGAGTACTCGCGTGGTTGTCGCGTCTTCGGCGGACAGGACGGTCACGTCGTCGTAGATCTTTGCGGCGAGCGGTACTTCCGCGCCGTTGGTGACCAGGCCCGGGCCGCTAGCGAGCACCACGTGCTTCCGGTCCGGCGGTTTGGCTGAGTGCGCCCGAAGCCAGGCACCTGCGGACGGGGCAACACTGAACGGACGGCGAGCGAGAGCGGGCAGCAGCGCCCACGGGATGCCATGCAGCCTGCCCGGCGGGACGACGATGAGCGGCCCGTCTCGCAGAAGCGCCACGGCCGGACCGAGAGTCGCGGCCTCAAGCCGCGGGCCGACGGCCGAAAGAACGGCCGCCGCGCTGTCCAGGTCATCGCCGGGCCTGTCCCGCGCCAGCCGGCGCAGGGCAAACCGGGCAAAGTCAGCCGCCCGCATCGCGTCCGGGGTGGTGCCTGCCGTTACCCGGCGTACCCGGCCTGCCCCGCAGAGCAGTACCTGCAGCGTGCCGCCAATGTCTACGATCTCGACTAGCTGCGCGGCGCCAAGCTGATCGAGCAACTCGTCGATGTCAAGGACGTGACCGGCGGGAACGGCAGCGCCTTTAGTCCGCAGTGAGGCCGCCCGGACTGCCTTTTCCAGTCGCAGCTGGTCGCGCTCGAGGGCCGCCGTCGGCTCGCCCTGCCGCCGCGCTTCCTCCAACTGGCTCGTCACCTGTCGCAGTGCCGCCAGATCGGCGTCAAACCCGGTGCCCGTCGGTGGCCGCACGGCCGGCACCGCCAGCGCCGTGGCACGCCAGCGTTCACTCCAGGTCAGCAACCGCCGAGGCTGCCGAGCCCGCGCGGCATGCCGCTGCGCCAGCGCGGCCAGTTCCGCTCCGTGAGCCGTTGCCTGCGCGCGGAGTTCAGATGCGCCAAGGCTCCACCGGTGCTCGTCCAGGACCTCGAGACCGCGTCGGCAAGCAATCTGCAGCCGCCGGGCATCGCCCGCAGCTTCGGAGAGTAGCGCCTCGGCCAGCCACCCGGTTACCCGCGACATAGCAGGGCCGCGCCGTCTGCTTCGCGCCGCGGCGCTGAGGTGACGCTCGCCATCGTGGCGTCGTCCCAGGTCGAGTGCGATCCGGCCTGCCAGCACATGGGCTTGCATAGCATCCGTGATGCAGTTGGCCGCGAGCAGGTCAGCAGCCTGACTCGCTGCCGTAAGCAGCCGACGTGTCGGCGGCCCGGCGGCGTACTGCGCCTGGACGACCACCAGCTTGGCGTAGGCCTCTCCCAGCGTGTTCTGTTGCGCGTGAAACAGGCGGCGCGCGGCTCGGGCTCGGTCCAGCGCCACCTGCGGCTCAGCGGCAGCGAGCGCACAACTCGCTGCAATACTCAATAGTTCAGCGCGCTGGGTGGCCTGGCCACGAGACTGCACATTGTCGAGAAGGGCGGTGTCGGCCTCGGCCAGTGCGTCTCGCGCCAATCCCGCTGCCAACAGGACTTCGCAGCGTGTGAAAGCGAGTCCGGCAGGCCGCACTCGGAGCGGGCGGTAGCGGGTCGCTGCCTCATCTAGCAGAGCGAGCGCGGTCGGCAGATCGCCCGAATAGAACACCGCCACACTGCGGTTGACCAGAACGTGCACGACTTCTAGCTGCTGGCCATGCTCCGCGAGCAACTCGCCGGCGGCGACGAAATCGGAGACTGCGCGAGCCGGGAAGCCGAGGGCGACGTTGACCAGGCCGCGGCCATTAAGCGCACGTGCCGTCCAGATCGGATCATGCGCCCGCTGCAGAATGCCGACCGCGCGGCGGAAGTCCTCCAGCGCCGCGGTGTGTCGGCCCAGGGTCCAGAGGACGTGGCCGCGCCGGTGCAGCACGCGCCCGGTGAGCGGGCCACTGGACAAGGCGATTGCGCGCTCGAACGCCGCGAGGCTGTCCTTCGTCCGTCCTGCGTAAACGAGCGCCGCACCAAGCGAGCTCAGCACGTCTGCCTCGCGTTCCGTGGAGCCGATCTGCTGAGCACACCGCAGTGCGCGCCGGAACTCGCGGACGCCGGCGCCGACATCGCCGATGTCGCGCAGGACTATCCCGGCGGCCTGGTGGGCGGCGAGCGCCTCCTCTGCGCTCGGGTGTCCGGCCAGGATTCGGCGAGCCTGAGCAAGCGCCTCGCGCGGACTGGACATGGCCAAGCGCAGCAATTTCTCGGTCTTCTGAGCGCCAGATCGTGCCGCGCGGACCTCATCCGCCACGACAGCCAGCCTAGACGGTATGCCGCGGTTATGTTATGTCGCAGATAACGGATAGAAAGCGTTTCATCCGCACGAAGTATCACCGGGCTAGTTGACGACTCCGTATGGCGCCCGGGCGGGGCATCGCTCCTCCCGGCCATCGTCACCTTGGCCCCTGCCTGACCGCGCGTGGGGACAACTGCGTCATTTGAATTTCTGTGGAGGCCACTTTGCCCGAAGAGACCGAAAACTGGAGAGACGGCGTCAGCCAGCATGCTGTCGATGAGATCGACTGCATCATCAAGGCCTTCCGCGGCTCGTCGGACCGGCGACCAGAGATTAAGGCTGCGCGTAATCAGCGCGGCGTCGACCACGTGTATGCCGAGGGCCAGATCTTGGTGCGGGCCGAGTATCTCGACCGAGTCCTGGAGATCCTGGGCGAGCAGGGCGAGCGCGACCTCCAGGCCAATACGCCCGAGCGGTTGCGTCGCGTGATAGGTGGCGTTGCACTCCTCACGCTGGCCGACTCCCGGACGGTGAGCGACGCCCTCGACGAGATCGAACGCCAGCTCGGCCGCGGTGTCGCCACGCCCGATCACGTCCTGACCGTAGCGGGCCGGGGGGGTATCGGACTCGCCTGCCCAGCCACCGAACCGCAGCCGGCCTACTTCGATGCCGAACCCTATCCGGCTGTGACCGGGGACCACGGCGGCGCGGGAGTGATGATCTACCTTGCGGACACGGGCCTGCTCGACGGCGCCGACGAGGCCCACCGCTGGCTGGCAGGGGTTCAGGCCGATGACATGGACCCCCTGCCGCCCATGCTGCCGGGTGGAGTCCAGCCCATCCCGCCGTACACCGGCCACGGCACGTTCGTCGCCGGCGTGATGCGCTGTATGGCTCCGGCAGCCGAGATTGTCGTGACGAACTGCTTCTCCGTTGCGGGCAGTCAGCTTGAATCGGACCTGGTCACGAAGCTCGAGGACGAACTCAAGCACGGGGTCGACATCTTCCACCTGAGCATTGCCGCGCGCTCACGGCACGACTTGCCGCTCATCGCGTTCGAGCAGTGGCTCAAGCGCCTGCATCAGACCAAGGGAAGCATCTGCATTGCCCCGGCTGGTAACGACGGTCACCGGCGGCCGAACTGGCCTGGGGCTTTTCCTGGTGTGATCACTGTCGGTGCACTCGGTGGCGACTGGCACAGCCGGGCCAGCTTCACCAACTTCGGCGGCTGGGTGGATGTCTATGCGCCGGGACGCGACCTCATCAACGCCTATGCGGCCGGCACGTACACCTGCCACGTCGCTCCTTACACCGGACAGGCCAGGGAGTTCTACGGCATGGCCAAGTGGAGCGGGACGTCATTCTCGACGCCGATCGTGACCGGCCTTATCGCCGCGCGCATGTCCCGGACCGGGGAGAACGCGGCACAGGCCGCTGAGGCGTTGCTCGCCGAGGCGCGGTCACAGGCCATCCCCGGTGTCGGGCCCGTCCTGCTCCCCCACCACCAGGTGCGGCCCGACTAGCCCGTCTTGGCTGCTCATGCGCCGCCAACTACGGCCCACCGCACGCCGCCGGCCAAGACAACGCTGGTTGCCTAGGTCGGCGGCGATCCTGTAGCGCGGCTGTCGGATTGCGACGCGCCGAATTGGCGGCGGACGACGCCGCCATTTCTGAGGTCGGCATGCGCCTTGTCGAATCTGGCGCTCTACCTTTGGCGGCGAATAATAGCTCGAGGAATGTCACTGGGCACCAGTATAATCGAACACATGATCGGTTGATTTTGGTGCAGTCTCGCAGGTGGAGGGAGGCGACCATGACGGATCCGGGCTGGGACATTCCTGGTGTTCCGCATGGGCCTTCTCCCAGTGCGGACGCACCCGCCTTGGCAGCTGCCGCGACGGTCGCCGCTTCGCCAACCGTCGCTTCGTCGCCGCGCCGCGGCAAGTCCAGCCGTGAGGCGCGGACCGGCAGCCTATCGGCGAGTTCGGGGCTGTCGGCGGGCGCGTTCGCGCCGTTACGTCATGGCAGCGCGGCGGCAGCGGATTGGTCCGACAGATCGCCCGGCAGCCCAAAACAAAGCAGCAGCGACGCCAGCGAATCCACGGCCACCACCGCGGGCGCACGTAACGGACCCGCCAGCGCCGGCAGCGAGCGCAACAGCACCTGCGCAGCGAGCCCCGGCGCGGGCGACGACGCTTCCGCCGGTACTGCCTCCGCTTGCACTGCCGACTGCGGCAGCGCCGCAGGGGGCAACTTGCCTGCGGACACCGGCGACTGCTCGGGCTCGCCTGGTCGGCGGGTCAGTGACCCGGTGCAGGCGCTGGCGTACCTGAGTGAGGCGCTTGATTTCCTGGCGCACGCTAACCCGGCCGAATGGCCGGCCGGGCGGCAGGCCGATTGCCTGCGCGCCCTGGCGGTCGCTGAGTCACAGCAGACCGCGGCGCATGCCCGGATACTGTCGGCGTTCGCCGTGCCGGGCGGGGGTCTGGCCGGGGACTGGCACCGGTCGCCGCGGGTGTGGCTGACCTGGCAGTGCGCGGCGACCCGGCGGGCCGCGGGCATGAAGGTGTCGTGGATGCACCGGCTGACCGGCCACCCGCTGATCGGCGCCGCGCTGGCTGGCGGGAGCCTGTCGCCGTCGTGGGCGGCGCAGATCATGGACTGGACCCGGACCCTGCCGGAGGCTGTCCGCGACGACGCCGACGCCGAGCTGCTGGCCGCCGCCGGGAACGGGGCCAGCCTCAGTGACCTCGCCTCGGTTGCCGAGGAACTGCAGCGGGAGCACGCGAAGCCGGATGACGACGGGGATGACGGTGACGGGTTTGAGGACCGGGGGCTGCGGCTGGCCCGCACGTTCGGCGGGGCGGGCCGGCTGTAAGGCGACCTGAGCTCGCGGTGCTCGGCGGTGACCGAGGCGGTACTGGGCGCGCTGTCGCAGCCGCGCGGACCCGAGGACACCCGCACCGGCCCGCAGCGCTTGCACGACGCCATGGAAGAGGCGATGACCCGGCTGCTGGCCGCCGACGGCCTGCTGCCGCAGCGGGCCGGGCAGCCGGTCCGCCTG
>DASXIA010000280.1:0-21964 GCA_036488155.1 Streptosporangiaceae bacterium | reverse complement strand
GTGGCAGGGATCCTGCGCTCGCCGCGCACGTCGGTGACGGTGCGGTGGGCCCGCCGGCACGACCTGGCCAGGTTCGGCATGGAGAAGATGTCCAACGCCCCGCGCCAGGCGGACCTGATGCTCGTGTCCGGCCGGGTCAGCCAGAAGATGGCGCCGGTGCTCCGGCAGGTCTACGACCAGATGTCGGAACCGAAGTGGGTCATCTCGATGGGCGTCTGCGCGTCCAGTGGCGGCATGTTCAACAACTACGCGATCGTGCAGGGCGTGGATCACATTGTGCCGGTCGACATCTACCTGCCCGGCTGCCCGCCACGGCCGGAGATGCTGCTGGATTCCATCGTCAAGTTGCACGACCGGATCCAGAACATGAAGCTCGGCGTCAACCGAGAGCACGAGGTGACCGAGCTCGAGGAGGCGAGGCTGCGCTGCAGCGCCCTGGGCGGCCGAAAGCTCTAGCCCGGCGCGCCTCTGGCCGCGACTACGGCCGGCAGCGGATCGCGCCACCCGGACCGGTCACTAGGATGAAGGGCATTCCCAGCACCCGGACACGGAACGTGAGATGAGCGACGAGAAGTTCGGCCCGCCTGCCCTGACCTTCGACGACGTTCTGCTGCTGCCGGCACATTCCACCATAATGCCGGGCGAAGCAGACACAACGGCCCGGCTCACACGGCGCCTGACGCTGCAGATCCCGGTCGTGTCCGCCGCCATGGATACCGTCACCGAAGCCAGGATGGCGATCGCCATGGCCAGGCAGGGCGGTGCCGGGGTACTGCACCGGAACATGTCCATTGAGGAGCAAGCCCAGCAAGTCGACATGGTCAAGCGGTCCGAGGCCGGCATGATCACCAACCCGGTGACCTGCGGGCCCGACGCCACGCTGGCCGATGTCGACGAACTGTGCGCACGCTTCCGTATCTCCGGAGTGCCGGTCACTGACGCTGACGGCATTCTGGTCGGCATCGTGACTAACCGCGACATCAGGTTTGAATCTGATCATCGCCGCCGGGTCGCCGAGATCATGACGCCAATGCCGCTGGTAACCGCGCCGGTCGGCGTGGACAGAGCCGAGGCCCTGCGGCTGCTGAGCACCAACAAGGTGGAAAAGCTGCCGCTGGTGGACCAGGCCGGGCGGCTTCGCGGCCTGATCACGGTCAAGGACTTCACCAAGAGCGAGCAGTTCCCGAACGCGACGAAGGACGGCGAGGGCCGGCTGGTCGTGGGAGCGGCCGTCGGCGTGGGCGAGGACGCCAAGCGGCGGGCGCATGCGCTGATTGAAACCGGCGTGGACTTCCTGGTCGTGGACAGCTCGCACGGCCACGCGCAGGGCGTCATCGACATGGTGGCCCAGGTCAAGGCCAACTCGCGGATCGAGGTCATCGGCGGGAACGTCGCCACCAGAGCGGGGGCGCAGGCGCTAGTCGACGCGGGCGCCGACGCAGTCAAGGTCGGTGTCGGTCCCGGCGCGATCTGCACCACGCGGGTGGTCACCGGGGTAGGCGTTCCGCAGATCACCGCGATTTACCAGGCCTCGCTCGCTGCCAGGCCGGCTGGCGTGCCGGTGATCGGCGACGGGGGTATCCAGTACTCCGGCGATATCGCCAAGGCCATCGCTGCTGGCGCCGACACGGTCATGCTCGGCAAGCTGCTTGCTGGCTGCGAGGAAGGCCCGGGCGAGATGGTCTTCGTCAACGGCAAGCAGTTCAAGCTGTTCCGCGGGATGGGATCGCTCGGCGCGATGCGTAACGTGAACCGGGGCGGCTCCTACTCCAAGGACCGCTACTTCCAGGACGACGTGCTCCGCGAGGACAAGCTGGTGCCGCAGGGCGTGGAGGCGCAGGTGCCCTACCGCGGCCCGCTGGAAGCGGTAGCGCATCAACTGACCGGCGGTCTGCGGGCGGCGATGGGGTTCTGCGGCGCCCGGACGATCGCCGACCTGCAGCAGGCGCAGTTCACCCAGATCACCGGTGCGGGACTGGTGGAGAGCCACCCGCATGACATCCAGATGGTCGCCGAGGCGCCCAACTACGGCGGCCGGCGAAGCTAAGCCCTGGCACGCTAATCCTGGCTGCCAGGCCTGTGCGCGCACGCAGGAGCGGGACAGAACCTGCGGGGGCGGGAGAGCAACGTGAGCGTGGTAGAGATCGGGCGAGGGAAGAGCGGCCGGCGGGCGTATGCGCTCGACGAGATCGGCATCGTTCCCTCCCGCCGGACCCGGCACCCGGAAGAGGTCTCGATCGCCTGGCAGATCGACGCCTACCGGTTCGAGATGCCGGTGGTCGTGGCGCCAATGGACAGCGTCGTGTCGCCAGCCACGGCAATCGCGATCGGCAAGCTCGGCGGCCTGGCCGCGCTGGACCTGGAAGGGCTGTGGACCCGGTTCGATGACCCGGAATCACTGCTAGCCGAGGCCGCCGAACTGGGCGACGAGGCGGCCACCAGGCGCCTGCAGCAGATCTACGCCGAGCCGATCAAGGAGGAGCTGGTCGGCAGGCGCATCGAGGAGATGCGGGCCGCGGGCATCATCACGGCGGCCCGGCTGTCGCCGCAGCGGACCGTACGCCTCTACAAGGCCGTGATTGACGCCGGGGTGGACATCTTCGTGATCCGCGGCACGACGGTATCGGCTGAGCACGTCTCCGGCCAGGCTGAGCCGCTGAACCTCAAGCAGTTCATCTACGAGCTGGACGTGCCGGTCATCGTCGGTGGTTGCGCGACCTACACCGCAGCGCTGCACCTGATGCGCACCGGAGCGGCGGGCGTGCTGGCCGGATTCGGCGGCGGATCCGGGCACACGACGGCGGCAGTGCTGGGCGTCGCGGTACCGATGGCCACCGCGATCGCCGACGTCGCGGCGGCACGCCGCGACTACCTGGATGAGTCCGGCGGACGGTACGTGCACGTCATCGCTGACGGCGGGATGACCCGAAGTGGTGACATCGCCAAGGCACTGGCACTCGGCGCTGACGCGGTCATGGTGGGATCCCCGTTGGCCCGCGCGAGCCAGGCCCCCGGCCACGGCTACCACTGGGGCAGTGAGGCTCACCACCCGGACCTGCCCCGCGGCGCCCGCCTGAAGGTTGGCACGATCGGCACGCTGGAGCAGATCCTGCACGGGCCGTCCACGGTTCCCGACGGCTCCATGAACCTGATGGGCGCGCTGCGCCGGACCATGGCCACATCTGGCTACTCCGACCTGAAAGAGTTCCAACGGGTCGAAGTCGTGGTGACGCCGAGTGCCACGCCGCGCTGACATCCGGGTCTGGCCAGGCGCCCGCACAGCGGGCCAGCAGACCGCGAACGGGCACCTGGCTGACGGCGACCCCGCGCTGGCCACGACACGGCTCGGCCCGGCAGAACGGGCCGCCGCCCTCGATGCGCTGGCGAGCAAGGAACTGCAGGTGCTGGTGGTCGGCGGCGGCGTGGTCGGCTCCGGAGTGGCCCTGGACGCAGTCACCCGCGGACTGACCACTGGTCTGGTGGAGGCCAGGGACTTCGGCTCGGGCACCTCGTCGCGGTCGAGCAAGCTCATCCACGGCGGCCTGCGCTACCTAGAGCAGCTCAACATGGGTCTGGTACGCGAGGCACTCAGCGAGCGCTCGCTACTGCTGCAGCGGCTCGCGCCGCACCTGGTCCGCCCGGTGTCGTTCCTGTTCCCGTTCACCCACCACGGCTGGGAACGGGCCTATGTGGGCGCGGGCGTCACAGCATACGACTCGCTCGGCTTTTCCCTCGGCCAGACCCGTGGCCTGCCCAGCCACCGCCAGCTGACCAGGCGCGGCGCGCTCCGCCTGGCGCCGGCCCTGAACCGCAAGGCGCTGACCGGGGCGCTTGTCTACTGGGACGCTCAGGTCGACGACGCCCGCTACGTCATGACGCTGGTGCGCACCGCCGCCAGCTTCGGCGCGCACGCGGCATCCAGGACGCAGGTCACTGGTTTCCTGCGCGAAGGCGAACGTGTCACTGGCGTGCGGGCGACCGACCTTGAGACCGGGAACGAGCTTGAGATCCGCGCGCAGCAAGTCGTCAACGCCACGGGTGTCTGGACAGATGAGATCCAGGAGATGGTCGGTGGCCGGGGCAGCATCAACGTCAGGGCGTCCAAAGGCGTCCACCTGGTCGTGCCGCGCGACCGCATCCATTCCACGACCGGGATCATCCTGCGGACGCCGGTAAGCGTCCTGTTCGTGATCCCGTGGGGGCGCCACTGGATCATCGGCACGACCGACACTGACTGGTCGCTGGACAAGGCGCACCCGGCAGCGAGCCGGGCCGACATCGACTACGTGCTGGGACAGCTCAACAAGATTCTCGCTGTGCCGCTCGGCCAGGACGACGTCGAGGGCGTGTACGCGGGCCTGCGACCGCTATTGGCCGGCGAATCCGAGTCCACCTCCAAGCTGTCGCGCGAGCACACTGTCGTGCACCCGGTTCCCGGCCTGGTACTGATCGCCGGCGGCAAATACACGACGTACCGGATCATGGCCAAAGACGCGGTGGACGCGGTGGCGCACGGGCTTGACGGCAAGGTCGCCCCGTCGTGCACCGACAGCGTCCCGCTGGCTGGTGCCGACGGCTACATCGCGCTGTGGAACTCCCGGCATGCCATGGCCCGGGCCTCTGGCCTGCATGTCGCCAGGATCGAGCACTTGCTGCAGCGGTATGGCTCGATGGTCGGCGAGGTGCTGGCGCTCATTGCGGCCGATCCGGGCCTGGGCAAACCGCTAGCCGGGACGGACGACTACCTGCGTGCCGAGATCGTCTACGCGGCCTCGCATGAAGGCGCCCGCCACCTGGACGACGTGCTGGCGCGACGCACGCACGTATCGATCGAGACCTGGGACCGCGGTCTGTCCGCGGCCGAGGAAGCGGCCAGCCTGATGGCCGGGCCGATGAAGTGGAAGTCCCGGCAGATCGCCAGGGAGCTCGAGAACTACCGGGCCAGGGTGGCGGCCGAACGGGCCTCCCAGGAAGCTGACACCGACCAGGACGCCGATGCGATCCGGCTCGGCGCACCCGACATCGTGCCGGTACTGCAAGGCGACGGCGTCACGGCCTGACAGCGCACGCTGGGAGTCACCCCGGCGAAGGGGGGGTTATGGAGCAGAAGGTGCTCGTCCGCGCGGTAGCGGAGCGAACCACGTTGTCCCGTGAGGAATCAGCGGATGTCACCAGGGCGGTGCTGGAGGGACTGGCAGACCAGCTGAGCGACGGCGAGGCCAGGCGCCTCGCCGCGGATCTTCCCGAAGAGCTGGCGGAGAAGGTGCAGATACCGCGCCGGCGCAGACAAGGGGCCCACCCGGTCGGGGTCGACGACTTCGTCCGGCAGCTCAGCGAGCATGCCGGTCTTACCGAGGACGATGCGCGGGCGGGCGCCGGGGCCGTCCTGGCCGCGCTGCGGGAGGCGCTGAGCGCGGAGGACTACCGGCACCTCGTCGGGCAGCTCCCGGCCGGCTACACCGACCTGGAAGCGGCCGTCGGCTGACCCCCCTTCGCTGCGGGAGCAAAGCCTACGATTAGGGCATGCCGAAGCGGCGCGGTGGTAGCAAGCACGGTGGCAGCAAGAAGGACATATCCGGCTGCGGCGCAGGCTGTACCCGGCGGGTCCAACTAGACTGCGGCGTATGCCTCGACCACGCGTGCTCTCCGGCATCCAGCCGACAGCCGACTCGTTCCACATCGGCAACTACCTGGGTGCGCTGCGCCAGTGGGTAGCCCTGCAGGAGAGCCACGACACCTTCTACTGCGTAGTCGACCTGCACGCGATCACCATTCCGCAAGAGCCGGCTGAGCTTCGCCGCCGGACTAGGGTTGCCGCTGCCCAGCTGTTTGCCGCTGGCCTGGACCCGGACTCCTCGACAGTATTCGTGCAAAGTCACGTGCCCGAGCATCCCGAGCTGGAGTGGGTGCTGGCCTGCATTACCGGCTTCGGAGAGGCCAGCCGGATGGTCCAGTTCAAGGACAAGTCTGCGAAGGGCGGGGCCGATGCGTCCAGCGTCGGCCTGTTCACCTATCCGATCCTGCAGGCCGCCGACATCCTGCTCTACGACGCTGACCAGGTTCCCGTCGGAGAGGACCAGCGCCAGCACCTGGAACTCACCAGAGACCTGGCGCAGCGGTTCAACCACCGGTTCGGCCCGACGTTCGTGGTGCCAGGCCCGTACATCCTGCCTGAGGTCGCCAAGATCACCGACCTGCAGGACCCGGCGATCAAGATGAGCAAGTCGGCATCGTCGCCGCAGGGCCTGATCGACGTGCTCGAGGACCCCGGCTCGATCCGCCGCAAGATCATGCGAGCCGTCACCGACACCGATGGCGAGGTGCGGGCCGACGAGACGGCGAAGCCCGGTGTGACAAACCTGCTGCGCATCTACTCGGCGCTGGCCGGCGAGCCGGTCGCCAGCCTCGAGCAGCGCTACTCAGGCGCTGGTTACGGAACCTTCAAGAAAGACCTCGCCGAGGTAGTTGTCGACGCATTCGCGCCGATCCGGGAGCGGACCGAGAAACTGCTGGCCAATGAGTCCGAACTCGACCGGCTGCTGGCCGCCGGGGCGGCGAAGGCCCACATGATTGCCAGTTCCACAATGGCCCGGGTGCGGGACAGGATCGGATTCCTGCCGCCCGGCTGACTGCCTGCTCAGCCCACCCGGCCCACCCGACGCACGTGGCCCGCCAGGCGCCGGAGAACAGAGCCGGTCGCCGGGAATCGGTCTGTGTGCGGGCAATCTGACAGTAAGGCCACGATATTGCCCCCGGACTGCGGGGCGACAATGGCATGATGCCGTACGCGGCCGTTCCCGCCGTTGCCCGCCGTTCTCGGCTGTTGTCGGCTGTTGTCGGCCGTTGTCGGCCCTTCTCGGCACCATGAGTAGGCGCGCGGTCTCCGGGTAGTTGGGGCCGGCAGGCATACCGAAATCCCCCACGCCTGCCCAGGGAGTGATCATGATGGCTGGGACGCTTCGCGTCCGGCGAAGCCGAGGTGCGCTCAGCGGTTCGCTGCTGGTGCTGCTTGGCGTCTGGGGCGCGCTTATTCCGTTCATTGGACCGTATTTCAACTATGCGTACACCCCTGACCGCGCTTGGACGGCCACGTCCGGCCGGATGTGGCTGGACGTCCTGCCGGGCGTCGTCACGCTGGCAGGCGGGCTGGTCGTGCTGCTGAGCCGCTTCAGGCCAGCTGTGCTCTTCGGATCCTGGCTCGCTGCACTCGCGGGCGCCTGGTTCGCCGTCGGCGCCCTGATCGCCGGTCATTGGGCTGGCCTTCCGGCGCCTGGCACCCCGGTCGGCAGTGCCGGCCGGTCGGCCCTTGAGCAGCTCGGTTTCTTCACCGGCGTCGGGGTCGCGATCGTGTTCGTGGCCGCGCTGGCTCTCGGCAGGTTCACGGTAGTGGCGGTAGCCGACGCGGCGGCCAGCAGCGCCGGGCCGGCGGCTGCTGCGAAGACGGGCGCGGCTGCGGGGACCGAGCCCGCGGCCGCCAGGACCCGGATCGGTGCTCTGCCCAGGGCCAGTCTGGTGCCGGTAATTCGCGGTCGGTCTCGTGGCGCTGACACCGCGGACGCGGATGCGACTGCCGCGACAGCACGCGCTGACTAAACCGGCGGGCGCCTGCGCCTCGCCGCCCTGCTGGCCGGTGCCGGCCGCAGTTTTACTGCGGCCGGTGCCGTCCGGGTAGTGATCGGCGGCGTATCCAGAGCGCGCCGGCGCCGAGGCCGAGCGCAGCCGCGGTCACGCCAGCCGCGGCGAGTGCGTAGCCTGTCGTGCTACTGGCCGCCTGCGCGCTGGAAAGCCCGACCACCTTTGCCTTCGCGGCACCGTGTACAGCGGGCGCAGCGGGCGGCGGGGCGGGCAGCGGCGGCACCAGGTCGCCGACCGGCCGGACCTTGCCGTTCATCGCGAATCCCCAGTCCAGCAGCTGCTCCGCTGAGGTGATCTCCTCCAGCGACGTGCAGTGCAGCACGGTCGCGATCAGCGTGACACCGTTGCGCCTGGCCATGCCCACGTAGGTGGCCTCTGATTTCACAGTCCAGCCGATCTTGCCGCCGATGCCGCCGCGGTACTGCGTGAGCAGGGAATTCTGGTTAAGCAGCGTCTCGTTGTCCCCCGGCTTGAGTTCGAGGCTGGCCTTGAGTGTCGAGTCGTATTTCATGAAGGCCGGCATCGTGAGCGCCTGCCTGGCGATCAGCGCCTCGTCGTAGGCGGACGTCACCTGGCCTGCCGCGGGCAGCCCGTTAGGCAGTTTCGCGACTACGTCATAAGCCTGCAGATGCCGAGCCTCGGCATTAATCAGCGCCATGCCCTTCGCGAATGAGCCGGTGGCCTGGGTGAGCGCGACCGCAGCGTCGTTGGCGGAGACTAGCAGCAGGGCGCGGAACAGGTCGGCGACCTGGTAGTGACGGCCGGTGATCAGGTAGGCGCTGGTCGGCTGCTGCGACGTTGCCAGCGGGGTCGCGACCACCATAGCGTTGGGGTCGAGCAGCGGAATTAGTGTGACCGCCGTCAGCACCTTGAGCGTGCTTGCCGGACCGAACGCGCCGTGCGGGTCCCTGGCGGCGAGTACCTGGCCGGTATTGGCATTGGCGATGACCCAGGCTGACGCGGGGATATCCGGCAACGGCATGCCGCCACCTGGTGGCTGATGCACCACAAGTCCGCGGCTCGCCATCAACGACCCGCCGACCCTGCGAGCAGCCCGGCTGCCGGGCTGCGGGATGCTGGCAGGCGACGTCCCCGGCGCAGTGCCCAGCGCACTGGAAGCCCGCCGGGCTGCCGCTCCGCTGACGGTGACGCTGGCAGCGGGGGCAACGCGGGAGGCTGGCAGTGCGCTGACCGTCGGGCAGGCGATGGCGATCAGTGCCGCTCCGACGGCGAGTGCGGCCGCGGGCCGCGCGCCATGCCGCAGCCAGCGCCGCGATATCCGCCGCGGGCTAGGCGGATCGCCTGCCACGCGGGGATGACCCGGCAGCAGGCTGGAGCGGCGTCTGGGCAGCTCTGGACTTGGCTGAATCACGGAGTGTGACGTTCCCCACGACAGCCGTGATTGATGCGTAGCACATTCCGGCCGAATCAGGCCTGAGACAACGAACCGATGCGCCTTTGCGAAAGCTTTTAGACCTCGTGGGCCGTGTCAGCTTGGATCATGGCCGATATCCACTTCACGTGGCACACGTCACAGCGATGCGCCGAACTGGCGCACCGTACGCTGGTGGAATGAGTCGCACATCGGAGTCAGGCGCGCCGATCGAGGGCGTGTACGGGCCAAAAGACGTGCAGAGCCTCGATCCCGTCACGGACCTGGGCGACCCGGGCGCGTTCCCGTTCACCAGGGGCATCTACCCGACGATGTACCTGACCCGGCCATGGACGATGCGGCAGTACGCCGGCTTCTCCACCGCAGCTGATTCCAATCGCCGGTATCACCAGCTGATCGCGGCCGGCACGACCGGCCTGTCGGTGGCATTCGACCTGCCCACGCAGATGGGTTTCGACTCCGATGCGGAACAGGCCAGGGGCGAGGTGGGCAAGGTCGGCGTTGCCATCGACTCGCTGGAGGACATGCGGCTGCTGTTTGACGGCATCCGGCTGGACCAGGTGTCGACGTCCATGACGATCAACGCGCCGGCCGCCCTGCTGCTACTGCTGTACCAGCTCGTCGCCGAAGAGCAAGGCGTGTCCGCGACGGAGATCTCCGGCACGATTCAGAACGACATCCTGAAGGAATACATCGCGCGCGGAACTTACATCTATCCGCCCGGGCCGTCACTGCGGCTGGTCGCCGATACCTTCGCCTACTGCCGCGCGGAGATCCCGCGCTGGAACACGATCTCCATTTCCGGTTATCACATGGCCGAGGCTGGGGCGACGCCGGTTCAGGAGATCGCCTTCACGCTGGCGAACGCACGCGAGTATGTGCGCGCCGCGATCGCATCGGGCCTGGCGGTAGACGAGTTCGCGCCGAGGCTGTCGTTTTTCTTCGTGGCTCGCACGACGCTGCTGGAAGAGGTAGCCAAGTTCCGGGCGGCCCGGCGGCTGTGGGCACACATCATGCGGGATGAGTTTGGTGCGAAGGATCCGCGCTCGCAGATGCTGCGTTTCCACACCCAGACAGCCGGCGTGCAGCTCACCGCTCAGCAGCCTGAGGTCAACCTGACCAGGGTGACGCTGCAGGCGCTCGCGGCGGTGCTCGGCGGTACCCAGTCGCTGCACACGAATTCCTACGACGAGGCGATAGCGCTGCCGACGCAGAAGGCGGCGACGCTCGCGCTACGGACGCAGCAGGTGCTGGCTCTCGAGACCGACCTGACCGCTACGGTCGACCCGCTGGCCGGCTCGTACGCCATCGAGTCGATGACCGACGACATCGAAGCCAGGGCACGCGAGCTGATGGACCAGGTTGCCGCTCGCGGCGGTGCGGTCGCGGCCATCGAGCAGGGCTTCCAGAAGGCCGAGATCGAGCGGTCCGCTTACCAGATCGCACGCGAAGTTGACTCCGGGGAGCGCAAGGTAGTCGGCGTCAACGCATACGTCAGCGAGCAGGAGGAGCCCTACGAGCCGCTGCGGGTCGACCCCGCGATCGAGCACGAGCAGGCAGCTCGGCTCGCTGACCTGCGTGGCAGACGGGATTCAGCGGAAGTCAGCCGGCGCCTGGATGACGTCAGGACAGCAGCTGCGGGTGATGCGAACATGCTCTACCCGCTGCGCGACGCGCTGCGCGCGCTGGCGACGATCGGCGAGGTCAGCAATGCTCTGCGGGATGTCTGGGGTGTCTACCGCCCGCCGGAGGTGTATTAGACCCGGCGCCTGGTAGCGGGCGGTACCAGCCTCTGCGCGACAATCCCGCAACATCAGCGGACCAGCGACCCCAGGCGGTACGATGCTCGCCAGTAGAGCGATCTCGTAAGCGATTGACCAGAACGTTCGATGCCTTGCTGGCATCTCGCTGATCTTGTGGGACAGCGAGTTTAGCTTGCGAGCGAGACGCGGGTTGCCGGACACGCGCGCGGGTTTGACGGCGGTTGCACCAGGTACTTAGCGCGGGTGCTGCGGTGATTCGCCCGATGTAGTTCCGGTGCGAGGGACGCCGGAGCAGTTCTGGAGCGGGCACATTACCGGGCATGGCCCGGGATCTGGTGTCGTAGCCGACGGCATTGATTTATCCCGGACAGGCCTCGCTTGCTAGCGGACGGAGTGAGTTCGAGGTTTAGATGGACAACCCGCTAAGCGCCGCACGAGATCGGCGCACTACCGCAGCCGGGCGCGTCGACCAGCGCAGTTTCAACGGGGAGGCGACGCATGGCCGAGCATGATCTCGAAGGGGAACTTGACGCGTTCCTCTCCGGGCATGAGCCGGAGCTCATCGAGTTCCGGCGGGACTTGCACGCTCACCCGGAGACGGGCTACCACGAGTACCGGACCACGCGGCGCATCGCGCTCCGGCTTGAGGCAGCCGGACTGAAGCCGGCCATCCTGCCTAAAGGCACAGGGCTCACCGTCGACATCGGCGCGGGCTCCGCAGACGGGCCGGTCGTGGCATTGCGCGCCGATATCGACGCGCTGCCGATCAACGACGAGAAAGACGTCCCGTACCGGTCACTGACTCGGGGGGCATGTCATGCCTGCGGGCATGACGTGCACACGACCATCCTGCTGGGCACCGGGCTGTTCCTCGCGCGCGCGGCAGCGGCGCAGGCGCTACCCGGCAAAGTGCGGCTGGTCTTCCAGCCAGCCGAAGAAGTGCCCGGCGGTGCGGTCGATGTCATGGCAGCGGGCGGCATCGCCTCGGTAGACCGCATCTTCGCGCTGCACTGCGATCCCCGGCTAGACGTCGGCAAGATCGGTACCAGGACCGGACCGATCACAGCTGCATGCGACAAGCTGACCGTCAAGGTCACCGGCCCTGGCGGCCACACGGCGCGGCCCCATCTGACAGCCGACCTGGTGTTCGCGCTTGGCAAGATCATCACCGAACTGCCGGCCGCGCTGTCCCGCAGGATCGACCCGCGCTCCAGCCTCAGCCTTGTCTGGGGCAGGGTGAGCGCGGGCTCGGCGGCTAACGCTATTCCGGACGACGGGATGGTCGAGGGCACAGTGCGGTGCCTGGACGATGCCGCGTGGCACGAGGCGCCGGATCTGGTGAAGGCGCTCCTGGAGTCGGTGGCGAGCGCGTACGGCGTCGTTCCGGAAATCAGTTACCAGCGAAACGTGCCGCCGACCGTCAACGAGGCGATCAGCACCGCCATGTTCGAGGCGGCCGCAGACCGGGTGCTCGGGCCTGAATCAATCACCGAGGCCCCGCAGAGCCTGGGCGGCGAGGATTTCGCCTGGTATCTGGACTCCATTCCGGGCGCGCTGGCCAGGCTGGGCACACGGACTCCAGGTTCGGGCGCGGACTTTGACATTCATCAGGCTGTCTTCGACGTCGATGAGCGGGCCATCAGCTACGGTGTGCGACTCATGGCGGCGACGGCGATGACCGCCATGCTGGATGGCGGCAGCGTAACGCCCGGCGCAATGCCGGGCGCGACCGCAAGCCGGCCGCAGGTCGCGGGCGCCACGATCGCCTGAGCGTGGCGCTGACCGCCCGGCCTTGTCCGTGTCTTCGGGGAATCTGCCCAGATCCCTCGCGGTGGATCTGCTGATATCGCCCGGGCCCGGCAAAGCGCATACAGTTAGTCGCTAGGAGCTGGTCAACTGCGGACAGCGGGCAGTCGGCTTGCCGCCATGTCACGGCGACCCCAATACGTAAGCTGAGCTACTGGAGTGGCAGCTCGTGTCATCGGAGCAGAACGAGGCCAAAGCGGGTGAGGACCGGCCCGCGGTCATGCCAGCGCCGGTCATGCCAGCAATGGGCCAGCCGGCACCGGGCCAGCCGGGAGCGGGCCTGCCGGCATCCGGCCGGGTGGCATTCGGCGGACCGCTGCCGGGCAGCGGCAACCCGTGGAAGGAGGCCGACGGCCGGACCATATTCCGCCGTGCAGGCCCGCTCGTGCTGTGGTGGATCTGGGTAGCATTTGTCCTGTTTAACCTGATCCAGATCATCGTCACCGAGCACGGCTATTTCGCGATCGAGCTGGCGGCCGGCCTGCTGACCGCGACGGGTGTCGCCTACGCGACCACGCTGCGGCCGCGCGTAATTGCCACTTCCGATGGACTTGAAGTACAGAACCCCGTGCGCGATCACATCGTCCGCTGGGGCGCGCTCAACGGGGTTTACCTGGGCGATGCAGTCGAGCTGAGCTGCGCCAGGCCGGCGCCGCTCAAGCAGAAGACCCTTTACTGCTGGGCTCTGTACTCCGGGCGGCGCAGCCGGCAGAAGTCCCAGCAGCTCGGCGTAAGGTCCTGGAGCCGCGCGTCCGCCAGAACTGCCGCGGCGAGCGAACCGCCAGTGCGCGACGCCGCGCAAATGATGGCTGCTGAACTAGGCCGCCGGTCCACGCAGGCTCGAGAAGCGGGCGCAATGGCGGCCACGCTGGAGAGCCGCTGGGCCTGGCTGCCGATCGCGTTCATCTGCGTTCCGGCGGCAGCGCTGCTGGCGCTTCTGCTGGCCAGGTGACAGGTCCGCCGCCCAGGTGACAGGCCGGCCAGCGAGGTAGCCCGCCCGCGGCCCGCGTCGCCGACCTTATGCGCCCACCGAGGTACACGGACGGTGCCGCAGCGCGGCCACGTAATCAGCTGGCGCTCCCGCCGCCTCGGCGGCATCAGCGATGATGCCGAGGTAGTGCGCCGACGGCAAGCCGCCCTCGTAGTCATTCAGCACGTACAGCCAGGCGACAACCTCGCCGTCGAGCGTGCTGACACGCACTCGGAACTTGCGGTAGTAGCCGAGCTCGGCTCCGTCCCACCGGTCCAGGGCGGCTTCATCGGCCCCGGACACCTCGTACAACACCACGAAGACGCGCTCGTCGCTCGCCTCGACTACCGTCGCCAGGGCGCCGTGCCAGCCGAGGTCCTCGCCACCGAAGGTCAGCCGCCAGCCCTCCAGCCAGCCAGTGCCGTCCTGCGGCGAGTGCGGGCAGCGACGCGCCATCTGCGCGGGATCCATGTTGCTTCCGTACGCCGCGTATATCGCCACGAATGACAAGGGTAACGAGCCAGGCGGCCCGGATGCTGGGCAATGTGTCGCCAGGTGGCGCGAGCCACGGGTGCCGGTTCGGTCCAAGAGCCAGGATGGGAGAGAATGGGACAACGTGAGCCAGCCGCACGCGAAGATCGCAATCATCGGTGGCGGCCCTGGCGGCTATGAGGCCGCCTTGGTCGGCGCCCAGCTTGGCGCTGACGTCACCGTGATCGAACGGGACGGCCTGGGCGGCGCCTGCGTCCTCACGGACTGCGTGCCGTCGAAGACACTCATTGCCACGTCCGGGATGATGGCAGCACTGGAGGACGCCCCGAGTCTGGGCATCCGGATCAACCAGGGCGGGAACGGGGCCGCCTTGCTCGATGCTCCCCGCCTGTACTCCAGAGTCCGGTCACTCGCCCGCGCGCAATCTGCTGATGTCGCCTCCCGGCTGTCGGCCGAAGGTATCAAGGTGATCTCCGGCACCGCCCGGCTCGCCGGGCCGCATCGCGTGGTAGCTGGCGAAGCGGAGATCGAGGCCGACGCCGTGCTTATCGCGACCGGGGCGGAACCCCGGATCCTGCCCGGATCCGAACCTGACGGCGAGCGCATCCTCACCTGGCGGCAGCTTTACGACCTTGACAAGCTGCCGGAGGAACTGATCGTGGTCGGCTCAGGAGTGACCGGCGCCGAGTTTGCCTGCGCCTTTCAGGCACTCGGCTCACAGGTGACGCTGGTGTCCTCCAGGGACCGGATGCTGCCGCACGAAGACGCCGACGCGGCCATGGTGGTCGAGGACGTTTTCCGGCGTCGCGGCATGACAGTTCTCGGCAGGTCAAGGGCGCAGCAGGTCGTCAGGACGGGTGACGCGGTGGCCGTCACGCTCAGCGACGGACGTACGGTCCGCGGCACGCACTGCTTGCTGACCGTGGGCATGGTCCCGAACACCAGCCGCCTCGGCCTGGCCGAGGCAGGGATTGCCCTGGACGACAGCGGATTCGTCCAGGTCGACAAGGTATCGAGGACAACCGCGCCCGGCGTGTACGCGGCTGGCGATTGCACCGGCGTGCTCATGCTGGCGTCAGTCGCGGCAATGCAGGGCCGGATCGCCATGTGGCACGCCCTCGGGGAGGCGGTCAAGCCGCTGCGGCTTGCCAACGTCGCGGCGACTATCTTCACCGAGCCGGAGATCGCTACCGTCGGCGTGCCGGAGAAGGCGGTTGCCGCGGGCGAGATCCCCGACGCGACGGTCGTGAAGCTACCGCTGGCGACCAATCCCAGGGCGAAGATGCAGGCCTTCCGGGATGGCTTCGTCAAGATCATCGCCCGGCGTAGCAGCGGAACCGTGCTCGGCGGCGTCATCGTGGCGCCGCGGGCTAGCGAGCTGATTCTGGGCATTTCGCTGGCGGTCGAGCGGAGCCTCAGCGTCGACCACCTCGCCCACACGTTCGCCGTCTACCCGTCGTTGTCCGGCAGCCTCACCGAGGCGGCACGCAAGCTGATGCAGCCCGTCGAAGGCACCTCCTGACTGTCCGGACTCGCCGTCGCTGGCCTCCTCGCTGCCGAAGACGATAACGGCCGGGGACGGGTGTGCGCTGGACGAGAACGCGGTGCCGGCGCTTTCGATGCTCCCGACCGCGCGACGCGGCGGAGGCAACATTGCTGTCGGGCGCAAGACCAGTTCCAGCCCCCAGGACGGCTGCAGAATCTGGGGGTCTCCGCGGAACCACCTCAGCGGCTTGTCGCCGGACCCTGTTGCCCACGCGAAGGCCAGCGCACCACCGACAAGGCCAAGCAGCATCCCGATGAAGAACCCGCCAAGGTTCGAGGTAATCCAGGAGCCGAGCGCCAGCACAATCGCGAGCAATGAGTAGAAGGCCCGCTGAGCGGGGTTGAACCAGAGGAGGACTCCGCACAGCAGCAACATCAGCGGAATGAGGTAGCCGGCCAGCCCCTGGATCCCGATATGAATGACGAGCGAGATCGGACCGTGTTCTGACATCAGAATCTCGCCCGCGCCGCCGGTGACCAGGAGTCCGCCCCAGAACGGTCGGGTACGTCGCCAGATTCTGAAGGCTTGCCGGGCGCTGCTGAGCGAGTCCGCCAGGGTCCGCAGGAGCGCGAGGACGCCCGCGGGCAAGTGGCCGCCGCCGGGCGGGCGAAGTTGGGGCAACCAGCGATCCGGCAGGCGGGGTTGAAGCAGTTGGCCGCGTGCGGGCAACTGACCGCGCCCCGGTGGCCTGGGTTGCGGCAACCGGAGGCGTTCGGGTGGGCGGCGCACTGGTGGTCGGCCGCGTCCGGGCACGCGGGATTCGGGCGGACGGCGCCGATCAGGCAATCCGTCGCGCTCGGGCGGGCGTCGCCGGGGGGACCGGCGTCCGGGCAACTGCGCGCGTTCCGATGGGCGGATTCCCGGCGTCTGGCCGCGTTCGGGCGAGCTGCCGCGGTCCGGCGGCTGTCGTCCGGGTAGCTGGTTGCGATCGCGAGTCTGCCGGAGTTCGGACGAGGCGCCGCGCCCAGATAGCCGGGACTCGGGCGGGCGGCGCCGATCAGGCAATCGGTCGCGCTCGGGCGGGCGTTGCCGTGGGGACCGGCGTTCGGGCAACTGCGCGTGTTCCGATGGGCGGATTCCCGGCGTCTGGCCGCGTTCGGGCGGGTCGCGGTGCTCAGGCGGCCGTCGCCCTGGTAGCTGGTTGCGATCGCGAGGCTGACCGCGGTCGGGCGGGGGGCGCTCGAGCGGGCGGCCGCGTCGTGGCGCGCGCCCGCCTTCGGGCAACGCGCCTCTTTCCGGCGGACGGGGTGCCGGCCTCTGGCCGCGTATCGGAGCAGGCCGGCCGCGTTCGGGTGAGCGTCTGCTTTCGGGCGGGCGGGGTCGCGAAAGCTGACCGCGTACCGGCAACTGCCCGCCGCGTTCGGGCGGCCGGCGGTCTGGCAACGGGCCGCGTCCCGGCAGCGGTCCACCGCGGTCTGGCGGCTGGCCGCGTTCGGGCGGCCGGCGGTCTGGCAACGGGCCGCGTACGGGCAGCGATCCATCGCGGTCTGGCGGCTGGCCGCGTTCGGGCAGGCGGGGTTGCGAAAGCTGACCGCGAGCCGGCGACTGCCCGTCCCGTTTCGACGGGCGACCGCTTTCGGGCGCACGCCGATCCGGCAACTGGCGGCTACCTGGCGGCTGGCCGAGTTCGGGCGGACGGCGATCTGGCGGCTGGCCTCGCCCCGGCGGGCGCCCGCGCCCTTGTGAGCCGCCCCCCGCGGCTGAGTCCAGATCAGGCACCGTTAGCAGCTTCCGCCGAGACGAAGGCTGAAGTCAGGGAGCGTAAACGTTCCGGCGGTTGTGGCGTAAGCATGCTGTCGCAGGTCGGTGATGGTTACCGTGGCGGCTTGAAGGGCGAACGCCCCTGCCGGGCCCCTTACCCCCGGCACCTGGTTAAGTGAGCTGGCGTCCTGGCCCTGACTCAGATGAGTGAACTTGGCCTTTTTCCCGGAAAAGCGGTCGGCGTCAACGACTAGGTCTGTCGCGGAAGCTGGGGTCCCCCCGCCGCCCGCCCTAATGACCATCGAAAGGGGCCCAATCCGGACGCTCTGGCAAAGGTTGGTTATTTTTGCCGAACGAATCGCCGTGGCTTCAAGAGCAATCTGGTTCGATTTGCCAGGCAGGTTGTTTACGACCGAATGGTCCACTACTGGAAATTGCTCAAACCCGTAGCCCTTCAGAAGAGCTGCAGTGACGGTGAACGGCTCGCCGGAGATGCTAATCGACACGGCTAGGACCGCCTGCGTGCTCAGCACCATAAGCAGGACGGCGAGCGCGAAGGCCGGGATCAGGGTGATCGCGAACCGTCGCCAGCGCACCCGGCCGACCTTGCCGTGCGCTGTGCCTCCGAGAGAGGCCATGCTGTGCCTCCAAGCTGCGGGCGGGCACTCGCCCCCCGAGAGATGGGCTTTCGACTTCGCCGACTGTTGCGGACGCACGCAATATCCCAAGGAGCGTTGATCAACAAATGCCCTCCCAGGGTTCGTGGTCTGATTCTGTTCTACCTGATGTCGTCATTGTCGGCGGGGATGACGCGCCCGGGTCTTTTGGTAGCCAGTAGCTATCTCGCACATTTAGATGCGATGCTCGGTGTCAATTAGCTAAGACGATTCTTGAAAACGCGGAAAAGTCCTAGAATGCGACGCGCAGGCCAGCCGAACTCAGGATCACTCGCCCACGAGAGCGGAGGTCTGACGGCTAATGCGTCGGGCGACCGAGGTCGGGGTCGTCGGGCACATCCAGGCCGTGCTGCCGCAGGCGGCTAGCCCGGATGTCATCGGCATAGGCGGTAACCGTGAACACACTGCCGCAGAGGATCAGCCCGACCATCATCACCGCGAACCAGACCGGTGCTGGCGAGAGCTCGAGCAACCCGGCGGCAACCGCAGCGCAAATCGGGATGATCACCGCCAGGTGCCGCAGCACGGTGCGGCTACGCCAGCCAGCGTCGGTGAGCTCGTGCCTGACCCAGTCCCGGTTCTCATCAGGCAGCCGGAATCCGGCCGCGAACTTCAGCCAGCCGAGCACACTGGGATCGCCGGGCAGCCGCGCCATCAGCGCAGCTGGCAGATTACGGCGCCAGCGGGAACCGTCTGGCCGACGGTGATGCTCAGCCCGGTGACCGTGCCGGCCTTATGCGCCGTCAGCGGTTGCTCCATCTTCATCGCCTCCAGGACGACGATGGTGTCTCCGGCCTCGACGTGCTTGCCGTCGGCGGCGACGATCTTCACGATCGTGCCCTGCATCGGGCTGACCAACTCGTCGCCATTCGGGGCGCTTGCCGCCGCCGCGCCGCCCCGGCGCCCGGCTGCCCTGGGCCTGGCCTTCGCGGTCGCCGCGGCGCCCCCGAATCCGCCCGAGGCACTGCCGAATCCGGCCGGTACGGTGACCTCAAGGCGCTTGCCGCCCACCTCGACGGTGATCCGCTCGCGTTCGGCGCTCTCGCCTGCGGCGGGCACCTCGCCTGAATACGGCTGTATTTCCCCGGCGAACTCAGTCTCGATCCAGCGGGTGTGCACGCGGAACGGCTCGTCGGTGAAAGCCGGATCGGTCACCACGGCGCGGTGGAACGGCAGTACCGTCGGCATGCCCTCGATCTGGAACTCGGCCAGCGCGCGACGGGCACGCTCGAGCGCGTGCTCGCGGCTGGCGCCGGTAACGATGAGCTTTGCGATCAGCGAGTCGAACGCCTGCGGTACGGTCTGACCTGCGGTGTAGCCAGCATCAAGGCGCACGCCGGGGCCGGCCGGCTCGCGCCAGCCAGTGATGGTGCCGGGAGCTGGCAGGAAGCCGCGGCCGGCGTCCTCCGCGTTGATGCGGAACTCGATCGAGTGGCCCCGGGTCTCCGGGTCGGTATAGCCGAGGGCCTCGCCGTCGGCGATCCGGAACATCTCCCGCACCAGGTCGATGCCGCTCACCTCCTCGGTCACCGGATGCTCGACCTGCAGCCGGGTATTCACCTCCAGGAACGAGATGGTGCCGTCCTGGCCGATCAGGAATTCACAGGTTCCGGCGCCGACGTAGCCGGCCTCCCGAAGGATGTCCGCCGACGCGGTCCGCAGCTGCTTGTCCTGCTCCGGGGTGATGAACGGGGCGGGTGCCTCCTCGACGAGCTTTTGGTGCCGCCGTTGCAGCGAGCAGTCCCGGGTCGACACGATCACGACGTTGCCGCGGCTGTCGGCTAGGCACTGCGTTTCCACGTGCCTCGGCTTATCCAGGTAACGTTCGACGAAACACTCACCGCGGCCGAACGAAGCGACTGCCTCGCGCACCGCGGATTCGAACTGGCTCGCAATCTCCTCGGTCGTTCTGGCTACCTTGAGGCCGCGGCCGCCACCGCCGAACGCAGCCTTGATCGCGATGGGCAGCCCGTACTCCGCCGCGAATGCGATCGCCTCGTCGGCACCACTGACCGGGCCGTCGGTGCCCGGCGCCAGCGGAGCGCCCACCTGCTGAGCAATGTGCCGGGCACGTACCTTGTCGCCCAGTGCCTCGATTGCCGCCGGCGGCGGGCCGATCCAGGTGAGTCCGGCGCCGATGACGGCACGGGCGAACTCGGCATTCTCGGCGAGGAACCCGTAGCCGGGGTGTACGGCGTCGGCGCCGCTGTCGGCTGCTGCCGCCAGTATCTTGCCGATATCCAGGTAGCTCTCGGCCGCGGTCTGGCCGCCGAGTGCGTACGCTTCGTCGGCCATCGTCACGTGCAGCGCGTCCAGGTCGGCCGTTCCGTATACCGCCACGCTGGTCAGCCCCGCATCGCGGCAGGCCCGCACTATCCGCACCGCGATCTCGCCTCGATTGGCGATCAGGACCTTGCGCACTGCATGTCTCCTTCCGACTCCAGGAGTCTAGGTGAGACCGGGTTCGGGCCACCCGACGGACCGGCACCGTTCGGCACGCTTAGCCACTCTCGGTGCGAACACCGCAATCTGGTGGCAACCGGGGCACTAAACCCAGCCTCCTAGCAAGCACTGCCTAGCAGCACTGCCGTTTGTGCCGGACCGCGCGGGCTAGAGCCTGCGGGCCGCCAGTGATAGCACTGCAGCGATCGCCCAGTGTGTTAGCCGGGCAGTGTGAGCTGGGTGGGGGTTAGCTCGGCTGGAGGTTAGCTCGCCTGGGGTTAGCTCGGCTGGGGTTAGCTGGGCTTGGCGCTCGACCGCCAGGCACCCGGGCCGGCGGCGACCGGCTGGCGGACCAGCCTGTCCCTTGCCGCCCAGCGAGAACGTTGTGACCGGCCGACGGGAGCCCGAGCGCTCGAACTCGACCTGGCGCCGAGAACGACGATCAGAGCGGCTAGCTCAGCCGGGGTTGGCTCCCCGCGCACAACACGCATCTCCGGCACCGGAGCCGGCTGCGCCTGGGAATCTGGCATGCGTCAGCCTTTCGACTTGCCGACCCCGAGGCCGAACTGGCGATGCACTCGGGCCCAGAAGGCGTCGCGTAGCCATTCCCTGGCCTCCTGATACGAGCGCAATGACTGGCCGAGTTCCTTCTCCGCGTCGACAAGCAGCTCCTTGTCGATGACGGGAGGCAGGATCGGCCCCGGCAGCAAGTCGCGGATGTTGTCCTCGCCGCGGGTCAAGATCCATTTCTGCGCGACATGCTCGCCTGCCTCCTCGACCCGTTCCCGGTCGGGGCCCAGCCGGCTCGGCGGCAGGTGCGTGATCGGCAGCGGCCGCGACATCGGCCGGCTCGTGTGCCGGTCGCCGAACACCTGGGCTGGCGAGGGTGCCTGGGCGCTTTGCGCCGGGAGAGGCTGGCCGGCCCTTGCCGAGCCAGCCTCGGCAGCGGAGGCAGCGGGCTCGGGGGCAATCTGACGAGTGAAGAACGGCTCGATGAAGGACCGCTCGATGACGTCGACAGTGTCCGACTCCCAGACCAGCCGCTCGGCCTGATTCGTGCCGTAAGGGGGCTCGATGCCCCAGAGGTGGACCCGGACGCCGAACGCCTGCGCGGCCTCCACCGCGGGAACCATGTCCTCGTCGCCGGCCACGAGGATCGCGTCGGTGATCGCGCGGTGCCTGGCCAGCGCCTCCATGTCGGCGAGGATCTGGGCGTCAACGCCCTTCTGCTGGCCTCGCGCGTTGAGGTTTCCGAGGCGCAGCTTCACCCACGGCATCTGCGCGATGACCCGCTGATCGATGGTGGGCACCCGGTCCCTAGCCGCGTCGTACCAGTAGACCCGCAGCAGTTCGCCGCGCACCTTGTCGTCCGCGTGGCGGGTGAGCGCCTGGATCAGCTTGTCCGCGTCGACCTTGTACTCGCGGCGCGAGCCCGCGCCGAACAGCAGCTCTCCGGCCGACGCATAGATGTACCCGACGTCGACCATGATCGCGTAGCGGGCGAGAATCGGCAGGGGCGCGGAGAGCTCGGTCATTGTG
>DASXIA010000241.1:0-9102 GCA_036488155.1 Streptosporangiaceae bacterium | reverse complement strand
GTGACGACGATGCCTGACGCAACCCACTACACCTACCGAGTCGCGTGGTCTGTCGAGGACGGCGAGCATGTCGCCACCGTCGCGGAGTTCCCGTCACTGTCCTGGCTCGCGCCCACCCCGGTTGAAGCACTCGCGGGTCTCGCCGATGTCGTGCGTGACGTGCTCACCGACCTGGCTGAATCGGGCGAGCCGATTCCAGAGCCGTTGTCGGAACGCGCCTACTCGGGTCGATTCGTGGTGCGTGTTCCGGCAGAGGTTCACCGCCGTCTGGTCCGCGAAGCTGCCGAACAGCATGTGAGCCTCAACCGGCTTGTGTCGGATCGGCTTGCTCGTGCCTAACCATGGTGATCGATGGGTACCTGGCATTATCGCCGTCGCTGAGGGGCGCATTGCCTGGCCCGGAACTGGATGATCTGCACAGAGCCGTGCCGCGCCATCTCTTTCAGTTCTTCGCCGCCCGTAGTCGGCAGGGTTCCTCGCATGGGGATGCGAAGACGAGCCCCGCTCACATCGGCAAGCTCGCCAGCCCGCGACCTTCGAGCGCGCTCCCGGCGGCAGAAGAGGACGGCGGGCGGCGCGACAGCTAATGCCTGCGGAGCCGCCGCACCTCGGCGATAAGTCGAGGTATCGCGGCGGCGGCGTGAGCAACGAAGTCGATGACCGCATCGAGGTCGGCGTCAGGTGAAGTGACCGTGTTCGAACCCGTGTACAGCTTGATGTACAGCTCCTGGTCCGAAGCCGGATCATCGCCGAGTTGTATGAAACTCTCGCCTCCGATCGCGTGACGCGTCTCGAGCCACGCGATCCAGGGCGTCGGCGCGGCGGCGAGAACTCGGGCAGCGCGCTGCTCGAGCTCGACCAGTTCGGCCTCATCGATGCCATCGATCATGACTGCATTCTGCCGGTCGGCCCGGCGCCTACGGTCAGTAGCACGATGGCGCCCGGCTCGGCGACCGGTGCGGAAGCGGTAACGCGCAATCCGGCGCGCAGCTGAATCTGCCAGGCCAGCAATGCCTGCGCCGCGGCCGCGAGGGCGTCGCGACCCGAGCAGATCACCCTGCTGCCGCGCAGGTGGTGGTAGCCGGACGGACGGAAGGGTGCCGTGTGTAGCGGCTTCGGGTAGGTCAGTTCGGCGGCGGCGAGCTGACTGGCCTTGTATGCACTCATCGTCTTGACCGGCACTCTCCGATCACGCCGCAACGCTCAGCTCCGACCTCGGCGCGGCATGAGCGCGCACTCACGGCCATCGCTGGAGATGCATCAACGTACGGCGTCAGCGCCTGATTTGGGGTTTGAAGTAGCTTTCGCTGGCACGTGTGCAATCTGATGAAGTTCAGTTAGCGATGGAGCCGTCCATGTGGCTCGGCGATGTTGACCCGAGTCTGCGTCGTAGCTCGCCGCTGATGCCGGCGCCGTGCGGATGTTGTCGAGGGTCGAACAGCCCGGCCGAGCGGGACCTCAGGCCGCAGCGGGTACTACTAATGCGAGACGAGGCTGAAGACAAGACCCGAGAGAAGTCGGGCGAATTGCGGAGGTGGAAGATATGGCTTCAGCGAAGGCGGCTGCTAGCCGTGCTAGCGCGCCACGTCCTTTGTCCGACCGGAAGTCCAGGCCGACTGGGCCCACCGCGCAGAACCGCCGCTTCTTGCAGGTGCTCAGCCCAGCCGAGTGCTTCGACTTGCTCGAACCGGGCGGCATCGGCCGCGTCGGGATCGCAGCCGAGGAGGGCGTGATCATCCTGCCGGTCAACTACGTCGTAAACGGTCAGGCGATTATCTACCGCACTGCACCGGACACACTGCTGGCTCTTCACGTCAACACCCGGGTCAGCTTCGAAGTGGACCAATGCGACGAGGCCCTGCGTGAGGGCTGGAGCGTGCTGGTACAAGGTCACGCGCACGAGGTCACCGATGAGCATCAGGTGCAGCAACTTGAGGACACAGCGCGCCTCAAGCCGTGGGCGCCCGGCGCCCGCGACGTGTACGTGCGTCTCGCACCGACCGAGATCAGCGGGCGACGCATCCAGCCAACCTGACTTCCTCCGGGATTCGGCAAAAGCCCGGGCACGCTAGCCGCAAGTGCGAGGGCTGCTCGATTGCTACCTAAGCCGCTGGCGGCATGACCGAACGGTCCGCTCCAGCTCGGCATGCACCATGTACGGCTATCCGCGGTGCCGCGTTCGTCAGCTCGCCGGGCGGCAGCCAGGTCGGCGCGCCCGGCCGGCGCAGCAACACCACCCCGGCGCTGGTCACCCTGGAGCCTGGCAGCCCACGCCACGCTCGCGGTCAGCGACGTGCTGATCAGTAACAACTGCCCGCACCGCCAGGTGCAGGTCAAGTGGGTGCAGGTCTACCCGCCTGACCAGTACACCGCGCTGTCCGCGCGGCTCAGCCGGCAGGGCTGCGGCGACCGGTCGTTGATCACGATGCACGTCAGCACCGTCATCAGCGGCCCGTGAACGGGCCGCTGCGAAGCCATCCCAGGCCGGGACTCCGGCAGTCCCGAGCGCGACGTCTTTCGGGCTCCTGACGGGCGCACAGATCTCGTCTTTCTGGCTGCGGTCGTGTACCTGAAGACGGCGGATACTTGCCGATGGATGGTCATACCGGCCGCGGGCAACATGCTCGGAGCGGAGTGGGGCTCATTCCGCAGCTCCGACGTCGGCACCCGGCAGACAGCCGCTAACTACCGAGGATTTGGGCAGACCGTTCGGGACGAAAGCCTCTGGCCAGATTTAGGGGGTCAAGGCAGCTTGAAACGGGAACGCGGTTCGGTCGCCCACGGTGAGTTGTCATTGTTGCGATCGTCGGTCTCGCCGGAAGAGGCCGGTCGCGATGGATGTGACGGGAGGGCCGGCTGATGGGCGGGGAACAGCGATGTGATGAGACGTATCCGGCCGCCGGGGTTGGGCTGGACGGACGGATGCCGGCACAATCGGCGGACGAGCGCCTGCCGGCGGTTATCCAGGGTGGCATGGGCGTCGGTGTTTCCGATTGGCGACTCGCCAGGGCGGTCGCGGCGGCCGGACAGCTCGGCGTGGTGTCAGGCGTTGCGCTTGACGCTGTCCTGGCTCGCCGTCTGCAGTGCGGTGACCCAGACGGAGACGTCCGCCGGGCGCTGGGTCAACTGCCGCTTCCCGGGGTGGCCGAGCGGATCGTCCGGCGCTACTTCGTGCCGGGAGGGATCGAGCCGGGCCAGCCGTTTCGGCCGATACCCCGGCTCGGGTTGCGCCCCGGCATGGCCAGCACCGAACTCACGGTGGCGGGCAACTTCGTCGAGGTGTACCTGGCAAAGCAGGGCCACGACGGCCTGGTCGGCATCAATTACCTGGAGAAGATCCAGCTGGCCACGGCGGCTGCGGCGTACGGGGCAATGCTCGCGGGCGTGGACTATGTCTTGATGGGCGCGGGTATCCCGGCCGAGATCCCCTCGCTGCTCGATTCCCTTGCCGCGGGTGAGCCGGGCGAGCTGACCGTGACGGTCGCGGCCGCGGCCGCGGGGACACGCCACACGGTCCGGGTCGATCCGCGAGCGCTGTCCGGCCAGACGCCGGAAGCGCTGCCCCGGCCACGGTTCCTGGCGATCATCTCGTCCGCGGTGCTGGCGGCCTACCTGGCACGCAGCCGGGTCAGCACTCCGGACGGCTTCGTGCTGGAGTCATCGAGCGCCGGCGGACACAGCGCGCCGCCGCGGGGACGGCTGCGGCTCGATGCCGGGAACGAGGTGGTATACGGGCCGCGGGACGAGATCGATGTGACCAAGGTGGCCGCGCTGGGGCTGCCATTCTGGCTCGCCGGCGGCCAAGCCAAGCCAGGAGGGCTGGTCAGGGCGAGGTCGGTTGGAGCGACCGGGATCCAGGTCGGCACCGCCTTCGCGCTGTGCCGCGAGTCTGGTATTGACGCGGACCTGCGCGCTCGGCTGATCGAGCGGGCGCTAGCTGGCGCGCTGAGGGTCCGCAACGAGCCATATACCTCCCCGGCCGGGTTCCCGTTCAAGGTAGCGCAGCTGTCCGGCACGCTGGCCGACGAGGAGGTTTACGCCGCCCGTCCCCGGCTGTGCGACCTGGGATACCTGCGGGTCCCTTACGAGCGCAAAGATGGTCACATTGGCTACCGCTGCCCAGCCGAGCCCGTCGAGATCTATCTCCGCAAGGGCGGGGCGGTCGAGGACACAGTCGGTCGCAGATGCTTGTGCAACGGGCTCGTTGCAACCATCGGCCTGGGCCAACGGCGGAGCGACGAAACCGCCGAGCCGGCGCTGATCACTCTCGGCCAGAACCTCGACTTCCTGCGCGAACTTGCGGCCGCTGCGGGCACGTGCTTCGGCGCCGCAGATGTCATCGCATACTTGCTGCAGCAGTGATTCCCGGCCATCATCGTCGAGCGCTGCTTCAGTCGGCTTGGGGATTGCAGCGGGGCATCGTCGTCGGCCGGGCTGGAGGGCGGGAGCCGTGGGAGTTGAGAGGTTCACGCACGGTGTGCGCCGTGCCCGAGTCGCCAAGAAGAACGCCGGTGCGTGACCGGCGCTGTGAACAACAACCGGAGAAGGACACGTGCGGTGGACAACGGCCGTTCCGACCCAGGCCGCCTTGGCCGGGGTTACTAGCGCGCGGTCAGGACAATGCGATGTCTAGTACAAGGCATAGTGCTCGCTGCGTTCAGCCCAGCAGCTCGTCGGCGGCGTACTGGTCGGTGGGGGCATACCAGAATTCGGTTATCTTGCCATCACGCAGGTGATACACGTGTGCGACTTTCTCGTCGGCATTGGTTCGGCCGCCCCGGCTGGCGGAGCCGACAACTAGCGCGACAGCGTGCTCATCGTCGGCCAGGACCGCGTGGACGTCGTTGCGGACAGTGCCTTCTGTCAGCTCCATGAGCATGCCGAGGAAGCCGTAGACAGCGTCGCGGCCGCGGTAATCTCCGGAGAGCTGGTTCCGGCCACCGAAGTGCCACACCACGTCTTCGGCGAGCAGGTTGTTGAGGGCGGCGAAGTCGCCGTTGGCCAAGGCGGTGTAGCCGTCCTTGATGCGAGCCACGTTCGGGTGCTCGGTCATCGGTTCTCCTTGATACGACCTGGACATAGCCACAGATTGGTCGTCTTTGGTTAGCTGATTCTGCCTGACCTTTCTGCGCGATGGGGCGTCATTACGACTGGGACTTCTCGCCGACTGCCGAGCCGAGGCGACATTCGGGTTGCCGCATGACCATGCGCTCATCGGACACGCGCTCATCGGCACGAGCGGTAGGCCGGTTCTCGCGGATCTGGACCGGGCACAGCGCGTCCCGGGGGAGTGCGCAGTTGATCAGAACGGCCCGTTCTGGCACGGTGCCACTGCCCGGCATGCCTAGGAGGATTGGCGACAGGCGGGTGAAGGCGGTTGAGGACGCGAGCGAGGGTACCCGGTACTGGGATTGACGGTGACCTCTTCCGTGTTTGGGAAGCTTGACGGGCGGCAGCGTCACCTTGCTGGTCCGGGGCGACACGCTGGCCGAGGGCATGTCCGACTACCTGATCAAAGAGCTGGAAAGCACCGCCAGGGTACAGGTGCGGCTGCACGCTGAGGTCGCCGCCGCACGCGGCGACCACCGGCTCACCGAGCTGGTGCTCCGTGACCGCCGCACCGGGCAGCAGGAGACCCTGCGGGCCGCGGCGCTATTCGTCATGATCGGCGCCGTCCCGCACACCGACTGGCTGCCCGGCTCAATAGCCCGCGACCGGCACGGGTGCCTCCTGACGGGCCGCGACGTGCCGGGCGGCGACTCACCAGGCGACCTCCGCCCCCCGACGCTTCCGCTCGAAACCAGCCTGCCCGGCGTGTTCGCGGCCGGCGACGTCCGCGCGGGCTCGGTGAAACGGGTGGCGTGCGCTGTAGGGGAAGGCTCTATGGCCATCCAGCAGGTTCACTAGCATCTGCAGCGTCAAGCCACCCCGGTTCCGAGTGGCCCGTGACACGGCAGCAAGCCAGTAGTTGTTCGCCGGATCGACTTACATCCAGGCTGCCTGCCAGAGAATTTCAGTAGTAGAGACGTAATGGGAAGTATTTTCGCGCTTATCTAGGTTCGTGATAATGCGTCGCAGACCCACCAGGAGCCTCCGGACCGTCATTTCGGTTCTGGTTGGCATCGCGCTCACCGCTGCGTCGGCTGCCCAGCCGGCGGTGGCGCGGGAGGCCAGGGCTCTGCCGCCGGTCACCCACCCTGCCTCGCTCGTGAACCCGCTGATCGGCACGGCCGGCGGCGTCAACACCTTCCCCGGCCCGGACACGCCTTTCGGCATGATCCAGTGGAGCCCTGACACCGCGCCGAACCGCCCGTACGGCGGCGGGTACTCCGATACTGCCCGCGAGATCTCCGGGTTCAGCCTGACCCACCTGTCCGGGCCGGGCTGCAACGCGTTCGGCGACGTGCCGGTGCTGCCGACGGTGGGCGCGATCGGGAGCTCGCCGTCCAGCGCCACGGAAACCTTCTCCCACTCGGCCGAGACCGCAATGGCCGGGTACTACGCCGTCAGGCTCGGCGACGGCGTCGGCGTGCGGCTGACCGACGCGACGCGCGCGGGCATCGCCCAGTTCAGGTTCCCCGCGACCAGCCGGGCCAACCTGCTGCTGAAGCTGGCCGGCAGCGAGGAACCGGACGCGGTTACCACAGCGCAGGTCGTCGGGAACGACGAGATCACCGGCTCGGTCACTTCCGGGCATTTCTGCAAGCCAACGAGCTGGGAGCGCGACTACACGCTGCACTTCGACATGGTCTTCGACCAGCCCTTCACGGCTAGCGGTAGCTGGGCAACGAGCCCAATCTCCGGCGTGGGCACGCGGCAGGGACCCGGCGGCGAATACGTGACCTTCGACACCACGGCTAACCAGACGATCACTGCGAAGGTCGGCATCTCATTTACCTCCGCCGCGAACGCGGCGCTGAATCTGGAGGCTGAGATTCCGGGCTGGAACTTCGGCCATGTCGAGCACGCCAACCAGGCGGCCTGGAACGCGATGCTCGGCAAGATCCAGGTCGGCGGCGGAACGCAGGCACAGCAGGTGCAGTTCTACACGGCGCTCTACCACGCGCTGCTGTACCCAAGCGTTTTCAGCGACGTCAACGCTCAGTACACAGGCTTCGACGGGGCCGTGCACAGGGTGCCACCTCGTCACGCCGAGTACGCCAACTACTCGGGATGGGACATCTACCGCAGCCAGGTCCAGCTCGCTGCCCTGGTGGCGCCGCGGCAGACCAGCGACTCGATCACCTCGATGCTGAACGACTACGCCCAGACCGGCCAGCTGCCGAAGTGGAGCCTGGCAGACGGCGAAACCTACGCTCAGGTCGGTGATCCCGCCGACGCGATCATCGCGGACGCTTATGCGTTCGGGGCCCGCGACTTCAACGTCTCGAAGGCGCTCGCCGACATGATCCACGAGGCGACCGTGCCGAACGACGTCCGCCCCGGCCTCACGCTGCTGCGGAAAGACGGGTACCTGCCCTACGACGGCAGCTACGGCTGCTGCAACTTCTACGGCGCAGTGTCCACCCAGCTCGAGTACGACACCGACGACTACGCGATCGCGTCGCTGGCCAGAGCTACCGGGCGGCAGGCCGACTACCGTGAGTTTGCCGCGCTGGCGCAGAGCTGGCAGAACGTCTTCAAGGCCGGGGCCGGCTATGTGCAGGCCCGGCTGTCGGCCGGGCGGTGGCTGCCGCATTTCTCGGCGGCCACGCTGTCTGGCTTCGTCGAGGGAACGTCGGCACAGTACACCCCGATGGTCCCGTTCAACATCAAGGGCCTGATCGATGCTCGCGGCGGCGACGCGGCGTGGGTCAGCTACCTGGACAAACTGTTGTCCAACATCACCAGTCCCGGCCCGCAGAATGCCGAGCCGGGCAACGAGCCCAGCCTGGAGATCCCCTACGAGTACGACTACGCGGGCGCACCGTACCGGACCCAGCACGTGGTCCGGGAGATCGAAGACGACCTCTACTCCGACACCCCAGCTGGCGAGCCCGGCAACGACGACCTGGGCACGCTCAGCGCCGCCTACGTCTGGGATGAGCTCGGGTTCTATCCGGAAACGCCCGGCACCGGCGTGCTCGCGCTGGCCAGCCCGGTGTTCCCGGAGGCGGTCGTGCATCTGCCGAGCGGGGCGCGTCTCACGATAAACGCGCCTGCGGCCCAGGACAGCGCACCCTACGTGCAGGGCCTCACCGTGAACGGCCAGCCCTGGAACCAGGCATACGTCAACTACGCCGCCCTGGCCGGCGGCGGGACGCTGCACTATGACCTAGCTGCGACGCCCGACACTACATGGGCAAGCAGCCCGGCCGGCGCGCCGCCGTCCGACCCCGGCCGGCGAGCGGCACGTGCTAACCCCAGCCGGTCCGGCCAGCGGCCTGATCCTGGCGCCCGGCCCGTCCGGCAGCGCGTCGTTCGAGGTCGCCAAGCTCACTGGCCGCCCGCTGACCGTCCAGTGGAGCGCGAGCGTCCGCGGCCGGACCAGCCCAGCCGGGGGCTCGGTGCAGGCCAGCGGGCTCACAGTCAGCCCCGCCGCCGGCTCGCTGACCGTTGCGGCGCACTCGACCGCGACGGCAGCAATCACGATCTCTGTCGGGAACGACAGAGGCGAGGGCGCCTACCCGGTCACGTTCGGCTCGGTAGCAGCCTCAGGTACTACGCTCACCAGCACCACGGTGAACGTCAATGCTGCCGAGCCAGGGGGGATCTGGCCCTACTACACCAACATCGGCGTCACGACGGACGGTCAATCCGTGGCGAGCGATCACGACGGCTCGGACTATACTTACACGGCCAATGCCCTGGCGACGGACGGCCAGCCGCCGGGTGCGTACGTCATTCCCCGGAGGCGTCAGCTACACCTGGCCGGATGCCCCCGGGCCAGCTCGCCAGCATCGACGCCGCGGGCCAGACGATCCCGGTTTCGTTCCCGGTCGGCGCGACCACGATCGGGCTGCGGGGCAGCGCGACCGACGCCGGCAGTAACGGCACTGACAAGCCGGCCGGAAGAAGCAAGCTCGCGCTCGTCACCGGACATCACACCGACGAGAACGGGCGTGCGGCCGCAGACCGCCTTTCCGGTCAGGCGGAAAGTGG
>DASXIA010000240.1:0-13481 GCA_036488155.1 Streptosporangiaceae bacterium | reverse complement strand
CCGGCCGGAACGCCGTGATCGGCCAGTTCGTCGGTGTTCCAGCCGAAGCCGACGCCGAGTTCGACGCGCCCGCCGGACAGGTAGTCGAGCGAAGCAATCGTCTTGGCGAGCGTGATCGGGTCGTGCTCGGCCGGCAGCGCGACGGCCGTACCCAGCCTGATGACCGAGGTGACGGCGGCTGCCATGGACAGGGATACCCACGGGTCGAGCGTCCGCAGGTACCGGTCGTCGGGCAGCTCACGCGTTCCGGTTCGGGGATGCAGCGCTTCCCGCCGGGCCGGTATGTGGGTGTGCTCGGGCACGTAGAAGCAATCGAAGCCGACAGCCTCGGCCGCCTGAGCCGCGCGGGCAGGAGTGACACCGCGATCGCTGGTGAACAGCACAACGCCGTAGCGCATCGGAACTCGCACCAATTTCACCTCACCTGCAAGCGCGTGCTGACGCCACCGCCATCGATCCGTTGATACTCCAGCAGCCTGCTCCGTAGCAACGTCCCTTGATACCAGCCAGTTCCGCCTGTTCGGCCCGGTGAGAGCCCACCTCGCATGGCAGGCAGCGCCCTCGAAACCCCGGCCTGACCGGGATCAGCAGGTGGGTGATCTGACAGTGCCGGACGCTTCTTAACCAGGTCTTTACGGCTGCGGTGATAGCAGTGGACGGTGACAGCTTTGCACTCACGACGACCTGCCGTAATCGCGGCGTTTCTGGCGGCGCTGGCTGCCTGGTGCCTGGCCTCGTGCACCTCCCCAGGCTTGGCGCCCCATGCCGCTCAGAGCGCAAGCACGCTCCCCGACCCGGGCGCGACTGCCTTGCGCTGGCATCTGCCCGCCCCTTCGCCGCTGCCGCCGTTCAACTCCGCCGGGCGGGGGCAGGGCATCTGGCGCGGCGCTGGCCGGCTCGTCAGGGGTCTTCGCGCGGTGTACGTCACGTCGGTCGTCCCTCCGGGCGGCAAGCGACCGGCAGGCATCGCGTGGATGGACTCGCAGTTGCTGTCGGCCCGTCTGTATTCGGGGTCGATCAGCCCTGGCCGCGGACCGTACAGATACACCGCGCCGATCGAGTCAGCTCAGGCTGCCTCGCTGGTCGCGGCATTTAACGGCGGATTCGAGATGCGCGACGCGCATGGTGGCTATTACACCGAGGGCCGGACCGTCTATCCGCTGCGGCAGGGAGCCGCCTCACTGGTGATCTACGCCAACGGGAGCGTCAATGTTGGCGCGTGGGGCAGCGACGTGAGCATGACCAATCAGGTCGTCAGCGTGCGCCAGAACCTGATCCCGCTGGTGGCAGGCGGCCGCCCCACTGCTGCTGCCAAAGGCAGCTGGCGCGCATGGGGCTCGACGTGCGGCGTGACCTCCTGTGCCAAATCAGTTCCCGGCATTGAGCACCAGTGGCGATCTGGCCTAGGGGCCACCGCGGACGGTGCCCTGGTGTATGTAGTCGGCCCCGCTCTCGATCCGCTGCAGCTTGCCGACCTTCTCGTCCGAGCCGGAGCAGTGCGCGGCATGGAACTCGATATCAACCCGTATTGGCCCGTCTTCGTGAGCTACCGCCCGGCGCCTGGCGGTGCCGTCGCCGCGCCCGCCAACGGCAGCAAGCTGCTGCGGGAGACGGTGCAGGGCCCAACGACATTCTTCAGGCCTTCGTGGGGTCGCGACTTCATCACCATGTCCGCCCGGCCCGCCGGCCATTCGCAGCACTAGGGCCAGAACTGAAACGTGTTCTACTATGAACGCCAAGAGCCAGTGCCGGGGCCGGGCCGCCCGACGGGATCGCGGAGACCAGATGACAGCCGAAGAGCCGGTGTTCGACTTCGTGGTCGCGGGAAGCGGAGCGGCCGGCATGACGGCGGCACTTACTGCCGCAGTCAATGGCCTCAGTGTCCTCGTCATCGAAAAGACGGAGTACTTCGGCGGCTCTACAGCCCGTTCCGGCGGCGGCGTCTGGGTGCCAGGGAACTCGGTGCTGCGCAAGGCTGGCATAGCCGACACGGCCGAATTGGCCAGCACTTACCTGGCGCACGTGGCCTCCGAGTCGGTGCCTTCCAGTCTGCGGGACGCGTTTCTCGAGCACGGCCCGCCGATGCTCGACGTCGTCCTGGCGAACACAACGCTGGGCTTCGACTGGGTGCCGAATTACTCGGATTACTACCCGGAGGCGCCCGGCGGACGACCCGGCGGCCGGTCGATCGAGCCCAGTCTGCTGGACGGCCGTCTCCTGGGTCCGGAACTGGCCAGCCTGCGGCCGCCGTACTTGCCTGCGCCGGCCCACATCACTGTCACCCAGGCCAATTACCGCTGGATGAGCCTGGGTACCAGCCACCCGCGTGCGATCACGACCACGGCCAGGGTGACCGGCCGCATGATCGTCAGCCGGATGCGCCACAGGCAACAGCTGAGCATGGGCCAGGCGCTCGCGGCCGGACTCCGCCAGGGCCTGCTCAAGGCCGGGGTGCCGGTCTGGCTGAACACTCCCATGACCGGCCTGCTGACGCAGAACGGCCGGGTCAAGGGCCTGACGGCCACCCGCGATGGAGAGCCTGTCACGATCCGCGCTCGCCACGGTGTGCTGCTGGCGACGGGTGGGTTCGAGCGCAACGACGAGATGCGCAAGCGCTACCAGCGGGCTCCGGTCGCGACGGAGTGGACAGTCGGCTCGCCGGGCAACACCGGGGACGGCATTCTGGCAGGCCAGAGCGCTGGCGGCGAGCTGGAGCTGATGGACGATGCCTGGTGGGGGCCGTCGATTCCGCTCGCCAGCGGGCCGGTCTTCTGCCTGGCCGAGCGAAGCCTGCCCGGCAGCATCTTTGTGAACGGCGCGGGCGAGCGGTTCGTGAACGAGGCGGCGCCATACGTCGATGCCGTGCACGTCATGTACGACAAGCACACCGACGATAATCCGCACATCCCGTGCTGGATGATCACGGATCAGCGCTACCGGAACCGGTACGTCTTCACCGGCATCCCGCCGCGCAAACCGCTGCCCCGGCGCTGGTTCCGCTCCGGGGTCGTGTTCAAGGCCGAATCGCTCGCCCTGCTGGCAGACCAGGTCGAGATCTCCGCGGACGGGCTGGCGAAGACTGTGCATAAGTTCAACGACTTCGCGAGGGCTGGCAAGGACGCGGACTTCGGCCGCGGCGACTCCGCCTACGACCACTACTACGGCGATCCGCACTGCAAGCCCAACCCGAACCTGGCGCCCCTCGCCAGCCCGCCCTACTACGCGATCAAGATCGTGCCCGGCGACCTGGGCACCAAGGGTGGTCTGCGCACAGACGAGCACGCGAGGGTGCTGCGCTCGGATGGCAGCGTCATCGACGGCTTGTATGCCGCCGGCAACACCAGCGCGATGGTGATGGGCCGCAGCTACGCCGGGCCGGGCGCGACGATCGGCCCCGCGATGACGTTCGGCTACCTGGCCGCGCTCGATGCCGCCAGCTCACCAGGAGATTAACTCGTAACGGCCTGGGCATAGAGGCGTAACGTCCGGTGACTGTGACAGAAGGGACGGTCACGTGCTCAGCGCTAGTCCAGGCGACCACGCCGTCTTGTTCTACCAAGAGAACGAGCTGGCCGGGCTCGTCGGCGCGTACCTGCAGTCCGCCATCGCAGAGGGCGGATCAGCGGTCTTGGTGGCGACACCCGCGCGCCGGTCCCAGGTGAACGCGTGGCTCGCAACCGCCGGCATCGACTTGGCCGGTGCCTGGGCGGACGGCTCATACGTGCCGCTCGACGCGGGCCGGACGATGAGCTGCTTGGTCAGGAACGGACGGCCTGATGCGGCAGCCTTCTGGGGGACGATGAGTCCGGTGCTAGCCGCTGCCAGCAGGAAGCACGGCCCGGTCCGCGTGCTCGGCGAGATGGTCGCCGTGCTCCGCGAGACGGGCTCGGCTGACGCCACCCTCGAGCTTGAGGCGCTGTGGAACGAGATCGGCCGGCAGTACCCGTTCGCCTTGCTGTGCGCTTACCCGGTCGCAGCGGTTAGTGCTGAGGAAGACAGCGACTTGCTCGCCCAAGTCTGCTGCGCTCACTCAGCGGTCGTCGGCGCTCCGCCCGGCTCCGATGTGGCCTGGCTGCCGGGCTGATCGGCCGGCCCCGGCTCACCGCCCGACAGCCCGGCGCCCGCCTGACCTCCCGGCGCCCGCCCGACCCTCCCGGCGACCGCTCAGTCCGGCCCCAGGATCAGCCCGCTGGTGGGCACCCCAGTGCCCGCCGTGACCAGAACGGGCCCGTCGCCGGGAACCTGGTTGACCGAAGTGCCGCGGACCTGCCGGACGGCTTCGGCGATGCCGTTCATCCCGTGCAGGTAGCCCTCGCCGAGCTGACCGCCGTGCGGGTTCAGCGGCAGCACGCCGCCTAGCTCGATCGCGCCTCCGGCGATGAAGTTCCGCGCCTCGCCGCGCGGGCAGAAGCCAAGCTCCTCCAGTTGCATCAGCACATACGGCGTGAAGTGGTCGTACAGCACCGCGGTGCGGACGTCAGCCGGCCGGAGGCTGGCTTGCGCCCACAACTGGCGCGCGACCACGCCCATCTCCGGCAGGCCAGTCAGGTCACTGGAGTAGTAGCTCGTCATCGTGTACTGGTTCGGGCCGCTGCCCTGGGCCGCGGCCCGGACGACGGCTGGCGATTTTCGCAGGGAACGCGCACGCTCGAGGCTGGTCACTACGACAGCGACTGCGCCATCGGTCTCCTGGCAGCAGTCCAGCAGCCGCAGCGGCTCGCAGATCCACCGCGATTGCTGATGGTCAGCCAGCGTGATCGGCCGCTGGTAGAACCAGGCGGCCGGATTGGTGGCGGCATGCTTGCGGTCGGCAACCGCGACCGCGCCGAAGTCCGCGCTGGTTGCACCGAAAGCGTGCATGTAGCGGCGGGCTGCCATCGCGACGGTCGCGGCCGGAGTGGCCAGTCCCATCGGATAGTGCCAGCCGTTGTCGATCCCGGACGAGGTCGGTGCCTGGACTGCCGCGACTGCGACCTGGCCGAACCGGCGACCCGACCGCTCGTTCAGCGCCCGGTAGCAGACAACGACGTTCGCGGCACCGGACGCGACCGCCATCGCGGCCTGGTGGACTGTCGCGCAGGCGGCTCCGCCGCCGTAGCCAATCATGCTGAAGAAGCTCAGTTCACCGGCGCCAATCTCGCGCGCCACCGCGATCTCCGCGCTCGAGTCCATGCTGAACGTGACAAGCCCGTCCACCTCGGCCGGCTCCAGCCCGCCATCGTCGAGCGCGGCGCGCACGGCTTCGACCGCTAGCTTCAGCTCGCTGCGCCCGGAGTCCTTGGAGAACTCGGTGGCGCCGATCCCTGCGATCGCGGTCGTCCCGGCGAAAACGGGGGCCCCGGAAACGACTGCCGGGCTGGCGGTCATGGCCTGTTCCCCGTGCCAGCGAGCCGGACCGTGCCGGTGACGTGGTTGCCGAGGCTGCAGCTGCCGGTTACGGCGATTACCTGGTCGCGGCCGCCGGGGCCGGAGCCATCGGCAACCCTGCCAGTAAACGTCAGTGTGTCCCCGGCATAACAGGGCACGCCGAGCCGGATGGAGACCGCGCGCACGATCGCCTCCGGGCCTGCCCAGTCGGTGACGTACCGCTGCACCAGGCCCGTCGTGGTGAGGATATTGAGAAAGATGTCCTTGCTGCCGCCGCGCTCGGCGAAGTCGCGGTCGTGGTGCACCGGGTAGAAGTCGCGGGTGGCGATCGCAGTGGACACAACGACGGTAGGCGTCACCTGCAGGCGCCACTCGGGCAGCGCACCCGGCACGCCTCGCTCATCTGGCCGCCAGCCAGGCAGCACCAGGTCGTCGTCGATCCGGATGAAGCTAGTGCGTACCGGCATTCCGATGTACACCTTCTCCGGGTCGGTGTCCGTCACCTCGGCCATGACCCGCGGGCCCTCGGTGAGTTCGACCAGAGCGACAACGATCGGCAGTTGCTTGCCGGGCACTGGCGGGTGGCGGTGCACTACGTAGCTGAAGACGGTGCCAGCACCAGCGACGACCTGATAACCCTGATTGCGCAGCGCTCCGCAGCTGAGGCAGGCTGGTCCCGGCGGATGGCGGAGCGCACCGCATTCGCCGCAGCGCTGGATGCGCAGCTCGCCGGCCTTGGTCCCGGCCCAGAAGAAGTCAGTGTCCCCGGACGCGGGCGGTCGCATCGCCGGTCCAGCTGAGCCGGTCAGTGCGGGCTGGTCCGGCGCGGCAGCCCGCGGCCGGTACTTGAGCACACGCCAGTCCATCTCGGCCACCGGCTCGTCGCCGGAGTACCAGGTATTCCGGGTGGTCACGAACCACCCTTCGCCGAGCGCTGTGCGTTTAGGCCCGCTGACGTCGGTCAGTTCGGCGCGCAAGCTAAGTAGCTCACCGTGGCGCAGGTAGCGGTGGTAAGTCTGCTCGCAGTTGGTCGCGACCACCGCGGGGAACCCGGCCTCGTCCAGCGTCTTCATCATCTGCCCCAGCGGATCGGTGTCGCCGCCGTCTGCGGCGGGCGGCGGCTGCAGCCCGGGCATCGTCCAGACCTGCACCATGGCAGGCGGCGCAACTAGCTGACGGTGCACCGAGCGGCTGGCGAAGCCGGTGTCGGTGTACAGCGGGTTGGTGTCGCCAATCGCGTCGGCCCAGTTCCTGATCGCTGGCAGGTTCACCGGGTCTCTGGCAAGCCGGGGCGAGCCCGGGCCGGCCGCTCGTACCTTCTCGGCAGCCGCGAGTATTACCGTGCTCGAGTCCTCTGGGCCCCGCTCGTCAGGGCTCTGCTCGTCAGGGCTCTGCTCGCTGGCGGCCTGACCTTCCGGCCGGGCCGTCACCGCGGGACCCTCGGCAGCTTGAGACCTGCCATCGCGATCAGCTCGCGCTGCACCTCGTTAACTCCTCCGCCGAATGTCATCACCGTGTTCCGCTTGTTCTGCACGTCCAGCCACCGGGCGAGCTCGGCCGTCTGCTGCTCGGCGGTGTCGCCATGCCGGCTGACGATCTCGGCGAGCTCCGTGCCGATCTGCTGCACCTGCTCGGACCCGAAAACCTTGGTGACCGACGCGTCGGCGATGTCCACGGTCTCGGTCACTGCCACTTGCCAGTTGAGCAGCTCGTTGATTCGCTCGGCCGCGCTGGCCCTGGCCAGGGCGCGGCGGACGTCCGGCTGGTCAAGTAGCGGGCGGCCGTCCGGCCCGGCCTGCCTGGCGGCCCAGTCGCGGACATGCCGGCGCAGCACGCCGAGCCGCCCGGATGGCCCGAGCATCACCCGCTCGTGATTGAGCTGCGCGGTGATTAGCCGCCACCCGCCGTTCTCCTCGCCGACCCGCATCGTCACCGGGACGCGCACGTCGGAGTAGTAGGTGGCGTTTACGTGATGCGCACCATCATGAGTAATGATCGGGGTCCACGAGTAACCGGGGTCGCTCGTGTCGACAATGAGGATGGACAGGCCCTTGTGCTTGGGCGCTTCCGGATCAGTGCGGCACGCCAGCCAGATGTAATCGGCATCATGGCCGCCGGTGGTGAAGATTTTCTGGCCGCTGACCAGATAGTGGTCGCCGTCGAGTACGGCTCTGGTCCGCAGCGAGGCCAGGTCGGTGCCTGCGCCCGGCTCGGTGTAGCCGATGGCGAAGTGCATCTCGCCAGTCAGGATCCGCGGCAGGAAGAAGTCCTTCTGCTCCTGGCTGCCGTGCTGCATCAGCGTGGGCCCGACGGTCTGTAGCGTGACCGCGGGCAACGGGATGTCTGCCAGCGCTGCCTCGGTCACGAAGATCTGCTGCTCAATCTGGCCGAGACCGCGCCCGCCATACTCCACCGGCCACCCCACGCCGAGCCAGCCGTCCCTGCCCATCCGGCGGACGACGTCGCGGTAAATGTTGCCGTGCCGCTGCGTGAGCATCGCCTCGCGCTCGGCCGGCGAGATGAGCGCGGCGAAGTATGCCCGCAGTTCATCGCGCAACTTGAGCTGGGAATCAGTGAGATCGAGGAACATCAGGCATCAGCCGCCTGGATGACGGTCAGTTCCGGCCAGCCCGGTTCTGACGGCTGCTGTCCGGACGAGCCCTGCTCCCGCCAACTCAGGCGATCCAGCCGGTCATCCACGCCCCCGACGAGCGCCACCAGGTCGGTGAGCAGCGCCGAGTATCTCGGCAGCGGGTAACTGACATCCATGCCAAGGCCGCCATGCAGATGGTGGCAGGTGCGCATTGCTCGCGGCCCGTACTCGGCCAGCCAATATGCCGCCACGTCGGTGTCCGGGCCAGCGTCGCGGCCGGTGTCCAGCCGCCAGCAGGCCGATACCGTGGCCAGATGCACGGTCCGCGCTGTCGCGTAAACATCGGCGATTTGCTGTGCGACCGCCTGGAACGTTGCCAGCGGACGGCCGAACTGCTCCCTGTTGCGGACGTGCTCGGTGGTCAGGTCGAGGGCCGCAGCGATGACACCATCGGCCACCGCGCACGCGCCCGCCACCGCGAACTGGTAGAGGTTCTCCGCCGTGCAGCCGTCCAGCAGGTGCGTTATCGGGGTGTCCTCTAGCCGCAGGGTGTACTCCGGCAGACCCGATGAGCTGCGAGTGCGCTGACAGGACAGCCCGTCGGCATCCGGCTCGATCACCGCGACGACGTTCCGGGCGGGCGTGCCGCTGTTAGCGGCGCTGGCCGGGACCAGGATCCAGGTCGCCGCCGCTGCGTACGGCACGCCAGTCTTAAGCCCGGTCAGGGTGCCTGGCTGCTCGCCGCCAGTCAGCGTCGCGACCGTGCGCGGTGCGGTCGGCATCGGATCGGACGGCTCCCTGATGGCGGCGGTCAGCACGGTGTCCCCGGTCGCCAGGCCGGCGAACAGCCGGCGCTTGAGCGCGGGATCGGCGGAGCGCATGACCGGCAGGACGCCGAGGGCCAGTGTGGCCAGCGCCGGCACCCTCGCGGCGCGCCTGCCGACTTCGGTCAGCACCGCGGCAGTGGCCTGAACGCCGAGTTCGTCACCGCCCAGGTCGGCTGGCAATGCGAGTGACAGCAGGCCAGCCCGGGCGAGGTCCTTCCAAAGACCGGTGTCGAAGTCAGTGCTGAAGTCGGCCGTCGGGTTATCCGGCGACGCGCCAGCCAGCCGATGTCCGCTGTCGGCCAGACCACGGGTGGCCGGACCACGGGCGGCCAGACCACGAGCGGCCAGAACCCGCGCCGCTAGCCGTGACACCTCGATCTCGGCTTCGCTGCGGGTGAAGTCCATCTACCGCACCTCCTCCCTGGGCAGGCCGAGCTGTCGTTCAGCTACCAGCGACAGCAGGATCTGGGTCGTCCCGCCGGCGATGCTCAGACACCGCGTGAGCAGGAACTCGTGCGAGAACTCGCTGCCGTCGCCGTCGCCGTCGCCGTCGGCTGCGGCGCCCGCCGTGCCGGTAAGCTCCAGCGCGCCAGCCCCCGGTTCCAGACCCCGAACTACGTCGATTACGGCGGATCGCTTCGCCCATTCGCGGACGGAGGCCTGTAGCGCAAGCTGCTCGTCCGTGCTCGCGATCGGCAACTGCTCCTCCTCATCCGCTAGCAGTCAAAATTAGAACACGTTATAGCTTCGGCGGGCCAGCGCACCCGGTGGCCCGGCGCGAGCGCCCAGCCAGGACGCCTCCTGTCGGTTAGCTCACGCGCTGCCGGCCAGGCCCGAGGTGATCACGTTGCTAGGCTTCACGCAGGCAGGAAAGCGATGTGGCAGGCGCTGTGGCGCAGGGAACCCTGGCCGCGGGACGAGCACGGGCGGCACCTAGCGCCTCGGAGCCTGCATGCATGAAGACGAAAGGCCGCGATGGCAACGCCGAGAACACGTAGCAGCGACGCCGCCGAGCAGTCGTCCACGCCGGGTGCGGCGGAAGCGGATCTCGGCTCGGCGGCGCAGCGCGAGCGGCGCAAGCGAATCCTGGACGCGACCCTCGCGCTTGCCTCCAAGGGCGGCTACGACGCGGTGCAGATGCGAGCCGTGGCCGAGCGTGCCGACGTAGCGCTCGGCACGCTATATCGCTATTTCCCGTCCAAGATTCACCTGCTCGTATCCGGCCTTGCTCGCGAGTTCGAGCGAGCCCAGGAGCGGCTGGACCGTTCACCACTGCCCGGCGACACCCCCTACGAGCGGATGCTCTACGTGCTCGGCCGAGTCACCAGGTCCATGCAGCGGGAGCCAATGCTCACCGAGGCCATGACCAGGGCGTTCATGTTCGCGGACCCGAGTGCTGCCGCGGAGGTCAACGCAGTCGCAAGGCTCATGGAGGAAATGCTCACCAAAGCGATGCACGATGGCGAGCCGACCGCGGACGAGCGCGCCATCGCCAGGGTCATCGGCGATGTCTGGCTGTCCAACCTGGTGGCCTGGGTCACGAGGCGGGCATCGGCTAACGACGTGGCAGCACACCTGGAACTGGCCGCGCGGCTGCTGCTGCGATGACAGCAGCCGATCCGAGCCGGTGCAATGACCAGCTGTGCCAGGAACAACTGCCGCACTGATAACGTTGAGCCTCAACGGTGCATGTTGCACCATGTCGCGGGCCCCCGTGCGTCTTGAAGGCGCAGCTCGCGCGGTCGCTATGTGAGCTGTCCGCTTCTCGGTGAACCTGAGTTTCGCCGCTGTCGTCGACTCTTGACATGACGCGGCCCAGGATTACCGATTGGAGCCTGGCAGCTAAATGCCTTCCACCTCCGGGCGCCGCCGCGCGCCCGCGCACTACCATGCCAAGCCACGGCGCTACTCCGCCGGTGGTCAGCGTCCAGCGAGCGGCCAGCGTCCGGCTAAGGGTCAAGGGCCGGCGTCCGGCGGCCGAACCCCGCGGCCGGACGACGCCAGGTCTCAGCTTGACCAGGCGCTCGCTGCCGCTGCCGCATTGCCGCAGCCGGTCGCGAGCTTCGCCGAACTCGGCCTTGACCCTCGGCTGGTGTCAGCGCTTGCCGCGCGTGACATCCGGGAGCCTTTCGCGATTCAGGCCCGAGCCCTGCCCGACGCGCTGGCTGGCCGGGACGTGCTGGGCCGGGCCGAGACCGGATCCGGCAAGACCCTGGCCTTCGGGCTGCCGATGCTCAGCCGCATCGCCGGGCTGGCTGGCCGGGCGCGGGACAAGGCACCCCGCGGCCTGATCCTGGTCCCGACCCGCGAGCTTGCCCAGCAGGTCGCTGCCGTGCTGACGCCGCTCGGCCGCAGTCTGGGCGTCAGTGTCACGACCGTCTACGGCGGAGTCCCGATCGGGCGGCAGATCAACCGCATCGCAGGCGGGGTCGACATCGTGGTTGCTACGCCGGGTCGCCTTATCGACCTCCTCGAGCGTGGTGCCTGTCGGCTCACCGATATCGGGATCACCGTGCTTGATGAGGCTGACCACATGGCGGACCTGGGCTTCCTGCCGTCCGTTACCAGAATCCTGGACGAGACTCCGCCGAGCGGGCAGCGCCTGCTGTTCTCCGCCACCCTCGACCGGGGCGTGGATACTCTGGTGCGGTCGTATCTGGTGGAACCCGCCTTGCACGCGGTCACGCCGGAAGCCGTGGCGGGGGGCGCAGCTGAGCACTCGCTGCTGGTGCTCGACGCAGACGTCAAAGTCGCGGTGGCTGCCGAGATGGCCAGCCGGCCGGCTCGCACGTTGTTCTTCGTCCGCACAAAGCACGGGGCCGACCGGCTCGCGCGGCAACTCGACCGGGCGGGTGTTCCCGCCGCAGCCATCCACGGCGACAGGAACCAGAACCAGCGGCAGCGGGCGCTGGACGCCTTCACGGCCGGCCATCCGAGGGTGCTGGTCGCGACCGATGTAGCGGCGAGAGGCATTCACGTGGACGGCGTGGAGCTAGTGGTGCACTTCGATCCGCCCAATGATCACAAGGACTACCTGCACCGGTCCGGCCGCACCGCCAGGGCCGGCGCTAGCGGCCTGGTTGTAACGCTGGCATTGCGCGACCAGGTCCGGGAGATTCAGCGGCTGCACGCGGCGGCAGGTGTCGAGTCCGCGCGGCATCACGTGACTGCCGGTCATCCGGTCGTCCGGGAGATCGCGACCACTGGCACCCCGGTGCCGCCCCCGCCGCCCGCCCGCGAAACGCGACCCCGGCCGGCAGGCGCGCCGCCGCGGGGCCGCCGCGGCCCTGGCCACCCACCCCGGTCGGCGTCCCGGTCTAACACGGCGAGTTACCGAAAGCGATCGGCGTAGAAGCACCGGGAAGCTTTCAAGACGTGAGATACCTCACATAGCGTGCACGCGCGTCGTAACTCCCGCCTGGCCGCACTCGAGGTTGAGTAGTTATCCCCTAATTCAACAAAACTGCTGGCTCGGCTTCGGATAGGACGGCAGAGTTCTCCCTTGTGGCACTCATACGGGAGGATCAGATTTTGACGCCTGGACACTGGCCTGCGCGGCTGCGCGCCGGGGCATTGCTCGCGGCCGGTACGGCTGGATCGCTGCTGTTGCTGTCCGCGGTACTGCCTGCGGGCGCCGCGACAGGCCCGAGCGCCGGCAAGGTCGCGGTGCCGCAAGGGCTGAGCATTGCCGGACTGGTCGGGCACTCGGTGTTCCCGAAGCCGATCAACGGCAGCACGAAGGAGACGGTTTCGTTCGTGCTCAAGCTGCGCCAGGCAAGCACCCTCAAGTCCAAAGTCGAGAGCGGGATGCCCGGCGGATTCCTGAAGGTAGGGACGTTCGCTAGCCGGTACGGCCAGACCAACGCCCGCGTCGCGGCGCTGGAGAAGTACTTGCGCGGTTACGGCCTCAAGACGACCGCGTATGCGGACCGGCTCAACGTCAGCGTCACCGGGACCGCCAGGGAGTTCAACAAAGCACTCTCGGTTACCCAGGCTCAGTACACGACCAAGGCCATCCCGGCGCGCGGTAACCAGCCCGCGCGCCCTGCCGTGACGTTCCACGGGACGACAGACCAGCCGCTGCTGCCGAAGAGCCTCGCGGGGTTCGTTTACGCCATCCTCGGCCTGACGGACTACCCGGTCGCCAGCAGTAACGCGGTGCACACGCCGACTCCCGAAGCTCGCTCGCCCCGTACGGGCTTCCAGCTGGGGAACCGGACGCCGGCAAACTTCGCCAGGCAGTACGGGCTGGACTCGCTGTACGCCAAGGGCGCCAGCGGTGGCGGCCAGACCATCGGCATCATCACGTACGCCAGCATCAACCCGGGCAACGCCACCTACTTCTGGTCGAAAGTCCTCAAGATCAAGACAAAGGCCAACCGGATCAAGCTCGACAACATCGACGGCGGATCGGGTCCGGTCAGTTATGCCAGTGGCTCGAGCGAGACGACGCTGGACGTCGAGCAGTCCGGTGCGATTGCTCGGAATGCGAACATCGTCGTATACCAGGCCCCGAACACTGACTACGGCTCCGCGGACGCCTGGTTTGGCGCTGCCAGCCAGAATGTGGCGGGAACGATCTCGACCAGCTGGGGAGAGTCGGAGATCCTCAACGAGGCGATCGCCGCGAACAAGACTGAGGCGGCAACCTATGGCGGCATCTTCGACGAGGCCGGCCTGGAGATGGCGGCACA
>DASXIA010000176.1:0-19538 GCA_036488155.1 Streptosporangiaceae bacterium | reverse complement strand
GCCCTCGGGGTCACCGCCGGTGTAGTCGTAATCCCACCTGCTGGTGTGGAACGAGTGCCCTCGGAAGGAGTCGATGCCGGGGATGCCGGGGAGCTTCGGCACGTGCAGAGGACCGGTGCCCATACCGAGGAACTGCGCGGTGAACTCGTCGCCGCGGTCGGTTCGCACGATCCACCTGCGGCCGGCCGCGTCCCACTCCAGACCTGTTACCTGGGTGTGAAAGAGGGCGTCGTCGTACAGGCCGTACTGCTTGCCGATGCGCTCGCAGTGCTCGAGGATTTCCGGGGCGTGCGCGTAGCGTTCGGACGGCATATGGCCGGTTTCCTCGAGCAACGGCATGTAGATCAGCGCGGCGGTGTCGCACTGCGCGCCGGGATAGCGGTTCCAGTACCAGGTGCCCCCGAATCCGCCGGCCTTCTCCACGATGCGTACCGAGTAGATCCCGGCATCCTTGAGGCGGGCGGCGGTCAGCAGGCCGGCGAATCCCCCGCCCACGAAGGCCACCGTCACGTGGTCACGCTTGGGCTCGCGCGCGACCCGCTCCGCATAAGGGTCGGTCAGGTAGTGGCCGAACTGGCCTGTCACCCGCACGTACTGATCGTTGCCCTCAGGCCGCAACCGCTTGTCACGCTCTTTCGCGTACTTGCGGCGGAGTGCCTCGTTCGCAGTCTCAGCCACGGTCGATCCCTCTCCGCGATGCATCTTTTCGTCACAATCCAGTCACAGCAGCGAGCGGGCCGTCAAGCGCCGCGGAGCTGCGCGGGCGTCGCGCCGGACCGGCCCCTAGATCAGCTGCGACATCACAAAGCCTTCGGTGTGGAGATCTGGCTGTCGGCACTCTCTCCGGCGGAATGCGATGGTTTGTCCGCGGACCACGCGTAGCGAAGTTGTCACTCGCTGTCTTTTCACGGCTCCGGTACGCCCATATCACCCTCAAACGGGCGCCAGAGGGTACCCGAGCCGTGAAAAGTGGAATGAAGCAGGGCGAATTACCCGGTGACTGCGGAGAATGCCGCATAACTGCCCAGAACCAGCAAGATCAGCCCGGTGATCCGGTTGACCCAGGCCATCGGGATCAGGCTGAGGCTCTTGGCGCCGATGCTGACCGCTATTGCGGCGACGGCCCATAGGCCGGCTGTCGCCCCGGCGAAGACCAGCACCGGGTTGTACCGCGCTGCCAGGTTCGCTGCGGTGAGCTGCGTGATGTCACCCCATTCGGCGACGAAGATGACCGCGAAACTGGTCGCGGCGACGCGCAGGAATGATGGCGGCACGCCGCCCTGCCGGGCGGCATCCGCCTCCTCATGGTGTTGCGGCCGGAAGCTGGTGAACCAGAGGTACGCCGCGCCCGCGGTGAAGAGCCCGGCCACCAGCCACTCGACGATGCGGTGCGGGAGCAGGGTGAGCAACTGGCCCGCCGTGACCGCAATCGCCATGTGCACCGTGAACGCCGCCGCTGCTCCGGCCCATACCCACCCGGCGCGGTGCCTGGTGGCTAGCACCAGCGAGGCGAACATCGATTTATCTGGCAGCTCGGCAAGGAAGGTCACCGCAAACGCGATGCCAATCACCGCAAGCTGAAGCATGAAGCAGGCGTCCTTACGCTCGGCCGCCCGAGAAGTCCCGTTTTGGGAGCATCTTCGGCCGGAACTGATTCAACAGCCGAAGGTCTCGTCCGCCACTCCTCCAGTGGCCTGGCGGCCGGGCGCATCGCGCCGGTATGTCGGCCTGCCAGCGAAAGGACTACTCCCCTTCGCGATCACTATAGCCGATGGCGGTCGCCGACGCCGGGCATCCCTGACTGACGTCTCGCCGTCGGTCGGCGATCCGGAGGGCCGGATCGCCGACTGGCACGGGACGGCCTCCTGTTCATGCCGGCGCCGAATGGCGAGGGCGGGCGGTTAACGTCGCAACTTCCCTTTCCTGGGAGGTGTCTCCCAGGAAAGGGAAGGACCCCTGGACTGCAGGTTGTCCGGGGGCCACGACCAGCACCCGCGCCTGCACAGTGTGCGACTGGCCGGATGACAGCCGCTTAACAATCACTGTTCGGCTCGTGTCATGGGCGACCCGCCAGACTGCACATCGATTGACCACCCGCAGCCACGACACAGCCACTTGAGGAGGGCATGATGAACGACGGCACCCCCGTCATGCGCCGGCCACGGCAGGCACGACCGCCGGCGGCGCGAACCGCGGCCGCCACCATAGCCGCTGCCGCCGTGGCCCTGCTGGCGGCATGCAGCAGCCCGTCATCATCTACCGGTTCCGGCGGCTCACCGAACGCGGCAGGGTCATCAAGCTCCCGGTCAGCGGTCGCCTACTCGTCCTGCATCCGCTCCCACGGGGTGCCGAACTTCCCCGATCCCGCCAGCAACGGACAGGTCCCCAAGGGAGGAGCGCAGCAATTCGGGGTCAGCAGCTCCCAGCTCCAGACGGCCCAGAGCGCCTGCCAGCACTTGCTCCCGACCACCGGGTCGTTTCAGCAGCAGGCCCAGCAATGTTTCATGGCCGACGACTGTCCTGCCGCGCTAGTGCAACAGATTCTGACCGCCGAGCGAAGGTTCGCCCAGTGCATGCGCTCCCACGGGGTGCCCAACTGGCCCGATCCCAGTCTCGATTCCGGGGGGCGCCCCATCTTCAATCTCGTTCCAGTCGGCATAACCCACAGCGAAGTTCATTCGCCGCCGATCAGTACCAAGATGACCGAATGCCAGCGCCTAGACCCCTCCCCAGGGGCGATGGCGACGTAGTAATGCACCGGCCACCCGTAGCGGGATGCGGGAGCGACGGAGGTGAATCATGAGCTAAGCGCGCACGGGAGATCTGAGCGGATCGGCTCGGGCCACGAGCGGTAACCTGCCAGCCGCGGACGACCGTGAGCGACGAGATAACAGAGCGGGACGAGACGACCGTGAGCACTGAGATATCCGGGCGCAGCGAGACGATAGACAGTTTTCTCGAGAAGCTGGCCGCGAGGACTGCCGCCCCGGCTGGCGGCGCGGCGGCTGCGCTGACTGCTGCGCAGGCAGCGGCGTTGCTGGCGATGGTTGCCCGGTACACGACCGGCCCCAAGTATGCGGCCGTGGCGGAGACGGCCGAACGCGTGATGCGCGAGGCGGACCAGCTGCGTGCGGAGTGCACGGATCTCATCGCGGCCGATGCAGCGGCGTTCGGTTCGGTAGCAGCCGCTTACGGGCTCCCGAAGGACACCGCCGACCAGAAGGCAGCCCGGTCTGCAGCAATCGCCGCGGCGCTCGTCACCGCGACCGAACCGCCGGCCGCGGTGATCGCCGCTGCTGCTCGGCTGCTCGACCTGGCCGAGGCGCTCGGGCCGGCCGGCAACCGTACCGTGCTCGGTGACCTGGCGGCTGCCGCGGACGCCATTCGCGCGGCGACAGCGACTTCGCGGATCCTCGTCGAAGCTAACCTGGCAGGCATCACAGACACAGCGGCTCGCGGCCGGTATGGCGAAGTCGTCGCGCAGGTCGACTTGCTGCTCGCCCGCGCCGACGCGGTGACTTCGGCAGTTCGCGCGGATCTGCTGCGGTGACCGCGCGACGGCTTGATGGCAAGGACCTCGCTGCCCGCCTGCGCGCGCAAGCCGCTGATGCGGTTGCCGCGGCTGCTGCCGGAGGGACCACGGTCCGGCTCGCGATCGTGACTGCGACACAGGATGAGTCAGCGGCGTGGTATGTGCGCTCGCTCAGCGGCGCGGCGGCCAGGGCAGGGATTGAGTGCGAGATCGCCGACCTGGGTGCGCACGCGGCACCCGGCCAGATTGAAGCAGAGCTGGCCCGGCTGTCTGCAGACGCAGCGGTGCACGGCATCATCCTGCAGACGCCGGTACCTGCTGGTGCAACAGCAGCGGACCTGGCCGAGGCCCTCGACCCGGCCAAGGATGTCGACGGCGCGAACCCGGTCTCGCTGGGCCGGCTCACCGCAGGCTTGCCGGCGTTCGCCCCGGCTACAGCTGAGGCTGTCATGCAGCTACTCGACTTCCACGGCGTCGAACTGTCCGGCCGCCGGGCCGTCGTCGTGGGCCGCTCCGCCGTCGTCGGCAAACCGGTGGCCCAGCTACTGCTGGCCCGCGACGCCACGGTAACGATCTGTCATTCGCGCACTCCCGACCTGGCCGGCGTTACCCGGGAGGCCGAGGTGCTCGTCGCGGCAGCCGGGCGGCCAGGCCTCATCACTTCAGCGCACGTCCGGCCCGGCGCGGTCGTCGTTGACGTGGGCACCAGCACCACTGCCGACGGCAGCCTTGTCGGCGATGTGGGTGCCGCGGTGACTGAGGTAGCCGGCGCCCTGTCCCCTGTGCCTGGCGGGGTCGGTCCGGTGACGACCGCCCAGTTGTTGCGGGCAACTACGGTCGCCGCAGCCCGGCGGCGTGGCTCCGGCATGCTCCGGTAGTGTCACCGTCATGGCGGTAGCTCGATTGGCGTCAACGGCCCTGGATTGCTCCGACCCATCGGCGCTCGCTGCCTTCTGGGCTCAGCTGATCGGCGGCGAGGTGGCCTTCACCAGCGACGACTTCTGCGCGGTCAAGACCGACCACGGGTGGCTCGCGACCGTGCGCGTCGACGACTACCGTGAGCCGAGCTGGCCCGATCCGGCCGTGCCCAAGCAAATGCACCTGGACCTAGCCGTCGACGACCTCGACAAGGCGCAGGCCGAAGCCGTCCGGCTCGGTGCGACCCTGCCGGCTACTCAGCCGGCCCCGGATCGGTGGCGAGTTCTGCTGGATCCAGCCGGTCACCCGTTCTGCCTGTCGAGCCAGATTCCCGAGTAGCCCGGAGGCCGGACTGGCGCCAGCCAGGCGGCCTCGGCACAACGCCGCTGCCCATTTAGCGGGGCGATAGGCTTGGTGATCATGAGCATCTCTGTCGATGAACTGGTCCAGCGGAACTCGAGGTTCGCCGCCGCCGGGGCGTTCGCGGGTCTGGCTTTCCCGACTAACCAGACACTTCGGGTCGTGGGCTGTGTCGATTCCAGAGTGGACCCGCGTGACCTGCTGGGGCTCGCGCTTGGCGAGGCTGTCGTGATGCGTAACATCGGCGGCCGGGTTACGCCAGCAACACTGCGGTCGTGGGCTCTGCTAGGCCGGCTTGGTCAGGGGCAGCCGCCGGCTGGCGCCATGGTGATCCTGCACCACACTGACTGCGGGATCCGACGCCTCGCGGACTATCCCGAGCAGCTGGCGGAGTACTTCGAGATCCCGGTGGCGGACCTGGAGGGCAAGGCCGTCGATGACCCGTATGCAGCTGTCCGGATCGACGTGGACATCGCCCGGCGGACGCTCCCGCCCAGCGTGCTCGTGTCCGGTCTGGTGTACGACGTGAATACCGGGCTGATCGAGGTTGTCGTCCCGGCTGCGGCGGAGTAGCTCCTTGTGTGAGGAGCCGGCCACTGCGGCCGACATTCGGAAGGCGGCGCCACAGTCCGTCACGGGAAATGCGGTTGACCCGATCGCGCTGGCGCCGGTGGACGAGGTCGTGATCACGACCCTCGTCGACAATGTCTACGACGCGCTCCTCGCCGGAGATGAGGCAGTCACCAGGGCGCCATTCACGGCCGGCACCGCCCAGGCTCCACAATTCGAGTCGGGAGCTACCACTGTCGGGCTGATGGCCGAGCACGGCTTCTCAGCGCTCGTCACGGTGCGCCGGGGCGATGCCACGACGTCTGTCCTGTTCGATACCGGCCTGTCACCAGACGCAATGGTCACGAACGCCGACCGGCTCGGCGTTGACCTGACCGCCGTACACGCGGTCGTCCTTAGCCACGGCCACTTTGATCACGCTGGGGGCCTGGCCGGACTGGCCCGCCGCCTCGGAGCCCGGTCTATGCCGATGGTCCTCCACCCGCTGGCCTGGACGCACCGCCGGCTGGTACTGCAGGGCGGCGGGGCCGACGACATGCCGACGCTGAGCAAGCGCGCCCTGGCCGGTGAGGGCTTCGAGGTGATCGAGCGGCGGCAGCCGTCAGTGCTGGTCGACGGCTCCGTGCTGATCACCGGCGAGGTTGACCGGACAACCGATTTCGAACACGGCATGCCCCCGGCGCATCAGCGCTGGTCCGGTTCGGACTGGGAACCCGACCCGTTGGTGCTGGATGACCAGGCGCTCGTGGTGCTCGTGCGCGGGAAAGGCCTGGTTGTGGTGACCGGGTGCGGGCACGCTGGTGCCGTCAACATCGTGCGTCATGCCCTGCGGCTAACGGGTGTCCGACGGTTGCATGCGCTGCTCGGCGGCCTGCATTTGAACGGCGAGTTCTTCGCCCCGAGCATCGGCCCTACCGTGCAGGCGATTACCGAGCTAGCGCCCGACATGGTGGTGCCCGGGCACTGCACCGGCTGGCGGGCCCAGCACGCTCTGGCCTCCGCGCTGCCGGACAGCTGGGTACAGGGCAGCAGTGGTACTCGCTACCGGCTCCGCGCTGCGTGAAGCTACGCCGGCTGGTTCAGTCGGCGCCATCCGTATCTCGATTGCGGTCGCGGGCCAGGCGCCGCCGCACGGCCCGGCCGGCCGGAGCCGACGCGACCCAGAACACGAACGCCCACTGCCCCCACCCCGGCACGAAGGCGACCGGGATAGATATCGCGAACATGACGGCGACTGTCAGCAGTGAAGCGTCGTCATCCCTAGCGGTGGGCGGCGGTGCCGTGGGTCGCAGCAGCTCGCCTCCCCGCAGGTGCCGGCTCATCAGCAGGAAGGTCAGCAAGGTGAGGACCTGGATGATCGCATACAGGCTGAACCGGACGCCGAAGCCGCCGCGACCGGACAGCATCTCGGTAGCGAACGGGATGATCACGATCATCAGTAGCCAGACCATGTTGAGCGTGATGATGCGCGAGTCGAGCCGGTTGACGTACCTGAAGAGCCGGTGATGCGACCGCCAGTGACCGCCGATGACCACGAAGCTGATCAGGAACTCCAGATAGCTGAGGCGGTCGTTCCACAGGCCAGTCAGGATGGCTTGGTTGCAGGCACCCCCGGCGATCGGCTTGCAGGACGTGCTGGCGGGAACCTTGAGCGTGAACGCCAGCAGCGTCATAGCGATGGCCGCGACTGCGTCGGAGAAGAAGATCAGCCGCTCAGCGCTGATGAACTCCACCTCGGCCGTGACGTCGCGAGTGTCTGGCCCGCTGTCCTCGATCTGGTCGGTCATGGTTCCACGTCGCGGGTGGCCTGGACCGGATGCGAGCCCGCGGAGCGCAGCAGGCCGAGGAACTCGGCGGCATCCCCTACCCGGACCAGGGAGGCGCGGGTAATTTCCGGCACGAAGCCGGCGGCGGCCAGTTGGTCCAGCAGCGAAGTCAGCGGATCCCAGAAGCCATCAACGTCGACCAAAGCGACCGGCTTGTCATGCAGCCCGATTTGCTGCCAGGTCAGGATCTCGAACAGCTCGTCCAGGGTTCCGAGGCCGCCGGGCAGCGCGGCGAAACCGTCAGCGAGGTCGGCCATCAGTGCCTTGCGCTCGTGCATGGTGCCGACGACCTCCATCCGGGTCAGGCCCGGATGCGGGATCTCGGCCGCGAACAAACCACCTGGAATCACGCCGATGACCTCGCCGCCGGCGGCCAGTGCCGCGTTAGCCATCGCGCCCATCATCCCGACGCTCGCGCCGCCGTAGACGATGCCGACGCCCGCCTGCGCCAGGCTGGTACCGAAGTGGGCGGCCGCCGCAGTGTATTCGGGTCGGCTGCCGACGGAACTGCCGAGGAAAACCGCGACGCGCATCCTCAGTCGTCCGCCGCGGACGATCGCCTGGCGAAGTCCCTCAGCGCCCTGAGGAAGTCGACCTCTGTGAAGGCCGGCCAGTAGCAGTCACAGAAATGCAGGTAGGCACCCGTGCTCTGCCAGAGCAGGAAGTTTGACATGCGCTGCTCGCCGCTGGTCCTGATGATCAGGTCGGGCTCGGGCTGGCCGTCACCGGCCAGGTGCCTGGCGATGTCGTCCTCCGCAAGCCTGCCCGCGAGTTCAGGCAGGCTGACGCCTGCCGCCGCCTGCTCCAGGAGCAGCATCCGGACAGCCTCGGCGATCTCCTGCCGTCCGCCATAGCCGACGCACAGCGTGACGTGCGCGTCAGTGGCGCAGGCGCGGGTGGCCTCCGCGGCCCGCTTCAGCGTGTCGGCGGTGCTGGCCGGCAACATGTCCACCAGCCCGGCGACGTGGACCTGCCATGCAGGGTCGGCAGTCGCGATCCGGCCGACCACGATCCGCTCGATGACATCCATGAGCGCGGTCACCTCGGCGTCGTCCCGCCGGGCCAGGTTCTCCGCCGAGCACAGGAACAGCGTGACATGCCGGATGCCCGCCGCCTGACACCAGGCCAGCACGTCCAGAATGTGCTCCGCGCCGTGCCGGTGGCCATCGCTCGGGCTGGCCAACCCGGCCTGCTTGGCCCAGCGCCGGTTGCCATCCATGATCAGGCCGACGTGCCGCGGCAGCGGCCCGCGGACGAGCCGGCGGCGCAGCCGCCGCCGGTAAACCCTGACGGCGAGCTTGCGGAGCGGCATGCGGAGCTTGCGGAGCAGCACGTGGCCGAATCTAGCCGGTGCGGGCTCAGTCGGTCTACCCAAGATCGGCTCGCCAGAACGGCCGCCTCGAGCGGTCCGTCAATAGGCCTGCCGGACCAGCCGTGGCTGGCAGAGCGCTCACTCCCAGCGGGGGAAGTCGCTCGCGGCTACCACGAACGGAAGCGCGTGCGGGGTGCCAGTTCTCATGGCTGCCAACTGGGCGCACACAACGAGTAGCTCGCCGCCAACCGAGGCGATCGTTGTGGGGCTGTCCCATGTCTCCTGGCTGAGTTCGCCCACGATGACGCCAGACCGCCAGTCCGGAGCCAGCCGGGCGGCGCTCAGCAGGAAACGGACGTCCTCGTGAGTCTCGCCACGGTTGGTCACGCCATAGAGCGTGTCCCCGTTGAGCAGCATCCCGTCCGCGTTGAACTCGTATCCGTTCAGGTCGACCAGTGACGCGGAGCCATCAGCCGGATCGACCCGCCAGAGCCCCGCACCCTCGCCCTGCGCCGATACCAGCAGCAACGGTCGGTTCGGGTGGCACACGATGCCGTTCAGGAACGCTTCTTCGGCTGCGCCGGCCGGAGCAAGGTCCACGGCTATCTCTGGTTCGCCCACCTCAGGGCCGGTGGGCAGGCGCCAGACGACTGGCCGGTGGCTGTCGGTGACGTAGGCAGCGTCGCCGTGCACCACCACATCGTTAGGTCGCGCCGTTTCGGCTGGTAGCCGGCGCCGGGCGATCAGGGACCGAGCCGCGATGTCGTGCACGAACAGCTGGCCACTGGCGAAGTCGCAGGAAACCAGCCGTCCATAGCCGTCCACGTCGAGGCCGCAGATGTTGCCGCGGCCGTCCCCGTCCGCGGGCAGGAACACCTCGACTGCACCGGTCCGAATGTCGCCGCGGTAGAGGGTCCCGTCGGTCATGCTGCCCACGAAGAAGGTCGTGCCCGGCCCTTCAGTGATGCCTTCTGGAAATACCCTGTCCCCAGGAATCGGAAAAAACCGCACAGGTCGAACATATCAGCGCCGGAGGACGTTTATTCGCTAGCCGGCCACCGTCACCGAGCCCATCTGGCTCGTTGCCTTGACCACGTGCGGCGAGCCAGCCGACTGCGGCACGCGCACGGACGTGCCGCCCATCTGGGCGCTCGCGGTCACGGCGTAGGACGAGTTGCCTGGCAGGTGCAGCCTCACCGATCCCATCTGGCAGGTGGCCACCACCAGAGCGGGCGGCTGGCTGAACGACGCATCGATGGTGCTCTGGCCGCTGGTCAGCGTCGCCTGCCGGACTGCCAGACCGGTCGCGCTGATGCCGCCCTGGCCAGCATGGGCGGTCAGCCTTCCGGCGATCCCCGTCAGCGTGATGTTGCCCTGGCCAGCGTTGGCCGCCAGCTTCCCGGTCAGGCCGGTGACGTCGATATTGCCCTGGTCTGCGCGTGCAGTCAGGGAGCCGCTGATCTGGTGAGCGTCGATGGTGCCCTGCCCTGCGATGGCGGTCATCCCGCCGCTGACCCTGCTCAGGCTGACGTTCCCCTGGTCCGCGGTGGCTTTGCCGCCACCGGCGAGGCCCGCGAGCCGGATGTCCGCCTCACCCGATTCAGCCACCACATGCTCGCGCGACGGCACCGTCAGCTTGAGCGTGACCAAGCAGTTCTGCTCCTGAGCCGGGCAGCGGGCAGTCACGGTGAGCGACCCGGCCGACACGCGCACGCTGATCGTCGGAGGCTTGCCGTGGTAGGTCGGGATAGCCGTCACCGACGCCGTGCTGGTGGCCGCGCCGGTCACGACTACGTTGCCGTCGTCGCTGGCCGCAACGATGGTGCCGATCGCGGCGGCAGGCACCGTCCAGTGCCGGGTGAGAGTCAGCGGGCTGCCGCCGGGCCCGGGCGCTTCGCTGTTGCCGTGCGGGCGGGGTCCGGTCGGCCGGGAGCCTGGCGTCCTGCCGGAGCCGAGCAAGCCGGGCAACGCGACAGCCGCTACGGCAACGACGATTACGGCACAGGCAACGGCGATCGCCGCTGCGGACGGAGCCAGCCATCGCCGGCCGGTGTCCCCCGGTGACGATGACAGCCGCCACGACGACAGCCACCACGACGACACCCGCCGCGTTGACTGCAGCCGGGATGACCGCAGCCCGGCGGACTGCGTTCGGGGTGCCTGCTGCGAGCGGGCCGTCCAGTCGGCATCGATGACCGCTAGCAGGTCCGCCTGGTGCAGATCGCGGTGCGGCAACTCCCGGCCTGGCGGCGCCGGCGGCAGCAGGTTCGCCAGCTCATCGATGGGGTTCACAGTTCCTCCCTGCGGCTGGCTGCCGAGCCGGGCTGTGCTGACCGCAACTCGTTCGCCAGCCGCTGCCGTGCCCGGTGCAGCCGGGACTTGACAGTGCTGACAGAAACTCCGAGCGACAGGGCGGCAGCCTGCTGGTCGAGCCCCGCGTAGACGCACAGCTCAATGACCTCGCGCTGCTGCCGCGGCAGCCGGGCGATGGCCGCACGCAGCTCCCTGACCTGCTGCGCGTCGTCCAGCCGGCGGGCAACCAGGTCTGCCGGATCGGCGTGAGTGACCTCCGTCAGAGCCTGGCGGCCGACCCGGCTGAGCGCTGCTAAATAGCGCGCACGGGAACGGGTCGCGTTCCGCAGCTGGAGCCTGGCGACGCCGAGCAGCCATGGCAGCGCCGAGTCGCGGTCGAATACCACCTCACGGCGGCGCCGCCAGGCCTGCAGGAAAACCGCGGCGGTGAGGTCCTCGGCGGCCGACCAGTCAGCGCTGCGCCGGTAAAGGTAGTTGTAGACAGCGGTCGCGTGCCGGTCGAACAGCTGGCCGAAGGCCGCGTGCTCCCCGGCGGCCGCGGCCTGCCAGAGCGCTGCGTCTCCGTAGCGTGTATTCGCAGCCATGGTCACGTCCTGGTTATGTCCGGACGGGCCCCGAAGTTGCGCGTTCCCGGCCTGAAATTGCCGCGTTTCGTGCAGCTGCGCGCCAGTGCGCGGCTAGCCGAGGGTCCGGCTGCGGCCGCGGAACTCTGCGACGACGTCGTCGCCGCGGCGGACCGTGACGTCGTAGATGCCGCTGCGGCCGTAGCGGTCCCGCTCGGCCGCGGTCGCCACCAGGACATCGCCCTCGTGTACCGGGGCGATGAAGTTGATGTCCGCGCCGGAAGCTACTGTCACCGCGCCATCGCTGTTACACGCACAGGCGAACGCGGTGTCGGCGAGCATGAAGACGAACCCGCCGTGGCCGATCGAGTGTCCGTTGAGCATCTGAAGTGCGACCCGCATCTGTACTACGGCAGTGCCGCGCCCGACATGCAGCAGTTCCATGCCGAGACCGCGCGACGCCTGGTCGGCAGCGAACAACGCTGCGGCCGGGCCGCGCGGGGACTCTCGGCCGTGTTCATCGGCGGACGGCAGTCCCAGCATGCGGCTCCTTTCGTCCGGCTAGCGCACGGCAATTGGCGGCTTTCCCTGGCGATTATCGTAATTCCGGCCGCGGCGTCCGGGGGCGCTAGTGTGCTGATCATGCTCAGCTACCGTCAGCCAGGCACCGTCATTACCGAGCGCACGTTCGCTGTTCCGCTTGACCACGACAAGCCCGACGGCGAGCAGATCGAGATCTTCGGACGCGAGGTTGTCGCGGCCGACAACCCGGCGGCACCTGGTGGATCGGCCGAGCTGCCCTGGCTGCTGTTCCTGCAGGGCGGGCCCGGCTTCGGCGCACCGCGGCCGGTCGGCAGAGACACCTGGCTGGACCGGGCGCTGCGAGATTTCCGCGTGCTGCTGCTCGACCAGCGCGGGACCGGCCGATCGACCCCGGCCACACGGCAGACCCTGGCGCACCTCACGAAGGCCACGGCCCAGGCTGATTACCTGGCACACTTCCGGGCCGACTCCATCGTCAAGGACGCTGAACTGATCCGGCCGCAGGTGACCGGCGGCGGTCCGTGGGCCGTGCTCGGCCAGAGTTTTGGTGGCTTCTGCACGGTCAGCTACCTGTCGATCGCGCCGGGCGGCATCAGCGAAGCATTGCTCACTGGCGGGCTGCCGGGCTTGTCGGCCACCGCAGAGGAGGTGTACCGGCTTACTTACCGGCAAGTCGCAGCGAACTGCCGGGAGCACTACGAGCGGTACCCGCAGGACGTCGAGGTCGCCCGCCGGGTCGCGAGGGCGCTGGACCGGGCGGAGCGGACCGGAGACCCCGTGCGGCTGCCCGGTGCCGGCCCGCTAACGGTCGAACGGTTCCAGGCGCTTGGTCAGCTACTCGGCTACAGCACGGGCTCGCACACGCTGCATTACCTGCTCGAAGACCCGTTCGCCGGCCAGGAACTGAGCGATGACTTCCTGCACCGGGCCGCGCAGTTGCTGTCCTATGCGTCAGCGCCGCTCTACGCGACGGTGCACGAGGCGTGTTACGCCCAGGGGGCGGCGACCCGGTGGGCGGCACAGCGGGTGCGAGCCGAGTTCGGCGAGTTCTCGCCCGCTGCCGCTGTCGACGGGGATGAGCCGCTGCTGTTCACCGGCGAGATGATCTACCCGTGGGCGTTCGGTCTTGACCCGGCGCTAGAGCCGCTGGCCGAGGCGGCAGAGTTGCTGGCAGAGAGGGACGACTGGCCTGCCCTCTACGACGCCGGGCAGCTGGGACGGACCGCGGTGCCCGCGGCCGCCGCTGTGTACTTCAACGACATGTACGTGCCGCGGGAGCTTTCGCTGCAGACCGCAGCCGCCATCCGGGGCCTGCGGCCGTGGGTCACCAGCGAGTACGAGCACGACGGGCTGCGAGTGAGCGACGGTGCCGTGCTGGACCGGCTGATCACGGTCGCCCGCGGCGGCGCGTAAGGACGACACGCCGCTGCCAGTGACGGCTCCGGTACGCACTGCAGCTACGCTGAGCCGATGCCGACCATTACCCAGACCTGCCTCTGCCTGATCAGGCGCAGCACGCTGACCGGCCCTGAGGTGCTGCTCGGGCTGAAAAAGTCCGGCTTCGGGGCGGGCAAGTGGGTAGGCCTCGGCGGGCACATCGAGGACGGAGAGAAGGCAGAGGCCGCCGCCGTCCGCGAGGTGCAGGAAGAATCAGGCCTCATCGTGCCCCCCGACTCGGTTCAGCACATGGCGAGCATCGAGTTCCGGTTTCCGGCCCGGCCGTCCTGGGATCAGACCGCCGAGGTCTTCGTCACGTCGGTGTACCAGGGCGAGCCCGAGGAGTCCGACGAAGTCGCGCCGAAGTGGTTCGGCGAGCATGAGCTGCCGCTGGCGCAGATGTGGGACGACGCAAAGTACTGGCTGCCGCGGGTGCTGGCGGGCGAGCACGTCGACGTGCTGGTCACGTTCGCGGCGGACTGTGCCACCGTCGCGTTCACCGAGCCTGACTTGATGGGCCTATCGCGCTAGTCAGCCATGATCACGAAGGCCGCTGAATCTGCCGCCACCTTCTTTACGTGATCATGATCTAGGCCGGCTTTGCCTCCGCCATGCGCAGGCGACGGTAGTGCGAGTTGCGCGCCAGCAGCAGCGCGCACGCGAACATGCTGGAAAGCACGGATGCCACGAGCACGGCGATCTTGGCAATGTTCGCCGCCGCCGAGTACGGGCCGAACGCCAGGTCGCTGATCAGCAGCGACACGGTGAAGCCGATACCGCACAGGACGGCGGCGGCGAGGATGTCCGCCCAGTCCAGCCCCGGGCTCAGGTGCGCCCTGGTGAACCGGGCCGTCAGGTAGGCAGTCCCGAAGATGCCGACTGCCTTCCCGATGACCAGTCCGGCCAGCACGCCGATGCCGAGCCGGCTAGTCACAACTGCCCTGAGCGAGCTGCCGGAGATGACGACGCCGGCCGACAGCAGTGCGAAGGCGGGCACAGCCAGTCCGGCGGAGACCGGCCGGATCAGATGTTCGATGCGCTCTGCCGGCGATTCGTCCCTGCCGTTGCCGGTCACCGGGATGAGCAGCCCGAGCGCGACGCCGGCCACGGTCGCATGCACCGCGGCAGCGTGCACGAGTGCCCAGATCACGACCGCGAGCGGCACGGTGAGCCACCACGCGGTCAGCCGGCGCCGCTGCAGCAGCCAGAACACCGCGAGCAGGACAATGGAGCCCGCCATCGGCAGCAATCTGACGCTGCCGGTGTACACGACGGCGATCACCAGAATTGCTCCGATGTCCTCCACCACGACCAGCGTGAGCAGGAACGCCCGCAGTGCCGCAGGCAGAAATCGTCCGGTGATCGCGAGCACTCCCAGAGCCAGGGCCAGGTCGCTGCTCGAGGGTACGGCCCAGCCGCCCGCGGCCGGATGGCCGAGATTGATAGCCAGGTAGATAAGCGCGGGCAGGACCATGCCGCCGATCGCGGCCGCGACTGGCACTACCGCGGCCGCCGGGCGGCGCATCTCGCCCGCGACCAGCTCGCGCTTGAGCTCGAGGCCGGCTACGAAGAAGAAGATGGCGAGCAGGCCGTCGGCCGCCCACGTTTCCAGGCTCAGGTGCAGCAGGAGGGCGGCCGGGCCGAGGGCGATGTGCTGCAGGTGCACGTACCAGGTATGCGCGGCGGTGTTAGCCAGGATCAGGGCGACGACGATGGCAGCGATCAGCAGGCCACCGCCGACTGTCTCGGCTCGCAGGGCGTCCGCCAGCAGGCGCAATTCGCGTACGCCTGGCCGCTGGAAGATCTCTGCGTCGCCGTTGCCGGCCGGCCGCCTGAAGCGCACACGCCCTCCCCGCTTTGCCGCCGCGGCTGGAGTCGCTGCCGCTCAAGATCTCCCCGGTAATGCCCGTTCCCGGCACCTTTCGCACGCAGAATAGGGGCCGCACCCGGGAGCGGGCCAGGCGGCCGCGTTCATCTCCATTTCGCCTACGCCCAAGCCCCGCTGTCTGGCGTTGTTCACGTGATTCGCGTTGCCTGGGATGGCTTCGTTGTGTCACTGCTGAGAGGACGTGGACGTCATCGATATGGACAACGCAGGCCGCCAGGGGGAGCCGGCCAGCCCTGCCGCCCCATTCACCGACTACCGCTCGCTGGCGCCGTTCCAGGCCGCCGTCTCCCGCCGCCGGTTCCTCAGCCTGGGCGGCACAGCCGCCGGGGTAGCGATCGCTGCGGGCGCGGGTGCCCAACTCGGCGGGATCGCGAGGGCGCCCAGGGCCGCCGCGGCGACGAAGCCGGGTCATCTCACCGGTACGATCCGCGATCTGAAGCATGTCGTGATCCTCATGCAGGAGAACCGGTCGTTTGACCACTACTTCGGGAGCCTGCGGGGCGTGCGCGGCTTCGCCGACAAGCAGGTGCTGAAGTACCAGAACGGCACCACCATCTTCCAGCAGCCGGACGCGGCCAGGACGGACTCGGGCTACCTGCTGCCGTTCCACATGGACTCGGCAAATGTGAACGCCCAGAATGCGAGGGACCTGGATCACAGCTGGGTCGGTGACCACAGCGCGCGCAATAACGGTCTCTGGAACAACTACGTTCCGTCCAAGACCGAGCAGACGATGGGCTACTTCACGCGCGCCGACATCCCCTTCCAGTACGCCCTGGCCGACGCGTTCACCATCTGCGATGGCTACTATCAGGCGATTCTTGGCCCGACGAGCCCGAACCGGATGTACTTCTGGGCCGGCACGAGCGGCGGTTTTATCAGCAACCCAGACGACTACGCCGCGGTGTTCAGCGGCACTAATGCGGTTACCACGTACCCCGAGCTCCTGCAGGAGGCGGGTATTACCTGGCAGGTCTACACCAACCATGAGGTCGGGGACGGCGGCGGAGTCAACGCCTGGGTCGGCGATTTCGGCGACAACCCGCTGTGGTTCTACCAGCAGTACGAGGACTCGGAGAACGCGACCACCGCGGCGGGACAAGAACTGGCCGTCCGTGGCGCCGTCCAGCCCTGGCAGCCCAACGCGGGCGTGCCGCTCGGTCCGAACCACGTCAACCACGTGCTAGCCCAGTTCCTCGCCGACGCCGCGGCGGGCACCTTGCCGCAGGTCTCCTGGATAGTGGCGCCGGACAACTACACCGAGCATCCGGCGGCAAGCCCGAGCTATGGCGCCCACTACGTCCGGACGGTGCTCGAGGCGCTGATGGGCAACCAAGACCTGTGGAACTCCACCGCCCTGTTCATCACCTATGACGAGCACGACGGCTACTTTGACCACGTGCTGCCCCCGGCACCGGAAACGAGCGTGACGAACGAACTCATCGACGGGCTCCCGATCGGCTTGGGCAACAGGGTTCCGATGATCATCGCCTCGCCCTGGACCCGCGGCGGCTATGTGGATTCCAATACCTACAACCACACCTCGATGCTGCAGTTCCTGGAGACCTGGACCGGGGTGCGGGCCGCCAACATCACTGACTGGCGGCGGTCGATTTCCGGCGACCTGACGGCCGCCTTCGACTTCGCTCGCCCCGACGTCTCCATCCCGGACCTGCCGGACACGGTGCCGCTGATCACACAGTCGGACCAGGAGAAGAGCTTCCCCCCCGTGACGACTCCGCCCGAGGGCAGCCAGACGTTCCCTGTCCAGGAGCCCGGATTCCGGCCCCATCGGCCGAGCATGCACCAGCCGCACGCCGACGCGGTCGTCTACCGTGGCAGTGGCCAGGTTACGGCCACCCTCTCTGTCCGCGGGAAGGTCGGCGCCTCGCTCGCCGTCTACCCGGATAACTTCCTACCGCCGACGGCGACTCCGTTCACGGTGGTCCACGGCAGCGACCAGACTTACACCTGGGACACCACCAAGACGGCCGGCCAGTACGCGTTCTCGGTCTACGGCCCCGACGGCTTCCTGACCTCGTTCGCGGGCGCAGTCGTCCCGGCCGGTCAGAACAGCGGGGCGGTGCCGACCGTCGCCGCGACACTGGTCCGCCAGCCCAGGACCGTTGTCAGGCTGGCGCTAGCCAACGAGGGGCTGAAGGAAGTCGTCTTCACACTCACGCCGAACGAGTTCGCGGGCAACGCGCAGACCGTCTGCGTGGAAGGCGGCCGCCTGAAGACTGTCAAGTGGCCCACGGACGCCGACGGGTACTACGACGTGACCGTTACCGCTGACACCGACGACGGCTTCACGCGCCGCTACGCAGGTCGCATCGCCTAGCGTCGGCCTTTCGCCGGGCTAATGGCTGACTCGCGTCGTTCCTGAAAAAAGTGCCTTTGACCTGGGAGGATAGGGCTTGTCTAGGGTCCTGTCGTACTCAGCCGAAGGCACTTTTTTTTTTTTTCATGGCCGGTGATCTTCGCGGCGTTACTGGTAAGAGATGAGTACCGGCGCGGGCTGATGGTTGAGGGTGGCCCGCGGGCCGAGCATCGGGGTGTCCTTGCGGTAGAAGTCCTTCCACCCGAAAAAGACTCCCTTCGGCGCGCCCCCGACCACGGCCGCCCAGGTCTGTTGCTTGCTGCGCGGGGCGCCCTGACCGTCCATGTTGATCACCATGGCCAGGTCGCTGTTGCGGGTGTCAAGCTTCTGGATGTCCTGGATCATGGTCAGCCGGAATTCGTGCAGCTCCAGCAGTTTCTGCGGCAAGCGGTACCGAGCGGTCAGCCGGGCTAGCCAGCTCACCACGCTGTTCACTTCCCCGATGCTCACGCTGCCGATCTGCCGCAGCGGGCGCTGCCGGGGGCCAAGTTTCCACTCCGGGTCCAGGGCGAGACCGACGTCGGGCAGTTTCAGCAGCGACTGGTAGTGCTCGGCCAGGGCCAGCAAGTTTGCCCGGCCCGGCTGCAAGTCCAGCGTTACGTACATGCCCGCATTGATCGCGGCGAGGACCCACGGACGGAGCGCGGCGACGCGCGTCTCGTAGGAATATGTTCCGTCCGGGCCGGCCGATCCCAGGGCGATCGTCGCGATGATCTCGAAAGCCGGGATCACCGGCACGTCGCTGAGCGCCGAGTACCGGGCTGCTGCCGCCTTGGCCCGGGCGATGGTGGCGGCCAGGCCCTGCTGGCCGAGAGCGCCGAGGGCGCGAACGCCGGGACACCCGTACAGGGCCACGATCCTGCGCATGGGGAACAAGACCTGGCCGCCTCCGGGCAGCTGCGCGCCGGTCTCCGCGACCGCCACTCTGGATGCAAGCAGACCCGCCGATCCGAACCCGGCGCCGACTCCGATGATCCGCGCCGGCCGGGTAGCGGCGAGTTCCCTGATCGCCGCCGGATCGGTCCGCGGGTCGAAGCCGGGCAGGGCGATGACCCTGGCTCCAGCCACTGCGGCTGTCGTCGCCTCGGCGGTGTCCAGAGCCGCGCTGGCCGCGGAGTGGCTATCGTTCATCAGCACGGCCACTTGTCGCTGGGGCGCGGCAGCCGCCACCGATGGCAGCGCGCTTGCGCTGGTCACGAGCTTGACGCCGGGCAGGCCGGCCGTCAGGGCCTGCCCGGCGACCCCGATGGCGAGCAGTGCGTGCGGGTCAAGCGCCTTGAGCGCTGACCGGATCGCGCTCGCCTGAGCTGCTTCGTTGCCGTTGCGGGACATCAGCAGTAGCGGAGCGTGCGCCCGTCTTGCGACGGCCGATGCCATGGTCACGTCGGCGGCGCTGGCCGCGTTGGCCACCACGGCGGACGGCGCCGACGAGAACAGCAGGTGCGTCAGCCCGGAGCTGACGGCCGCGGGCGATCCGGACAGTACCGAGGCTGGCGACGCTGGCTGGCGGGTGCGTACGGCCGCGGGCCTTGCCTGGCCTATCGACCCTGCGATCGCGACGGCGGTCACAGCGGCGACGGAGGCGGCTGCCAGCATCAGTGCAGTCAGGCCGGCGATTCGCGGCATCCCGGCGCGGCCCGCCCTGGTGTCGAGCGCGTGAGCTCCGTGCTGCAAGGTCGCGGTCCAATCGTCTTGAGGACGAGTCCGCCAGCTGGATGGCGCGGGCACGTCGCAGGGCGACGCAACGCGATGATGCCAGAAGAGAATTGGCTCCCGTGCGTAGCTGACCAATTGCGCTGAGTAATGGAGATCGCGCGTGTCGGGAGCATTTAGCGGCACTCGTTCCGCCCCCGGCTGCCTGGTCGCCTGCCTGCCTCGCGCGCCGCGAGAGGGTAG